>NZ_JASJXB010000003.1:0-320356 GCF_035018885.1 Variovorax sp. LG9.2 | reverse complement strand
GCAGCTACAACGCCGGCACCCATTCCCGGGTTAAGTTGAGATCGGCAGGGTGGGTCAAGTTGAGATCGGCGCCGACAGTTCAACATCTAAGTTGGTGTCTTTACACCCCGGGGAAGGTGCTTCCTTCAATCAAAACGCAGCTCATTTTCTATACACGATAGCTATTTTTGTTGTAACAATGGTGCTATCAAAAGCATAGCATCGGTAGCGTGATGATGCTATGCTATTGATAGCATCTTCTGGAGCGTTTCCATACACTGTGGTGGCGGCTGCCTGCCGACTGTGCTGAAAGCGGCTCAAACGGCCGATTTGGCGGCTCGCCGGCCGATAGACGCCACCGTCCAGCGCCATTTCGCACGTCGTCTTGTGCTCGTTTTGGAAAGCCGTCCAAGTTAACATCTGTACCGGTTCAGCCGGTTCAGCCGGCTCAGCCGGCTCGGCCGGCATTGTGATCGTGGCCGATGGGCAACTCGGTTTAAAAATATCGCCCTCAGGCAGGCACTAAGTAAAAGAGGCTTTTTGCTACGGCTTGATCAAGAAACCGACATACGTAACCCTTTACGGATGACCAAGCGGCCTATGTGAAGCTGGTGTACCGCGATGGCCAAGCGAACGGCCGACAGATCGTTTCGCCCGAATGTAGCCAGAGCTCGTGACTTTGCAGAACGTGGCTTTGCGCATAAGTTGACGGTACTTCTGACGGTATCAGCGTACTGATATGGTCCTGACGCTAATTGTCATAACGCTTGCCGGCTTGATGGTGGTTCCGACAAGCGGCACCATTCATGGCCGGGGCTCAAGATGCCCCGCACAAACAATCCCAGCACGGCGCTCAGGCGCTTCATGCCACTGGCGAGCCTTGGCGGCTCGTCGTTCAGCCAGCGGCGCACCTCGATCAGGTACAGGCTGAAGATAAGCGAAGCGATCTGGTCGGCGGGCACGTCATCCTGTGCTTCTCCGCTTTTCTGTGCAGCGCGCACCATCTGTTCGATGTGGCCCAAGATCACCGGGCGGCGGGCGTAGAAGCGATGCGCCTCTTCGCCGTGGGTAGCCCCCGGCGCCAGAAATTCGGACGTCTCGCGCAGCGCCGGACGCGCCAGCCGCGGTTCGCTGGCCCAGTAGCGGTATCGGAGCTCGAAGTACGGTAGCAATCTTTCGCGCAGCGAGCCCGGTCTTTCCAGCAATGCTTGTCCTTTGAGATTGACCGCGTCGAGCTCGTCGTTGACCACCTGCAGCAACAAGTCACGCTTGTCCTTGGCGTAGACGAATACCGTGCCGGTGGACACGTCAGCCCGCGTGGCGATCTCGCGGGTAGTCGCCGCCTCGTAGCCATGCTCGATGAACACAGCGCGCGCCGCCTCGATGATGCGCTTGCGTTTGTCGGTTTTGCTCCGCTCGCGCAGGCCCGCTCGGGGTGCTTGTGTCGGCTCAGTCTCGAAGTTGGGCATCTACGCATTATCTAGTCGTTGACGAGAAAATTGAGCAAAGTTATATTTGAGCACGCTCAATTAAACGAGTCCGTCGCCAGAAGTGGCGAGTGCCACCCCACCAAAGAGAGACACGCATGTTCCCGAAGAATGCTTGGTATGTTGCCTGCATGCCCGAGGAAATCGACGACAAACCATTGGGTCGAAAGATCTGCAGTGAGGCGATCGTTTTTTATCGCGGCCCGGACAACGTGGTCGCAGCGCTCGAAGACTTTTGCCCACATCGCGGTGCGCCGCTCTCACTGGGCTCAGTGGTCGAAGGCAAACTGGTCTGCGGTTATCACGGGCTGGAAATGGGATGCGACGGCAAGACCATCGCCATGCCGGGCCAACGCGTGCGCGGCTTTCCAGCGATACGTGCTTATCCGGTGATCGAGCGCTACGGCTTTGTCTGGGTCTGGCCCGGCGATCCAGCGCAAGCCGACGAGGCCAAGCTCCACCGGCTCGAGTGGGCCGAAAGCCCCGAATGGGCGTATGGCGGCGGGCTCTATCACATCGAATGCGACTACCGCCTCATGATCGACAACCTGATGGATCTGACGCACGAAACCTACGTTCATGCGACCAGCATAGGGCAGCCGGAAATCGACGAGACGCCGACCAAAACGACCACCGAGGGCGACGAAGTGATCACCGCCCGCCACATGGAAAACATCATGGCGCCGCCATTTTGGCGCATGGCGTTGCGCGGCAACCATCTGGCCGACGACGTGCCGGTGGATCGGTGGCAAATCTGCCGCTTCACCCCTCCGAGTCACGTGCTCATCGAGGTGGGCGTCGCCCACGCAGGCAACGGCGGCTACAACGCCGACGCCAAGTTCAAGGCGTCGAGCATCGTGGTCGACTTCATCACGCCGGAAACCGAGACGTCGATCTGGTATTTCTGGGGCATGGCGCGTAACTTCAATCCAAACGACAAGGCGTTGACAGCCAGCATCCGCGAAGGCCAGGCCAAAATTTTCGGTGAAGACCTCGAGATGCTCGAGCGCCAGCAAAGGAACCTGTCGGCGCACCCTCACCGCGCGTTGCTCAAGCTGAATATCGACTCGGGAGGAGTTCAGTCGCGCCGCGTGCTCGACCGTATCCTCGCGGCGGAGAGCGCTTCGTGACGCCAAGTGACCATCAGGTTCGCGTCGCTCGCAAGGTCGACGAGGCCATCGACATTGCAACCTTCGAACTGGTCAGCATCGACGAGCGTCTCTTGCCGGCGTTTTCGGCAGGTTCCCACATCGACGTGCACTTGCCTAACGGGTTGACTCGCCAGTATTCGCTGTGCAACGACCCGAAAGAAGCGCATCGCTACCTGATCGGCGTGCTGCGTGACCCAGGCTCGCGTGGCGGCTCGCAAAGCCTTCACGATGCGGTCAACGAAGGCGACATCTTGCACATCGGCGCGCCGAAAAATCACTTTCCGCTGGCGCACGAAGCGAAGCACAGCGTGCTTGTCGCTGGAGGCATCGGGGTCACGCCGATTTTGTGTATGGCGGAGCGCCTCGCGGTGACGGGAGCGTCGCTGGAAATGCACTACTGCACTCGCTCGCCCGAGCGCACTGCGTTCCGTCAACGCATCGCAGCTTCTGCGTTTGCAGCGAAGGTGCAATTCCATTTCGACGACGGCGATTCAGCGCAGAAGCTGGACCTCGCCCGGCTGTTGTCCAAGATGAACCCAGGGGTGCATTTGTATGTCTGCGGGCCCAAGGGCTTCATGGACTGGTTGCTGAATGCCGCCCGCGCCGCGGGCTGGCCGGCGGAGCAACTTCACTGTGAATTTTTTGGCGCGGAAGTCGTCAAATCAAAGGACGACGCCAGCTTCGAGGTGAAGCTTGCGAGTTCGGGCAAGGTTGTCTTCGTCTCCAAAGAGCAGACCGTGGTGCAAGCCCTGGCCGCCGCCGGCATCGAGGTGTTGACTTCGTGCGAGCAGGGCGTCTGTGGTACTTGTCTGACGCGCGTGCTCGAAGGTGAGCCCGACCATAGGGACATGTACCTGACGCCGGAAGAGCAGGCGGCCAACGACCAGTTCACGCCGTGTTGTTCGCGCTCGAAGTCGCGGCTTCTGGTGCTTGATTTGTGACCTTCAACTGCGAGGTTTTCTGATGTCTTGCTCGATCTCAAAAATCGTTTTTGCGTTCTTCGTTGCCACCGCTGCCGTCATGGTGAACACCGCCGATGCAGCGCCTGTGAAGCGACATGGCGCTCACCCGGTCAAAAAGGCGCGGGCCGCTGTCGATGCACCCAAGCCGGAAAAACTGGTTCGGGCGCCCGGCGGCGTCATGGTGCCGAAGCAAGCAACGGCGGGCCGCAACCCGGGCTTCATGGACGACGGAGCGAGCAAGCGCGGCGACAAGCCCTGAGCCACTCGAGCAGCTTGCGCGCGCTCTGAGAAAGCAAAAAGCCGTGAGTCGGCCAGAGCGGCGATCGCAGTCAGCGTCGAGTCTGCTGCACCTTGATTCGCAACGTCGCCACCTCCCAGCCCCGGTCCTTCAGTCGCGCGACGATCATGGGTGCCAGCTGGCGCAGCTTGGCCGCCGCGGCGCTGCCATTGACCAGCACGCACCACACATCGCCGTCGGCCGGGCCGGGCTGAACCGCGGCACGCATCTCCTTCGGTATCAGCTCTTCCACCGCTTTTAGACGTTCCGAGGCGTCGCGGGCGCGTGCCAGCAAGCCCGCGAGGGTGGGGGAGCCGTCGGCAGCCTGGAGCAATGTGAAGGTGGTTGTGCGGCGGGTCATAGGGAAATAACGGACTGAAACAAGCTGGCTAAAATGCGGGGTTTGTCGGCGCATTCGCCTGGCATCAGGGCCGCTTGCTTTTCATGAAAGTGCGCCCAATTGCTTTCACCATATCTTAGGGATCTGGATCGCAGCGCCCCGCGTGCAGGGTGTCCGTCGATCCTCCACTCATGGCAACCAATTTCCTGACCCAGATTTTCGGCAGTCGCAACGACCGTCTCCTGAAGCAATATCGGAAGACGGTCGAACGCATCAATGCGCTCGAATCCGAGTTCGAAAAGCTGAGCGACGACGCCCTGCGCGCCAAGACCGAGGAGTTCAAGGCCCGCGCCGCCAAGGGCGAAACCCTCGACGACCTGCTGCCCGAAGCCTTTGCGACTGTGCGAGAAGGTTCCAAGCGTGTCATGAAGATGCGCCACTTCGATGTGCAGTTGCTCGGCGGCATGGCCCTGCACAACGGCAAGATTTCTGAGATGCGTACCGGCGAGGGCAAGACGTTGACCGCCACGTTGCCGGTGTACCTGAACGCGCTGTCGGGCAAGGGAGTGCATGTCGTCACAGTGAACGACTACCTGGCCAGCCGCGACGCGAAATGGATGGGCCGGCTCTACAACTTTCTCGGTCTATCGGTCGGCATCAACCTGCCGAACATGCCGCGCGAAGAAAAGCAGCAGGCGTATGGCAGCGACATCACGTACGGCACGAACAACGAGTACGGCTTCGACTATCTGCGCGACAACATGGTCTACGAGCCCGGCGATCGGGTTCAGCGCGGCCTTAACTACGCCATCGTCGACGAAGTCGATTCCATCCTGATCGACGAGGCTCGCACGCCGCTGATCATCAGCGGCCAGGCCGAAGACCACACAGACACCTACCTCGCGATCAACAAGGTCGTACCGCTGCTCACCAAGCAGGAAGGTGAAGCCGATCCCCGCACCGGCGAGGGCGTCACCAAGCCCGGCGACTTCACCGTCGACGAAAAAACGCATCAGGTCTTTCTGACCGAAGACGGTCACGAGAACGCCGAGCGCATCCTCAGCGAGTTCAAGCTCTTGCCCGATGGCGCATCGCTCTACGACCCGACCAATATCACGCTGATGCACCACCTGAACGCCGCGCTGCGTGCGCGGCACCTCTATCACCGCGATCAGCATTACGTGGTGCAAGAGGGCGAGGTTGTGATCGTCGACGAATTCACTGGCCGCCTGATGACGGGCCGCCGCTGGAGCGATGGTTTGCATCAGGCCGTCGAAGCCAAGGAAGGCGTGCAGATCCAGGCCGAGAACCAGACGCTGGCGTCGATCACGTTTCAGAACTATTTCCGTCTCTACGGCAAGCTGGCTGGCATGACGGGTACGGCAGACACCGAGGCCTACGAGTTCCAGGAAATCTACGGGCTCGAAACCACGATCATTCCGCCGAATCGACACAGCAAGCGCGAAGACCAGCTCGACCGCGTCTACAAGACCACGCGCGAAAAGTACGAAGCTGCGATCGAGGATATTCGCGAGTGCTACGACCGCGGTCAGCCGGTGCTGGTCGGCACCTCGTCGATCGAGAACTCCGAAATCATCGACGAGCTGCTGAACAAGGCGGGCCTCCCGCACCAGGTGCTCAACGCGAAGCAGCATGCGCGTGAGGCCGACATCGTGGCGCAAGCCGGCCGCACGAAGATGATCACCATCGCGACCAACATGGCCGGTCGCGGCACCGACATCGTTCTTGGCGGCAACGTCGAGAAAATGATCGAGCTGGTCGAGGCCGACGAGGGCCTGGACGATGCGGGCAAGCAGGCCGAAATCGCAACGCTGCGCGTCGAATGGGACAAGGACCACGAGTTCGTGAAGTCGCTTGGCGGTTTGCGCATCATCGCGACCGAACGGCATGAATCACGTCGTATCGACAATCAACTGCGTGGCCGCTCAGGCCGGCAAGGCGATACGGGCTCGTCGCGCTTCTACCTGAGCTTGGACGATCCGTTGATGCGTATTTTTGCAGGCGATCGGGTGAAGGCGATCATGGACCGTCTCAAGATGCCGGACGGAGAGGCCATCGAAGCCGGCATCGTCACGCGCAGCATCGAGAGCGCGCAGCGCAAGGTCGAGGCGCGCAATTTCGATGTGCGCAAGCAGTTGCTCGAGTACGACGATGTTTCGAACGATCAGCGCAAGGTGATCTATCAGCAGCGCAACGACATTCTTGATGCATCCGACCTGACGGCGCAGATCGAGGCGCTGCGCGAAGGCTGTTTTACCGATCTCGCGCGACAGTTCGTCCCGCCGGAATCGGTTGAAGAGCAATGGCAGCTGGCTGCGCTCGAGAAGTCGCTGAACACCGAGTGGGGCCTCGACATTCCGTTGCAAAAAGAAGTCGAATCGGCCGCATCCATCTCCGACGAAGAGGTCGTCGAAAAGGTCGTTGCAGCAGCCAATGCCGCCTTCGACGCCAAGGTGGCGTTGATCGGGCAAGAGAACTTCACGCAGTTCGAACGCATGGTCTTGCTGCAAAGCATCGACACGCATTGGCGCGAACATCTGGCATCGCTGGACTATCTGCGCCAGGGCATCCATCTGCGCGGCTATGCGCAAAAGCAGCCCAAGCAGGAATACAAGCGCGAGGCTTTCGAGCTCTTCGGCCAGCTGCTCGACTCGGTCAAGAACGAAGTGACGCGTCAGCTGATGACGGTGCGGGTGCAGTCCGGTGAACAGCTCGAAGAAGCCGCCGAAGCGCTCGAGAGCCGCGGTGAGAACCTCGCCAACATAACCTACTCGGCGCCAACGGAATCGGGCGAAGTAGAAGTGCGCGTTGAGGAAGAGAGTCAGCGTCGCATCGCCGCGGCTGGGCTCGGCACGCTGGGCGCTGAAGCCGCTGCGTTGGCGCGCGTCGGGCGCAACGATCCATGCCCGTGCGGCAGCGGAAAGAAATTCAAACACTGCCACGGCAAGTTGAGCTGATTGGCAAGGAACCAAAACCATCTAACGCCATGCCCGTCAATCTGTCTGCCCCTGATCCTGCCGCCTTGTTCGCGGTGCCTGGCGTTCGCATCGGTGTCACCGAAGCGGGCGTACGCAAAGCCAATCGCAAAGACCTGACGGTCGTGTTGATCGACGAAGGTGCGGCGGTCGGCGGTGTTTTCACCCAGAACCGCTTTTGCGCGGCGCCGGTGCAGGTGTGCCGCGATCATCTGAAGGCGGACCATGGCATTCGTGCCATGGTCATCAACACGGGCAACGCCAATGCCGGCACTGGGGAAGATGGTCTGGCGCGCACGCGTACGGTGTGTGTTGCGTTGGCGCGGCATCTGAACATTTCACCAGAGCAGATCCTGCCGTTTTCGACGGGCGTGATCATGGAGCCGTTGCCCGTCGATCGCATCGAAGCCGGCTTGCAGGCGGCCCTGGCCGATGCAGCCCCTGGGCATTGGGCGCGTGCGGCCGAAGGCATCATGACCACTGACACCGTGCCCAAGGCCTTCAGCGAACGGGTGCTGATTGGCGGCGCCACGGTGACGATCACCGGCATCAGCAAGGGCGCCGGAATGATCCGGCCCAACATGGCGACCATGCTCGGCTTCATGGCGACCGACGCAAAGATCGACGCGTCGTTGATTCAGCCGCTGGCGCTGCAATTGGCCGATGCGTCCTTCAATCGCGTCACCATCGACGGTGATACCTCGACCAACGACTCGTTCGTTGTCATCGCGACGCAGAAGGCTGGCAACCAGAGCATCACATCGCTCGATTCGGCCGACGGTCAGGTTTTGGTGGCGGGGATGCAGAACGTGGCGCGCCAGCTCGCACAGGCGATCGTTCGTGACGGCGAGGGCGCGACCAAGTTCATCACGATCCGTGTCGAAGGCGGCAAGAACTCGGCGGAGTGCCGCCAGGTCGCGTACGCCGTCGCACACTCGCCGCTCGTCAAGACCGCCTTCTTTGCCAGCGACCCCAATCTCGGCCGCATCCTGGCCGCTGTGGGCTATGCGGGCATCGACGATCTCGACCAGACCGGCATCGATCTCTATCTCGACGACGTGCATGTGGCCGTGCACGGTGGGCGCGCCCCGGACTATCGCGAAGAAGATGGCCAGCGCGTGATGAAGCAAAGCGAGATCACGGTACGCATCGGCTTGGGTCGAGGCGATGCCAGCGACACCGTGTGGACTTGCGACCTGAGCCACGACTACGTGTCGATCAACGCCGACTACCGCTCCTGACCATGCGCACGCGATGAACGAGAACTTCGAACACCTGCTCGTGCGCGCTGAGCAACTCATCGCGCGCATCGAATCGATTCTTCCGCAGCCGCTGGTTGCACCGACCGATTGGAACGCGTCGATCGCGTGGCGCTACCGCCGTCGCAGCTCGGGCCATGGTTCGCTGGAGCCGGTTCGCCACGTCGGCACCATGCCGCTCGATGCGCTGAAAGAAATCGAAGTTCAGAAAGAAAAGATCGAGCGCAATACGCGGCAGTTCGTCGAGGGAAAGCCTGCCAATAACGTGCTGCTAACGGGCGCTCGCGGCACCGGTAAATCGTCGCTCATCCGCGCATGTTTGCAGGCTTATGCACCGCAAGGCCTGCGCTTGATCGAGGTGGACAAGGCGGAGCTGGTGGACTTGCCCGACATCGTCGATGTCGTGTCGGGTCGGCCGGAGAAATTCATCGTCTTCAGCGATGACTTGAGCTTCGACGAAGGCGAGCCCGGCTACAAGGCGCTGAAGTCGATCCTCGACGGATCCATCTCCGCGCCGACGCCGAATGTGTTGATCTACGCGACCAGCAACCGGCGTCATTTGCTGCCGGAGTACATGAAAGACAACCTCAGCTATACCCACACAGAGGAAGGCGAAGTACACCCTGGCGAGGTGATCGAGGAAAAGATATCGTTGTCGGAGCGCTTCGGCCTGTGGGTCAGTTTCTATCCGTTCAGCCAAAACGAGTATCTGACGATCGTGGCGCAGTGGTTGTCTTCTTTTGATGTCGACGCCGCAGCCATCGACGCGGCCAAGCCTGAAGCGCTGGTGTGGGCCTTGGAGCGTGGCTCCCGAAGTGGCAGGGTGGCTTACCAGTTCGCGCGCGACTATGCGGGGCGGAGGGCGGTGTGAGCGACCTGCGCAACGCGAGCGACGTGATCACCGAGACGCGTCTGCACACCGAAGTCGCCGTCGGCATCCTGATCCGGAAAAGCGACGATGCCTTGCTCCTGTCGACGCGCCCGGATGGCAAACCTTACGCCGGTTACTGGGAGTTTCCGGGCGGCAAGGTAGAGGCGGGTGAAAGCATAGAGGAAGCATTGCGGCGCGAGCTGCACGAGGAGCTCGGCATCACGATCGACAGCGCCTCGGTGTGGAAGGTGACCGAGCACGACTACCCGCATGCGCTGGTACGGCTGCACTGGTGCAAGGTCACCGCTTGGACCGGTGAGCTAGAGATGCGCGAAGGTCAGGCGATGCGGTGGCAGCAGCTGCCGTTGGACGTCGCGCCAGTGTTACCTGGCGCAATCCCAGTGCTGGGTTGGCTGGCTGCCGAGCGCGGTGTACCCGGCCCTTGATCCTGCCGGTCTACTGAAGCCGCGGGTCGCCGAACGGATCATCATCGGGCGGTGCGTCGGTCGGCATCCTGAACTCTTCACTGGCCCAGGCGCCCAGGTCGATGCCCTTGCAGCGCGCGCTGCAGAACGGCCTATTCGGATTGGCTGGCCCATAGACGCTATCGCCGCCGCATGCGGGACAGCGAACGATCCGGTCGCCCGCCTTGTTCACTTTGCTCGTCGCCACGTTTTCTCTCCTCCCGTCCTGTCTCAAGCGCAGAGGGTCAGCTCGAGCGGCGCGTCATCGGTGCTCTGGTGCAGCCGGTCGTCGTCCTCGTGGCGCATCAATCTCACCGAGACCATCAAGCGGTTGCCGCTGATCTCAGGAATAAAGCCGAGCTTCGGATCGATGCGAAGGCGCAGCAACTGAAAGCTGCGTCCTTGCGGCAACGTTTGCTGAAACTGGCCGTGGGCTGCGATCACCTTGTAAGGAACATCGGCATCACGCAGCAGCTTGAGCAAGAGGTAAATCGATTCGGCCAATGGTGCGAGGGTCGTCAGCCAGCGCTCGATGTCGGTTCGACGCATCTTGGCCGTACCGTTTTGCCACGCAAAGTACGCGGGCAAATCGAACTGGCACGTTCCGCCGGGAATGCCGACGCGGCTGCGAATACTCATCAGCCATTCGTTGTCCGTGAGCGACTGTCCGGCCTTTCCAGGCACGGTATTGAGCGTGGCGAAGTTGCGTTCCAACTGCGCAACGACCTGGTCGAGCGCGGCCACCGAGATCTGCGGATTACCGCGATAACTGTTGAAAACGTTCTTGTGCTTGTCGAGATCGCGCAGCACATCGGCCTTCAAGTCGGCGCGCGCTGCCACGTCCATGATCTCGAAGATCGTGACGAGTGCGTAGTGGTGCAACAGCGCGGAGTCGGAGGGCACCAACTCGCCAAGGCGGCGAAAGAGATGCTCGAGCCGAAGGTAGGTCCGGATGCGCTCGTTGAAGGGGTACTCGTAGAGGATCACGCTGTTCCGTTCTGGTCGGGAATCATAGTCTCACGGCGGCCGCGGCGCGGGCGGCGCCAAGACTTGGCGGACAGCTTGCAACATGCGGTCGCCCACGACCAATTGGCCATGCATCGAG
Source organism: Variovorax sp. LG9.2 (assembly GCF_035018885.1). NCBI lineage: Bacteria > Pseudomonadati > Pseudomonadota > Betaproteobacteria > Burkholderiales > Comamonadaceae > Variovorax > Variovorax sp. LG9.2. Next base: position 309,465 of record NZ_JASJXB010000003.1, on the reverse strand, counting down.
AGGTGCGTGTCATTTGGGAAATAGAAATCGCGGACTCTGGCGCGCTCATCGGCGGCAAAACTGAAAAGGTCAGGACCCAGGTCTGCAGTCTTGAAGGCCGCGACGAAGGGGGCTGCATGTTGCGTGTCGACGTACACCGTCGTCTTGTCGGGAATGACCATCCAGACGAACTTGAGGTCAGACTGAGCTTTGTCAAAAGCTTTCATTTGCTCGACCGCCTCCGGTTTGAGCGGTGGATTGTCTGTGTCCTCGAAAAAGAAGAGAGCCTTCTCGCACAGCTTGTGACTGAAGTAGCTGCAACCGTCCGGAACCGGGCGCACCCAGGTCTCGTCTCCAAAGAGCGCATCGCCCGAGAGCTTGCGGACTTTTCTCATGTTGGTGTACGTGATGAGTCCGGTCGTCAACTTGGCGCTCCAGTTCAGCTCAAAGCCGGGCACGGCTTCGAGTGGTTCGAGAAACGGAACGGTCTTGACGACGGGCTCCTTCGACATGGTCGTACAGGTGGAGCCCCCCTTGAGCCGGTCACCCAGCAGGCGCTCGACACTCTCGACCACGACGAGCTTGCCCTTGAATCCGGCGCGCCGTATCCAAGGTGTGAAGTCTTTGCACAACGGGCCGGTCTGGCCCCAGTAGATCGTCGCTACTTTGTATCCCTCTTTGACGAGCCGTGATTGCCAACGCAGCGTCATCGAAAAACTGTCACCCACCACCAGCACGTCAGCTTGGTCCAAAGGCACGCCTTTGATGTATGCCTTCGTTACGATCGGAGGTGCGGCTTGCCACCCGAACTCTGCATCCGAAAGACGGCCGATTCGCGTGAGGTCGCCATAAGGCGCCGGAGTGAAAAGCGTCACCAGCAACATCGAGACGATGACCACGAAGCCCGCGGCAAAGTAGCGAAGCCACAAACGCGCCGGCATCATTTTTCAGAGTCCTTTACGGCTCGCAACATACGGGCGCCGACCAACTGATAGCCGGCAGGAGAAAGATGCGTGTCATTCGGTGAGTAGAGGTCCATTACATGGTGCCGGCTGTTGGCGGCAAGCGCAAAAAGATCGGGACCCAGGTGCAGCGCACCAAGCGCCTGCACAAAAGAAGACGCGTGGTCTTGATTTAGGTACACCGTGGTCTTGTTCGGGATCACCATCCAGATAATCTTGGGCATTCCGGCGAGCCCGTCGAATCGAGCCATCAAGGCGGCAGAGCTTGGACTTAGCACCAGATTGCGATCGTCATCAACCAGAAAGATTCCCTTATTACACAGGCGATTGCTGAATTCCTTGCAACCGTTTGGCAAAGGACGCGACACGATCAAGTCGCCCCATCTCGGGTGGTCGAATACGAGATCGGTCTGACTCGTCTTGATGGCCCGCGTATGAATGTAGGTCAGCCAGCCGCTTGCCCACTCGGCGTCCCAGTTCAGGCGCTGCGGCAGCGTCATGGCGGTGTCCGCAGCCAGTTGGGTCGCGCGTGGAATGGCCTGGAACGGCAGTGACATCGTTGTGCACGCCGCAGCTTCGTCGAGACGTTCAGGAAGAAGGCGTTCGATGCTTTCAATGATGACGTAGCGCCCCTTGAACCCTGAGCGACGCAGCCACTCGGGAAAGTTGGCGCACAGCGGACCAGTCTTGTCCCAGTGCGTCGTGACGACGCGGTAACCACCTTCGACCAGTGCTGCTTGCCAGGCAAAGCGAATCGAAAAACTGTCGCCGATGACGAGCACGTCGGCGGCGGAAACGGGGGAGTCGACCAAATACGCACTATCGAACTTGGGACCCGGTCGACGCGCCGCAAACTCGGTTTCGGAAATGCGCCCGACGCGTGTCAAGTCTCCGTAGGCAATCGGGGTGAGCAGCGTGATCCAGAGCAACGCAAAGCAGACGACAAAGCCGACGCCGTAAATGCGAAGCCACAGAACACCCGGCTTCATGACTAGAACTGGAAATACAGGAAAGGGCTGTATGTGCCCAGCCGCGACACGCAGAGGCCCAGAAGAATGACGGTGCCCAGCGCGGTCAGTGCCGGCGCGATCCGCGCGAGCACCGCGCGATGGGCGACAGCGCCAGGAACTGGAATCCAGCGATCGAGCGAGATAGTCGGTGGCAATGCCAGGCAAATCACCATGCCGACCAACAGCGTCTGGAAGAACTCAGGCTTGCGGAAGGGCACGACGAACTCGGCAAAGGCGCTGACCGGTGCGCCGTGTATACCCAGCATTCCCTTGTAGATCTGGATCGCGGCATTCATGCTTTCGGCGCGGAAAACGACCCAAGCCACCATGACGCAAACGAAGGTCAGGAACCAGCCCAGCACGATTGCAAGCCAACCGCTGGACGGTTTGTCATGACGTACTTTGCTAGTCCAGAGGTGGTTGATGACAAGGAAGGCGCCGTGCAGCGCACCCCAGATCACGAATGTCCATGCTGCGCCATGCCAGAGGCCGCCCAGCAGCATCGTCATGAAGAGGTTGAAGTAGCGGCGACCGGGGCCCTTGCGGTTGCCGCCCAGCGGGATGTAGAGGTAGTCCCGCAGAAAGGTCGACAACGAGATATGCCAACGCCGCCAGAACTCGATGATGTTGGTCGATTTGTAGGGCGAGCGGAAATTCAGCGGGAGTTGTACGCCCAAGCAAAGCGACAGCCCGACAGCCATGTCGGAGTAGCCGGAAAAGTCGAAATAAATCTGCAGTGTGTAGGCGAGCACGCCCAGCCAAGACGTGTACAGCGAGGGCAGAACGCCGGTGTGCACGCCGTTGAACACCATGTCGGCGTACTGGCCGAGACGGTCCGCAATCAGCAACTTCTTGGCGAGTCCGAAGGTGAAGATGGCAATGCCGAGCGCTAGCTTGTTGCTGTCCGCGCGGTAGGTCGAGGGGTTGGCGAACTGCGGCATCATTTGGGCGTGATGCAGCACCGGCCCGGCCACCAGGTGCGGAAAGTACGTGACGAACAAGACGTACGGAATGAACCGCCGCTCCTTCACCTTTCCCTGCCAGCAGTCGACCAAAAAAGCGATCTGCGTGAACGTATAGAACGAGATGCCGATGGGCAACGCGAGGTGCAGCAGCGGCAGCGGGGTTGCACCGCCCGCCGTCAGACCTGCATTGACGTTCTCCATGAAGAAGTTCGCGTACTTGAAGACGGCGAGCACACCCAGGTTGATCGTGAGCGCCACGATCAAGTTGCGTTTGCGGATGGCGTCGACGCGGCCGGGCTCGGGCGTCAGGCGCTGCGCGATCCAGTAGTTGAAGCAGATCGAGGCGAGCAGCAGCGGCAGCGCCTTGACGCTCCACCAGCCGTAGAAGAAGAGCGACGCCAGGGCGAGAAAGCCGGCGGCTGCCCGCGCGTTCCGGTGACCGACCAGAAAAAACCCGATCAGCACCAACGGAAAGAAGAAAAAGATGAACGCGTACGAATTGAAAAGCATCGAGAGATCGGACTGACGTCTTAAGACTCTTTGCGGGTCTTATAAGTTCGTGGTGGCTCGGCGCCGAGCGTGGCCGAGAATTATCGCGTAGGCGGCTCGGCCCAGTGACCCATCAGTACCTTCACCTCGTCGGACAACTGTGCGAATGACTTCCTGACGTTGAAGATGACTGCGTCCGCGGCTTTCAGTCGCGAGCTTCTGCTGGCTTGCAAGGCGAGTACGGACAACGTCATTTCTTCAGTCCAGTTCGAGCGGGCCATGACGCGGGCCACCTGGACTTCAGCGGTGGCGTCGACCACCAGTATGCGATCGACCTTCTGACGCCAGCGACGCGATTCGACCAGGAGAGGTACGTCGAACACGACCAACGGGCGTTGGGCTATCGCCGCCTGCCGATCGCATTCGGCGCCGATCATCGGGTGAAGAATGGCTTCGAGCCTGGTTTTTTGAGCTGGATTTTCGAAGACGATCGATCGCATTTGCGCGCGGTCGAGTGAGCCGTCCATTGCAATGACGGCGTCGCCAAATGCCTCTCTGATGGGCCCTATGGCCGCTCCGGAAGGCTGCGTCAGGGCGCGCGAAATAGCATCGGTGTCTACCAACGCGGCGCCGCATGCGACGAGCATGGCCGCCACGGTGCTCTTGCCGCTGCCGATTCCGCCGGTGAGACCGAGGCGTTGCATCAGTCGGTTCCGTTGCGTCTCAGGTCGATTTGAACGGAAACACGAAGGGGAAGTGCTGACGAACTTCGACCGGACCGATCACGAGGCATAGCAACCCCGCCCCGGCAAGGAACGGGCCGAACGAGATTGGGATGTCCTTGTGCGCGATCCGGCCTGCCCAAAGCAGGATCGCTCCCAGAATGGCGCCAACAACTGACGACATCAGGATGATCGCGATGAGGTAGTCGGAGCCTAGCCAGGCACCCAGCGCGGCCAGCAGCTTGAAGTCGCCATAGCCCATGCCTTCCTTGCCAGTTGCAAGGCGATAGGCGTGGTAGACCAGCCAAAGGCTCAGGTAGCCCAGTGCGGCACCCCAGACGGCGGCGGGCAACGAGGTTCCAGTCAAGCCCAGCGCCGCTCCCAACAGACCAAGCCACAACAGCACATAGTTGAGCGAATCCGGCAGCAATTGGGTGTCTAGATCGATCAGAAATTGACATACCAGCAAAGCAGCGAAGGTGGCCCACAGCGCGCCAGTGAAAGTGATGCCGAAGCGGTAGGCGCACAACGCAAAGAGCACACCGGTCACGACTTCGACGATCGGGTAGCGAACGCTGATCGAGGTCTTGCACTGCGAGCATCGCCCGCGGAGCGCCAGATAGCTGATCACCGGGATGTTTTCGTACCAGCGAATCGCGTGACCACAAGCGCCGCAGCGCGATGCGGGCTTTGCCAGATCGAACGTGGGGAGTGCGTCGAGCGCTGCGCGAGCTTCGGCCGCACTGGACTCGAGTCGGGCTGGTACCGGCACCTTGGCGCCGAAAACTTGAGTCCAGAGGGAAGGTCCAACTGGTGGGCGCAGCAGGCCGCCGACGGACTCGTCGAGCCAGCCACGCAACATCATCACCGGAAGCCGGTAGATCACGACATTGAGAAAGCTGCCTATGACAAGTCCGAGCACGCCAGCGAACCCGGCATCGATCCCCTGCGACACCAACATCAGACGACTTGGCCGAGCTTGAAGATGGGCAGGTACATGGAGACCACGATACCGCCGATGAGAACGCCCAGGAACACGATGATGATGGGTTCCATCAGACTCGAAAGGCCAGCGACCATGTCGTCGACTTCGGACTCATAGAAGTCAGCGGCCTTGCCGAGCATGTGATCGATGGAGCCCGACTCTTCGCCGATGGCCGTCATCTGCAAAACCATCGATGGGAACAGGTTCGCGTTGGTCATCGCACTCGTCAGGCTGGTGCCGGTAGAAACCTCTTGCTGAATCTTGACGGTGGCATCGGCGTACACCGAGTTGCCCGAAGCGCCCCCCACGGAATCGAGCGCTTCGACCAAAGGCACGCCGGCTGCGAACATCGTCGACAACGTGCGAGTCCATCGTGCCACGCAGGATTTGTCGATAAGCGCACCGAAGATAGGCAACTTCAGCAGCACCCGGTCCATCACCTTTTGAACGCGTTCGTTGCGCTTCCACGCCTGCATGAAAAAGTACAGGCCGCCACCGATGACCCCAAATATCAACCACCAGTAAGCCACGAAGAATTCGCTGATGCCCATGACGATCAGCGTGGGCGCGGGCAAATCGGCACCAAACGAACTGAACACCGACTTGAATGCGGGAATCACGAAGATCATGATGATCGCAACCACCACGAAAGCCACGACAACGACCGAAGCGGGATACATCAATGCCGATTTGATCTTCGACTTGATCGCTTCGGTCTTTTCCATGTAAGTGGCCAGGCGGTCGAGCAACTCCTCCAAAATGCCGGCCGCTTCACCTGCCTCGACCAGATTGCAGTAGAGGTTGTCGAAATACTTCGGAAACTTGCGGAACGCCGAGGAGAGCGAAGTGCCTGTTTCCACGTCGCTGCGCACGTCGTTGAGCAGTTTGGAAACGCTGGGGTTTGCGTTGCCTCGGCCCACGATGTCGAACGACTGCAAAAGCGGTACGCCTGCTTTCATCATGGTCGCGAGTTGGCGCGTGAAGATGGCGATGTCTTTAGGCTTGATCGACTTGCCGGAGCGCATCCGGCGCTTCTTGATCTTCGATGCGAGCACGCCCTGCCGCCGCAAAGCGGCCTGGACCTGGTTCTCGCCCGCCGCGCGCACCTCGCCGCGGACGGCCTTGCCATTGCGGTCCTTGCCTTCCCATTCGAAGACGAATTCTTTAAGAGTGCGTGTCGATGCGGCGGTGGCCATGTGATCTCCGGTTCGCAGTATTTATTGGTTGGTGCACGCGACCACTTCTTCCAGTGATGTCAGCCCCTGCATGACTTTCCGAAGGCCGGATTGACGCAATGAGCGAACGCCCTCCGCCTCGGATTGCCGAGCGATGTCCAGCGCACTGCCGTCGCGCAGGATGATCTTCTGGATCTCTTCGGTGATCGGCATCACCTGGTAAATGCCAACGCGGCCTTTGTAGCCGCCATTGCAGGCCGAACAGCCCACCGGGCGGTATGGAGTCCAACCGCTGTCGGCGTCGGTCGCGCTAAAGCCTGCGTCAAGCAAGGCTTCACGCGGTATTTCGGCCGGTGTACGGCACACGATACAAAGGCGTCGGGCCAGCCGCTGCGCGGTGATCAGGATGACGCTCGATGCGATATTGAAAGGCGCGATGCCCATGTTGCGCATCCGGGTCAACGTGGTCGGTGCGTCGTTGGTGTGAAGGGTCGACAGCACCAGGTGACCGGTTTGGGCCGCCTTGATGGAAATGTCGGCTGTCTCCAGATCCCGAATTTCGCCCACCATGATGATGTCGGGATCCTGCCGCAGAAAAGCGCGGAGAGCGGTCGCAAAAGTCAGTCCGGCCTTCTCGTTGACGTTGACCTGATTGACGCCCGGCAAATTGATTTCAGACGGGTCTTCCGCCGTCGCGATATTGACGCCCGGTTTGTTCAGCAAATTCAGGCAGGTATAGAGCGACACCGTCTTTCCCGAGCCGGTCGGTCCCGTCACGAGGACCATGCCGTAAGGACGACCGATGGCCTGAAGCAAGCGCGCCTTTTCGTCGGCGTCGTAACCCAGTGCGTCGATGCCCAGCCGGGCGCTGCTCGGATCGAGAATCCGAATCACGATCTTTTCGCCGAACAAGGTCGGCAGCGTGCTGACCCGGAAATCGATGACACGGTCGGCGCCGATCTTGAGCTTCATGCGACCGTCTTGCGGCACGCGCTTTTCGGAAATGTCGAGCCGCGATATCACCTTGATGCGTGATGCCAGCTTGTCTTTGATGACTGTTGGCGGGCTCGCAATCTCGCGCAATTCACCGTCTACGCGAAATCGAACGCGGTAGTTGTGTTCGTAGGGTTCGAAGTGAATGTCCGACGCGCGCATGCTGAAGGCGTCCAGCAGCATCTTGTGCAGGAAGCGCACCACGGGCGCGTCTTCGACTTCGGCAACGGCCTGCTCGTTGGCGTCACCCGATGTGTCCGCCGTGACTTCGTCGAACTCGAATTCGGCGCCAACGATGTTGTCGATGGTTTCTGCCGCGCTGACCGCATTGGCCTCGACCATGCGCGAAAGCTTGTCGTACTCGGCGATGACCCAGTCGACGCCCATTTGCGACGCAAACTTGATCTTCTCGGCGGCTTGCTGGTCTGACGGGTCAGCGGTAGCGACGATCAGTCGGTTGTTTCGCTTGCTGAGAACGACGATGCGGTACGCCTGACACAGCTTGGTATCGAGCAGGTCTTTGGGCAGACGCTGTGGGTCGATTGCATCGAGGTCTAGCAGCGGGGCGCCGAACGCGCTGGAGAGCGTATGGGCAAGGTCGGCGGCCGAAACCGCGCCGGTGCCGGTCAATTCGGCAATGAAGCTGGTGCGACTCGACTGCGACTTCTGATAGATATCTTCAGCTGTCTTGGCAGGCAATTTGCCGGCGGAGATCAGCGCGCGCGCTAGACCGGGCAGCGCAACTGGCAGGTTTTCTTTGACGAGAGGTTCGGCAGCGGCCATGCAGCGAGTGTAAAAAGCGTGAAAAAGTGCTTCACGATCATCGCTGATCGCCTTAATACTGTAAACCGCAATTGCCGTGCCGTGCCGTGCCGTGCCGTGCCGTGCCGTGCCGTGCCGTGCCGTATCGCACAGCTTTTGGCATTACAGCCACACAAAGGCTGGTCGGGGTGAGAGGATTCGAACCTCCGGCCTCTACGTCCCGAACGTAGCGCTCTACCAGGCTAAGCTACACCCCGATTTGTTACAACACGGCGGCGTTTCAGGGCTCGCGCTTTGCGAATTCCTATGCGCGCCGCTCGAGTAACTGAGCTGCCAATTGTAGCAAACCGTTCGTGTGCGAATTGGCTGGAAAGTCCCGAAGAGCGTCGATGGCGCGTTGCGCTTCAGTCGCAGCCGCGGCTCGCGTGGCGTCGAGTGCGCCGGTCTGGCGCACGATCTCGACAATAAGCGGCAGTTGGCTTGTATCGCCTGCTTCGATCGCTGCTCTTACCAGGGCGCTCTCGTCCGGCTGCGCTCGCTGCATCGCAAGAATCAACGGCAAGGTCGTCTTGCCTTCGCGTAGATCGTCACCCAGGTTTTTACCGGTTTCGCTGGCGTCTCCGGCATAGTCGAGCACATCGTCGATCACCTGAAATGCAGTGCCGAGTGCCTGACCGTAGGTCGCGCATGACTCTTCCACGTCTGCGCCAGCTCCAGCCAAAACCGCGGCGAGCCGGGTGCTGGCTTCGAACAGCTTTGCCGTCTTGGAGCGGATCACCCTCAGATAATCGACCTCGTTGAGCGATGCGTCGTGCATGTTCATCAGCTGTAACACCTCGCCTTCAGCAATCACGTTCGTCGCTTCTGCCAGGATTTGCATGACGCGCATGTTGTTTGCATCCAGCATCATTTGAAATGCTCGCGAGTAGAGAAAATCACCGACCAGAACACTGGCGGGGTTGCCGAAAGACTCGTTGGCAGTGGGGCGACCGCGTCGCAGGGTCGACTCGTCGACAACGTCGTCGTGCAGCAACGTTGCGGTATGAATGAACTCGACCACTGCAGCCAGGTTATATCGCTGGTCGCCGGTGTAGCCCAGCGCACCGGTCATCAGCAGCAGCAGCGCAGGGCGGAGGCGCTTTCCGCCGGCAGCGATGATGTATTGCGAAACGTGACTGACCAGAGGAACGCCCGTGTCCAGTCGCGCAGCAATCACGCGGTCGACTGCCTCCATGTCATTGGCAATCAAGCCGAGGACGGCGGCTGTGGAAGAGGCTGATGCGTCAGCGGCAGGAACTGGCAAAGCAAGGGCGCCGGAGCGCTTTAAATGGGCGTCGAAACGGGCCGAAGCCGTGGGGCGCCAATTATAGGGAGCAGCGCGCTCAAGTCATTTGCCCACGCACCAAATCATGTTAGCAACCGCAAACCGTGCTATATTCTCGGGCTCTACGGAATTCGTCCGTGGAGCTTCCTATTCAAGAGGTCATTCATGTACGCGGTCATAAAAACCGGGGGCAAGCAGTATCGTGTTGCTTCCGGCGAAAAAATTAAAGTAGAACAGATTGCTGCGGACGTAGGCCAGGAAATCGTGATCGACCAGGTTTTGGCTGTCGGAGACGGCAGTGAAATCAAAGTTGGCACGCCCCTGGTGTCCGGCGCAACCGTGACAGTCACAGTACTGTCGCACGGCAAGCACGACAAAGTGCACATCTTCAAGATGCGCCGTCGGAAGCACTATCAGAAACGTCAAGGCCATCGCCAGCAGTTCACCGAACTGCAAATCGGCGCGATCGCCGGCTAAGGAACCGACACCATGGCACAGAAAAAAGGCGGCGGCTCAACGCGAAACGGGCGCGATTCAAAGCCCAAGATGCTCGGCGTCAAGGCGTTTGGCGGCGAGATGATCAGCGCAGGCGCGATCATCGTGCGCCAACGTGGTACCCGATTCCACCCCGGCGTGAATGTCGGCATCGGCAAGGACCACACGCTGTTCGCTCTGGTGAGCGGACATGTTTCGTTCGCCATCAAGGGTTCGCTGAATAAGCACACCGTCAACGTGATGCCGGCGGCTACCCAAGCCTGATCGATCGCTCGATCCGCTCCAAGGAGCCCCGCTTGTCGGGGCTTCTTCATTTGTAAACTGGATATTCCATGAAGTTCGTCGACGAAGCTTTTATCGACATCGCTGCTGGCGATGGCGGCGACGGCTGCGTGTCGTTCCGGCATGAAAAGTACAAAGAATTTGGTGGTCCGAATGGCGGCGACGGTGGCCGAGGCGGCCACGTCTTCGCCGTGGCCGACTCCAACCTCAATACGTTGGTGGATTTTCGTTTCTCGCGCCGGCATGACGCCAAGCGCGGTCAGCATGGAATGGGTTCCGATATGTTCGGCGCCGCAGGTGACGACGTCACGTTGAAGATGCCGGTCGGCACGATCATCACCGACGCAGAAACCGGCGAAGTCTTGTTCGAACTGCTGGCACCGGGCGAAGTCATCACCATTGCCAAAGGTGGCGACGGGGGTTTCGGCAACATGCGCTTCAAGAGCGCAATCAATCGAGCTCCTCGTCAAAAAACGCCAGGATGGCCAGGCGACAAACGCAGCCTCAAGCTCGAGCTCAAGGTGTTGGCTGACGTCGGGTTGCTTGGCATGCCTAACGCGGGCAAGTCGACACTGATTACTGCCATTTCAAACGCGCGGCCGCGTATCGCAGACTATCCGTTCACCACGCTTCACCCGAACCTCGGCGTGGTGCGCGTGGGCCCCGAGCAGAGCTTCGTTGTCGCTGATCTGCCTGGTCTGATCGAAGGTGCGGCAGAAGGCGCCGGACTCGGCCATTTGTTTTTGCGCCATCTCCAGCGCACGCGATTGCTGCTGCACGTCATCGATATCGCTCCTTTCGACGAAGGTGTCGACCCGGTAGTTCAGGCGAGAGCGATCGTCGGTGAGCTGAAGAAATACGACGCAGCGCTGTACGAGAAGCCTCGCTGGCTGGTGCTGAACAAGCTCGACATGGTGCCCGACGAAGAGCGTGCCGCCCGCGTCAAAGATCTCGTCAAACGGCTGCGCTTCAAAGGCCCGGTATTCGAGATATCTGCGCTCACGCGGGAAGGGTGCGAACTGTTGGTGCAGGCCGTCTACCGTCACGTGAAAGCGCAGCAGCTCGCCGAACAGCCCCCGGCCGAAGTCGATCCGCGCTTCGCCGAACCGGCGCCTTGAAGATGGTGGCATCCACCGTCTTGCGCGACGCGCGGCGTATTGTCGTCAAAGTGGGCTCGAGCCTTGTAACGAACGAAGGGCGCGGCCTCGACGAACACGCGATTGGTGAATGGTGCCGGCAACTCGCGACGCTGGTGCGCGAAGGGCGCGAAGTGGTCATGGTGTCGAGCGGCGCCATCGCCGAGGGCATGAAGCGGCTGGGCTGGCGGGTGCGGCCGCACGAGATCAACGAGCTGCAAGCGGCTGCGGCCGTGGGCCAAATGGGCTTGGCGCAGATCTACGAAACCAAGCTGCGCGAGAATGGCATCGGTAGCGCGCAAGTGCTGTTGACGCACGCTGATTTGGCCGATCGCGAACGCTATCTCAACGCCCGGTCGACACTCGTTACGCTGCTGCGCCTCGGCGTGGTTCCGGTCATCAACGAAAACGATACGGTCGTCAACGACGAGATCAAGTTCGGCGACAACGACACGCTGGGTGCACTGGTCGCCAACCTCGTTGAAGCCGATGCATTGGTCATCCTCACCGATCAACGCGGGCTTTTCACGGCCGATCCGCGGAAGGATGCTGAAGCTCAATTCGTCCACGAAGCAGCTGCGGGCGATGCATCACTTGAGGCCATGGCGGGCGGCGCCGGTTCGAGCTTGGGCCGAGGCGGCATGATCACGAAGATTCTGGCGGCCAAGCGTGCGGCCGGGTCGGGTGCCTCTACCGTCATTGCATGGGGACGTGAACCCGACGCCCTGCTGCGCCTCACTCGCGGAGAGTCGATCGGCACGTTGTTGATCGCACAAACTGCGAAGCATCAGGCCCGCAAGCGCTGGATGGCCGATCACTTGCAGATGCGCGGCGCGGTGCGGGTCGACGCCGGCGCCGCTGCCAAGGTGCGAGGCGAAGGCAAGAGCTTGCTACCGATCGGCATGACTGCGGTAGAGGGCGACTTCTCGCGGGGCGATGTGATCGCTGTGCATGACGAGGCCGGCGTCGAGCTGGCGCGTGGTCTTGCCAACTATTCGAGCAGCGAGGCGCGGCTGCTATGCCGCAAGCCTTCGGCCGAATTCGAGCGCTTGCTCGGCTACGTCGCCGAGCCGGAAATGGTCCACCGCGACAACATGGTGCTTATGCCTTCGGCGTCGGCTACGACGACCGGCCAATCCAACGGGGCGTTCGGCGGACGCTGATCACTGCATGCCGGGGATTTCCGGTTCGCGCATCGGCTGCTTGATATAGCGAACGATCTCGGCGACCGAGGCGCGTGGCGCGTGACCTCTACACAACCCCTGATTCGCCAATTCCTTCGCATAACTGGACCGCAAATCGCGAAAGCTCTTCCACTCCGGGTTGGTGGTGGCACGCCAGCCATCGCTTCCATAGCGCGCATAGCTCTTCGTCTCTTCGCTCGAACAGCGCACGCCTTCATAGAAGGCGTTGATACCGCCACCAGTTGAATTTGAAGCTACGACCACATAGCGAACGATGCCGTCGCCGGTGATCGCGATGGTGGCCGGATCGACGCCAAACTTCGAAGTCATATACGAAGGCATTTCGATCGACAGGAGCTTGTTCGCATCGAACTTGGGCGGCGCTGGAACTTCAGTCTCTTTCCACTCGACGTCCATGCTGGTGCGGGTTGGTAGTGGTGGCGAGCCGGCTTGAGCCCAGTCAGGATTGCTCGTATCGCGCCCAGCGCTTGCGCAACCCACACCAGCGACCGAGACAAGCGTGCACAAGCAAGCAAACGTGAGAGCGCGTTTAGCGCGGCGCGTGAAGCGGATCGGGAGGATAGGGAACATCGTTCGCAAGGTTGGCATTGGCAGGAGCACTGGGGTCAGGATCGAAGCTGGCACCCGGTGGAAGCTCGAAGTTGGATTCATAGCCTGCAGCAGAAGGATGGCGCTCGAATTCTCGGGCGCGCACATTGCTGCGCAGGAAACGGTTACGAAAATCTTGTCTAGGCAGGTAGCGTGAAAGTTCGGTGAGCGCCATTTCATAGACGCCGCGCTTGAATTCGACCACCACGTCAAGCGGCACCCAGTAGTCGTGCCAGCGCCAGGCGTCGAATTCCGGATGATCGGTCGCACGCAGATTCAGGTCCCAGTCATGACCGGTGAGCTGCAATAAATACCAGATCTGTTTCTGGCCCTTGTAGTGACCTCGTGCGTCCCGGCGAATAAACCGGTCCGGCACCTCGTAGCGCAACCAGTCGCGGGTACGGGCAACGATTCGCACATGCTCCGGCTGGAGCCCTACTTCTTCATGCAGTTCCCGGAACATCGCTTGCTCCGGACTCTCGCCTCGATCGATGCCACCCTGCGGAAACTGCCAGGAGTGAGTGCGTATGCGCTTGCCCCAAAAAACCTGGTTTCTCTGGTTGAGCAGGATGATGCCGACGTTGGGCCTGAAGCCGTCCCGGTCGAGCATAATCAAACCCCAAATTTCTATGAACTGAGTCGATTATGCACGCCGTGTTACGCACGGCAAGCGACCGGTTTCGAGGGCTTTACCGGCCTTCTTCTTCCCTTTAGATCGTCCTGGCGCGCGCAAGATGAAAGCATCCCGTTTTTTTGTCTCCACCTTGAAAGAAGCTCCGGCAGACGCAGAGGTCGCGAGTCATCGCCTGATGATGCGCGCCGGCATGATCAAAAAGCTCGGCATCGGCATCTACACGTACATGCCGATGGGCCTGCGCGTGATCCGCAAAATCGAGGCGATCGTGCGCGAAGAGATGAACCGAGCCGGCGCCGTCGAGCTCGCGATGCCGGTGGTTCAGCCGGCAGAGTTCTGGCAAGAGAGCGGCCGTTTCGAGAAGATGGGCCCCGAGTTGCTTCGCATCAAGGATCGGCATGACCGCGACTACGTCGTCCAGCCGACCAGCGAAGAAGTGGTGACCGACATCGCGCGGCAGGAGATCCGCAGCTACAAGCAGCTGCCGAAGAATTTTTATCAGATTCAGACCAAGTTCCGGGATGAACGACGCCCGCGCTTTGGCCTCATGCGCGGACGCGAGTTCACGATGAAAGATGCGTACAGCTTCGATCGCGACCTTGACGCTGCCAAGCTCAGCTACAAGGCCATGTCCGATGCCTACCGCCTCATCTTCGATCGCTTCGGACTGCGCTATCGCGCTGTCGCTGCCGACAGCGGCGCCATCGGCGGCGACCTGAGCGAAGAGTTTCAGGTCATCGCCGCCACCGGCGAAGACGCCATCGTGTATTGCGCTGACAGCGACTATGCCGCCAACATGGAAAAGGCCGAGGCGCTGGCGCCAGCCGGCACTCGGCCAGACGCTTTCAATGCGCTCGCCAAGACACCTACGCCCGGTAAGAGCACCTGCGCAGACGTGGCGGAGCTGCTGGGCGTGCCGCTGTCCAGCACTGTCAAGACGCTGGTTCTGGCCACCGACATCGTCGACGCTACGGGCGACATCAAGGGCGCGAAAGTCTGGCTGTTGCTGCTGCGCGGCGATCACGACATGAACGAGATCAAGGTCGGCAAAATCGCCGGGCTCGACCAGGGCTTCCGCTTTGCCACGATCTCCGAAATCGACGATCACTTCGGCTGCAAGCCCGGCTACCTCGGTCCGCTGAATCTCAAGAAACCGCTCTCCATCGTGGCCGATCGCGAAGTGGCTGTCATGACCGACTGGATCACCGGCGCCAACCAAGTCGACTTCCATATGAGCGGCGTGAATTGGGGCCGCGACCTGCCTGAGCCCGACGTGGTGGCGGACATCCGCAACGTCGTCGCTGGCGATCCGTCGCCGGACGGCAAGGGCGTGCTGGCGATCGAGCGTGGCATCGAGGTCGGGCACGTCTTCGTGCTCGGCACCAAATACAGCAAGGCGATGAACGCCACCTTTCTCGACGAGGGCGGAAAGCCGCAATTTCTCGAAATGGGCTGCTACGGCATCGGCATCACGCGCCTGCCTGCCGCCGCCATCGAGCAGAACCACGACGAGCGCGGCATCATCTGGCCCGACGCGATCGCGCCCTTCACCGTCGTGGTGTGCCCGATCGGCATGGACCGCAGCGCCGACGTCAAAGCGACAGCCGAGTCGCTCTACGAAACGCTGCTGGCAGCCGGTGTCGATGTACTGATCGACGACCGCGGGGAGCGCCCCGGCGCCATGTTCGCGGACTGGGAACTGATAGGTGTACCGCACCGTATCGTCATCTCAGACCGCGGCATCAAGGAAGGCCAGTTCGAGTATCAGCATCGCCGGGACACAGCGGCGACGAAGGTGCCAGCCGGCGAGGCCGCTGCGTTCCTGAAAGCGCGACTGGCGGGATGAGCGGCCGCGCGCTGCCCGCGCCGTTGGCGGCGCGCACCGTTCCAGGCCCGGCGGCTTTGTCGCGGCGGCGTCTGGTGCTCGGCGCGTCGCTGGCACCCTTGGCGATGTCGATCCATCAGTCGGCCCACGCAGGCGCACAAATCGAAGAGCCGCTGATCGACTCCGTTCGAACGGCCTTGTCGTCGGCCATTCACAACAAGGCACCGCCGATCCCGGAATTCAGCGACACCGAATCGCGCCTGAGCTACCTTCGATGGCTAGGGGCCATGAGCGAACGCCTGTTGAAAAAAGTGCCGGACTGGCCGACCCGCAAAGAGCTTTTGCAAACGATTTGGTACGAATCCAAGCGGTCCGGGCTCGACGTCAGCCTGGTGCTCGGGCTAGTCCAGGTCGAGAGCAACTTCCGCAAGTTTGCAGTGTCGAGTGCCGGCGCTCGCGGCTACATGCAGGTCATGCCGTTCTGGACTCGCGTGATTGGCGACAGCGATCCGACCAAGCTGTTCCACATGCAGACCAACCTGCGCTTCGGCTGCGTCATCCTGCGCCACTACCTCCAGCGTGAGAACGGCGATTTGTTCATGACGCTTGGCCGCTATAACGGCAGCCGTGGTCGCTCGCCGTACCCGGATGCGGTGTTTGCCAACCAGCGCCCGTGGCTCTTCGCGGACCGTACACCCGACAAGATCCCGCCCGTCGCGCCGCCGCGCGGATAGTCGTCCCAGTCGTCCTGCGTTCCTGGATCAGGCTTTCTTGCTGACCAGCACTTGGTCCACGCGGTGGTTGTCGACGTCGACCACTTCGAACGCGTAGCCGCCCCAGTTCACGCAATCGGTGCGCTTGGGCACGCGGCGTAGCATCACCATCAGAAAGCCCGCCAGCGTTTCGTATTCGTCGGCGTGCGGCAGCGTATCGATGTGGAGCGCACGCATCACATCCTGCACCGGCGTCACTCCGTCGATCAACCAAGAGGTGTCGTCGCGCTTGACGATCTGCTGCTCCTCGTCTTGCGCACCGACGAGGTCGCCCATCACCGTGCTCATCACGTCGTTGAGCGTGATGACGCCGACCACCAGGCTGTATTCATTGACGATGATCGCGAAGTCTTCGTGCGCCTGCTGGAACTGTTCGAGCACTTCGGTCAGCGACAAGCGATCTGGGATAACCAGCGCCTTGTGCAGCGGCACGCCCTGGTCGAGCGCCAGCGGCTGGCCGCTCAGCACACGCTGGAACATGTCCTTGGCATCGACATAGCCGAGCACGTGATCGATATCGCCGTCGCACACCGGATACGCGGAGAAGGGTTCGGCCACGATGCGCGCACGCAGCACCGATTCAGGGTCGTCCTTTTGAAACCATGTAATGCGGTCGCGCGAAGTCATCACGCTGTGAACCAGTCGCGTGTCGAGCTCGAAGACGTTGGCGATCACCTGTTGCTCCCGCACCGCCAGCACGCCGGCCCGCGCGCCCGCTTCGGTCATCGCGAGAATATCGGCCGACGTGATCTTGTCGATGCGCTGCAGCGGAATGCCGAGCAGTTTGAAGAGCACATCCGTGCTGCGCGTGAAGAACCAGACGAGTGGCTTGAAGGTCGTGATCAGCACGCTCATCGGACCGACCATGCGCACCGCGAGGTGTTCCGGGTCGCTCATGCCGAGCCGCTTGGGGAAGAGATCGGCGAACACCAGGAACACCGCGATGATCGTCACGAACGAGGCCAGAAATGCGCCGGTCTTCGCTGCATCGGGCCCGAACCAGATGCCGAGCAAACGTTCGAAGAACGGGCTGAGCGCGCCTTCGCCCACCACGCCGCCCAAAATGGCGACCGCGTTAAGACCGATCTGGACCACGGTGAAATAGTGGCCCGGCTGCTCCTGCACTTTCAGCACTTGCTCCGCCCTGGCATCGCCTTCGTCGGCCATCTGGCGCAGCCGCAGGCGGCGCGATGCAGCAAGCGTGATTTCAGCAAGAGAAAAGAACGCGCTCGTCGCGATCAGAACGACGATGGCGAGCAGGCTTTGGGTCAGAGTCATGGCAAGTCTATGGAGCCTGCCATGGTGCCATCGAAACGGCGGGGCCCGGCGCCGGGTCTCGACCTACTGCGCGAAGCCGATGCGGCTTTTTCCAGTGGCTGCACGGGAAGCCGTGCCGGCTGTCTGCGGCACCCGCGTAGTTTTTTTACGATTCGCGCGGCAATGCCATCTACGTCGGGAAAACAGAAAAGCTGGACTTCTGGACGGAAGCAAACAATGCGCTCGCTCGGGACAGGAAGGAGCTGCAATGCGTTCGGCTCGTTGACCATCCCCGCACCAATGTCGCCTTCAAGCCGGCATTCCACACCTGAAATGAGCCAAACCCCGGGGCTCTGCCGAGTTGCTTACACCGCGCCTTGCGGGTGCGTCGGATCGATCCAGAGAACAGACTCCGGCTTTTCCACCGGTGCGATGTCGAGGTTGACGGCCACCGCCTCGCCGTCGCTTCGGCACAGCACGCATTCGAGTGCTTCTGTCGCGCTCGCATTGATTTCCTGGTGCGGCACGTAGGGCGGCACGTAGATGAAATCGCCTGGGCCGGCTTCGGCGGTGAACTCGAGGTGATCGCCCCACCGCATGCGGGCCTTGCCTCGGATCACGTAGATCACAGACTCGAGGTGCCCGTGGTGATGTGCACCGGTCTTGGCGTCCGCATGAATCGTCACCGTGCCGGCCCACAGCTTCTGCGCACCGACGCGGGCAAAGTTGATGGCAGCCGCGCGGTTCATGCCCGGCGTTTGCGCCGTGTTCACGTCGAGCTGATCTGCCTTGACGACGCGCACGCCATCGTGCTTCCAGGCCGGCTCGCCGTGCGGGTGCACGCGGCCGTCGCCTTCGTGTTCGTGGCTCAAGCCGCGCTGCCGTTCAACGCCTGTTGCAGCTCACCCGACTCGTACATTTCCATCAGGATGTCGGAGCCGCCGACAAATTCGCCCTTGATGTAGAGCTGCGGAATGGTCGGCCAGTTACTGTATTCCTTGATGCCCTGACGGACTTCCGGGTCGTCGAGCACGTTGACGGTCTTGAGCGACTTGGTGTCGACGCCCACGGCCTTCAGGATCTGGATGGCTCGGCCGGAAAAGCCGCACATCGGAAAGCTGGCGTTGCCCTTCATGAAGAGCACGATTTCGTTGGTCTTGACGAGGTCGTCGATGCGTTGCTGGGCGTCGGACATGGGGAGCTCCTTTATGGAATACGAGTTGAGGGGATTATTTCACCGTGCGCCAAACCCCGCCGGAGCAACGCGCGATGCCGGCGAGGTCATTCCGGCTTTGCACTTTGGCAAAGCCGCGCTCGGCCAGCAAGGCCCGTACGGCGGCGGCTTGATCGTGTCCGTGTTCGAGCAGCAGCCATCCACCTTCGGACAGGTGCGGCGGCGCGTCGCGCACGATGCGCCGCAGATCGTCGAGGCCGTCCGCGCCGGCGACCAGGGCGGCAATGGGCTCATGCCGCAGAGCGGCAAGGTGGCGGTCATCGGCCGCGATGTAGGGCGGGTTCGAGACGATGACGTCGTAACTGACCGCGGCGCCATCCAGCCAGTCGGCCTGAGTGAATTGCACCGCCAAGCGCAGCCGCGTGGCATTCGCTGCGGCCACTGCCAATGCATCGGCGCTGGCATCGATCGCACGCACCAACGCATCGGGCCGTGCGTGAGCCAGCGCCAGAGCGATAGCACCGCTGCCGGTGCCGAGGTCGAGCACGGTGGGTGACGCCAACGCGTCGAGCCGCTCCAGCGCCCAATCGACCAGCGTTTCAGTGTCGGGCCGCGGAACCAATACGCGGGCATCGATCTTCAAGGTAAGCCCGTGGAATTCCTTCTCGCCGACGAGATAGGCCAGAGGCTCGCCGGTCGCACGTCGGTCTAACTGCCGCGCGAAGGCCGGCCACCTCGATTCGGAAAATTCGTCGGTGTCGTGCGCCCGTAACCAGGCCCGGTCGTGTAGCGGGCGCCCGATCGCATGGAGCAAGAGCAGTTGCGCATCGAGCCGGTCGATGCCGAGTGCCAGCGCCGCAGCCAATGCCTGCGCGATCGTCATGCCGGCAGGCTCGATTCGAGTTCGGACAATTGCTCGGCTTCGCGTGCGGCTTGCAACGCGGCCAGCACGTCGCCCAGGTCGCCTTCCATGATCGCCAGCAGCTTGTAGAGCGTCAGGTTGATGCGGTGGTCGGTGAGTCGCCCCTGCGGAAAGTTGTAAGTGCGAATGCGATCGCTGCGGTCGCCGGTGCCGATCAGGCCCTTGCGCTCGGCCGCGTCCTTGGCCGCGCGCTCGCTGCGATCCTTTTCATGGATGCGGGCGGTCAGCACCTTCATTGCCTGGGCCTTGTTGCCGTGCTGGCTGCGGCCGTCCTGGCACTCGGCGACGATGCCTGTCGGAAGGTGCGTGATGCGCACCGCCGAATCGGTCTTGTTGATGTGCTGGCCGCCCGCGCCGCTGGCACGGTAGGTGTCGATGCGCAGGTCGGCCGGGTTGATCTTGATAGCCTCCTGTTCGTCCGGCTCGGCCAACACCGCGACCGTGCAGGCGCTGGTGTGGATGCGGCCTTGCGTCTCGGTCGTCGGCACCCGCTGCACCCGGTGGCCGCCCGACTCGAAGCGCAGCTGGCCAAACACATCGGTGCCGATCACGCGGACCACGACCTCCTTGTAGCCACCCAGTTCGCTCTGGCTTTCGCTGACGATCTCGCAGCGCCAGCCCACGCGCTCGGCGTAGCGCGTGTACATGCGAAGCAGGTCGGCCGCGAAGAGTGCCGATTCGTCGCCACCGGTGCCGGCGCGGATTTCGAGGAACGCGTTGCGCGAGTCGTCCGGGTCCTTGGGCAGCAGGAGGCGCTGCAGCTCTTCTTCGAGCTGAGCCAAATCGGCTTCGGCGCCTGCGATTTCGTCGCGCGCCATGTCGACCATTTCCGGGTCCGCGAGCATCCCGCGTGCGCCGGTAATGTCGGACTCCCTCCGCACATAGCGCGCATATCGGCCGGCGATTTGCGTGACCTCGGCATGCTCGCGCGAGATGGTGCGGTACTGCGCCATGTCGCTCATGATGTCTTCGCGCGACAGCAGAAAGTCGAGCTCCTCCAGGCGTAACGCATAACGCTCGAGTTGATGGCGCAGGAATGATTTCAAGGTGGAAAGACCAAAGGCAATAGGAAAAGGGGACGCCGCCATCGGCGACTGAAGCGGCTGCACTCGACAAATGCGCGCACCGCTGAACGGGCTATGGGCCCACCGACCAGCGTCGCTAACGCTCTTTGCGCAGGAACAGGCGCGAGATGGTCTGCGCAGTTTGCTCGCGCGCTGCGACGTCGCCGGCGTGAAGCTCGGTCATTGCGCCGTGCAACATCTTCTGCGTCAGCCCGCGCGCCATGGCTTCGAGTACCGCCTCCACCGGCTCGCCCTTGGCCAGCATCTTGCGGGCACGTGCCATCTCCGTCGCACGCCATTCATCGCTCTGTGCGTTGAGCTGTTGAATGAGTGGCACCGTACCGCGCTGGTCCAGCCACTGCATGAAGCTCTGGACGCCGGCGTCGATGATGACTTCGGCTTGCGCCACCGCAGCCTGGCGGTTGGCTTGGCCCTGCTGCACCACCTGCGCCAGATCGTCCACTGTGTAGAGGTACACGTCTTCGAGCGCCTTCACTTCGGGCTCGATGTCGCGTGGTACGGCCAGATCTACCATGAACATCGGCCGGTGCTTGCGTGCCTTGAGCGCCCGCTCGACCGCTCCGAGGCCGATCAGTGGCAACGTGCTCGCAGTGCAACTCACCACGATGTCGAACTCTGCGAGTCGACCCGGCAAATCGGCCAGGCGCATGGATTCGGCGCCGAAGCGTGCGGCCAGCACTTCGCCGCGCGCCTGAGTGCGATTGGCGATGGTGATCGACTTGGGCTCCTTCGCCGCGAAGTGCGTCACCGCCAGATCGATCATTTCGCCGGCGCCGACGAACAGTATCCGAGTCTGTTTCAGGTCTTCGAACAGTTGGCCGGCGAGGCGCACCGCAGCCGCCGCCATGCTGATCGAATGCGCACCGATCTCGGTGGCAGTGCGCACTTCTTTCGCGACCGCGAACGAGCGCTGAAACAACTGATTGAGCGTGCTGCCCAGCGCACCGGCCGTTTCGGCGGCGCGCACCGCATCTTTCATCTGGCCGAGGATCTGCGCCTCGCCAAGCACCATCGAATCGAGCCCGCTGGCGACGCGGAAGGCGTGACGCGCAACATCGTCGTTGTGCAGGGTGTAGGCATGCGAGCGAAGCAGGGCAGGGGCAACGCCGCCGCTTTGGGCCAACCAGCCCATCGTGTGGTCGAGCGCGATGTCGTCTGCTGCGGCGCAATAAATCTCGGTGCGATTGCAGGTCGAAAGGATCGCGGCTTCGATTTGGGGATGGCGACCAGCAGGGAAAGAGCTGCGCAGGCTCTGCAACGTCGGGGCCAACTGGTCGATCGCGAACGCGAAACGACCGCGCAGGTCGAGCGGCGCGGTCGTGTGGTTCAAGCCGAGAGCCCAGACTGACATAGCTGACAATTATAAAATTTATAGCGCCCCAGGGCGGGCGGTCTCCATGTGGCCGAGACTATCGGCGGTTTAGCCTACGCCGCCCCGCTTTTTTTTGATCTCCGCCGTGTCTCCATTTCAACTGCTCGACTCCCTGCTCAACTTCTTAGCGCCGGCCTTTTTCATCGCGCTGGTGCTGGCGTTGGCAACCCGCTTTTTGATGAGGCGACGAGCAGGAGCGCCAGGGTTCTGGACGCAGACAGGCATCAATTTCCTGGCGGGTATTGCGGTGATGGTGACCGGTCTGGTCATCTACGGCCATGACGGCATGATGTGGACCTATGGCGCCTTGGTGATCGTCTGCGGTACCGGTCAATGGCTGCTGGCCGGCGGTGCACGGCGATAGACGGAACCAGCTGGTCACGCGGGGCGCGGTCCCGGGTCCGGGCCTGGAACTTCGGCAGGTTGCGATGCGGAGGCTGGCGGCGCGACTGGCATCGGCGCAGCGGCATAGGCCGCCAGCGGCAATTGCGCCTTGTTCAGCTCGTCGAGGATCTTGAAGAGCAGGTCGCTCCGCACACCACCCGCCAACCTCGGGTTCTGCACATAGGCGATCAGCTGGAAGATCAGGAACCCGCCTTCGATGCCATCCAGCATGAGCGATGGTTCCGGGGTCGGCAGCACGCCCGGATGCTCACTGCAGGCCGACAGCATCACATCGCGCGCCCGGTGCGCATCGGTGGTCAACGGCATCGGCAAACGAATCAATACACGGCCCTCGGCGTTCGCCAGCGTCATGTTGCGGACGGTCTTGGTGATGAACTCCGAGTTGGGCACGATCAAGGTCGACCGGTCGCCCAACTGGATTTCGGTGGCACGCACGTTGATCCGCTTCACATCTCCTTCGGCCGTGCCCAGCACCACCCAATCACCTACTTTGACCGGCCGCTCCGCCAGCAGGATCAAACCGGAAATAAAGTTCTGCACGATGGCCTGCAGCCCAAAGCCGATGCCGACCGACAGCGCGCTCGCGACCCAGGCGATGCGATTCACACCGATGCCGAGCGCAGACAAGGCAAACGCGACCACCACGATCGTCCCGACGTAGCCAAGCAGCGTCGTGAGCGAACTGCGCATGCCGACTTCGAGGCTGGTCTCCGGCAGATAGCTGTTTTCGAGCCAGCGCTTGAACACGCGCAGCAAGACAAAGCCGATGAGCAACGCGGTGATCGCGCTCACGATGGCGCCCGGCACCAGCTGGAACTCGCCGACCTTCAGTCCGCTGCCATAAGTGCCGCTGCGCTGAAACACCTCGGCGGGGCTTGTGCCCAGTGGGGTGATGAGCGACACCAGCATGTAGAAGAAGAGGGCGACGCGGCCCAGCCCGGAAAGCACGACCGCGGCTTGGTCGAGCGTTTGCGGCTGCAGGTCGAAGGCCTTCTGCAGCCGTTGACCGAAGCTGCTCTTCGATGCGACGACCGCCATGAACAGGTCGTCGACGAACTTGAACAGCACGTAGAAGGCCATCGCCACGATGCCGGCCCATGTCAGCTGCGTGGCCAGAAAGCTCGCCAGCGCCACATACCCAAGCGCGACCAGCACCCATATCGCGACCGTCAACACGGCGATGGCGGCGAGCAGCAAACCGACCCACATCGGACGATCGGCAGGCTTGCCGGTCTCTGGGTCGGCTTCGGCGCTCAGGGGCTTGACGCGATGCAACACGATGGCGGTCAACGCGGTGAGCCCGAGCGCTGTGAGCACGTGCGTGGCAACCACCGCCGCGAAGCTCGCGTCGACCAGCGCATTGATGCGCGCCGGTGCCCACACCAGCGCCGCCACCACCGCGACGAACCAGGGAAGCGGAGCGAGACGCGCGGCGGCCGCTTCCGACATCGGCGGCAAGCGCCACGACGGTCGACCAGCCGACAAGAGCGCCCGCCCGAGGCTGATCACGAACGCGATGAAGATCAGCGACTGCACGACGCTTAGCGCCGCGGCCCGAGACTGCGGCGGCCACGACTCACGCTTGTCGAGCATGTAGAACGACCAGTGCGCGGCGATCGCGACCAACAGCACGTTGGTCGTCACGATGGCGATCACCAGCAGCGAACGGCGCAACCGGCCCACCGGAAGCACGCGCGCCGCCAGGCGCGCAAGGCCCTTCTCCGCCACCCAGTTGCCGAGCGTCGCGATCAGCAGTGCGGCCAACAGCACCGCGAGTACTGCGGCGCGGTGCGGTGGCTGGATCGCCAGCGCGACACCACGTTTGATGTTGCCGATCAGCTGGCCGACGCGCGCCGTGTCGTCGGGCCACGCATCGTGCAAGTCGTTCCAGAAATCGCTTCCGAGCGGTGAGGCGGCGCGCTCGGTGAGCTGCGCCTCGAACAGCGAACGACGCTGCGCCAGTAAGTCGCTGCCGCGCTGCTGTGAGTCGATGATGAGCAGCCGCGCAAGCCGGATGTCGGCATCGAGTCCGTTGCGCTCCTTGGTCAGCGCAGCACGTTGGCGCGTGATGTCGGGGTCTTCGGTCGCGCCCGCAGTCGGCGCGTTGCCGAGCTCGCCCAGCCGGGCATTGATATCTGCAAGCTGGCCGGCGTGCGACGCCACGAAAGCCTCGCCTTGCTGGCCGATGTCGTTGATCTCCGCCAGCCGCGCCCGAACCTCCTTCGCGTTGTCCAGCGTGGCGGGCAGCGCGTTGAGCTGCGCTCGCAGTTCGGCCACGCTCGGTTGGGGGTCGGCGGCCGCTGCGGGAGCGCTGTTGTCCTGCGCGTGCGCTGCGGCGCACAGCACCACGGCGAACAGAAGCGCCGACAGGCGAGAGATCCAGGTCTTGGTGCTGATCATTGAGCCTATTACACAGCGAGCCCTGCCGGCCAGACCGACGGGCTCGCTCCGGTCACGCTGCCGGACTGAAGAGGTCGATGCGGTCGGTGATGATGCCGTCGGTGCCCAGTGCCAGCAGACGCTGCACGGCCCAGTCGTCGTTGACGGTGTAGCTCAGGGTGCGCATACCGATCGCCTTGGCTTCGGCCACCGTGACGGTGTTCCACAAACCCTGGTTGCAGACGATGGCAGCGCAGCCCAGGTGAGATGCGGTGTCGAGCCAGCCATCGGTCAAGGTGTCGAGCAGCAAGCCGCGTGGCAGATCGGGCTGAGTGGTTGCAGCGCCTTCGAGCGCTTCGACCTGAAACGATGTCAGCAGCGGTGGGATGGCCGCGTCTTGCCAAAGACGAGCGGCATGCCAGGCCACGACTTGCCCCGTCTCGCGCTCGCTGCCGGGCGTCGGCTTGATCTCGATGTTGAGGAAGTAGTCGTTCGCCAGGCAGAAGCGAGCGACGCTCTCGAGCGTGGCGAGCGGTTCGCCGGCAAAGGCGCGCGAATGCCAGCTGCCGGCATCGAGCAGCGCCAGATCGCTCCACGGTAATTTGCCGCCGGCGCCCTGACCGCTCGTGGTGCGTTCCAGCGCCGCGTCGTGCATCAGAAAAGGCACGCCGTCGGCGCTCAGCTTGGCGTCGCACTCGAACATGCGGTACCCGTGCGCTGCACCGACGCGGAACGCGGCCAGCGTGTTTTCAGGCGCCAGCTGGCCCGCACCGCGGTGCGCGACCCAGCACGGATAAGGCCACTGTTTCAATCTGCGCGCTTCCCTGAGCCGGCATCGAACCAATGCAGCTTGTCTTGCCGCGCCGCGATCTTCACGGTGTCGCCGGCAACCGGTGGATGGTCGCCCTCGTCGGTACGCATGATGATTTGCTCGTCGCCGATGCGGCCGTACACCAGGCGCTCGGCGCCCAGCAGTTCGACCTGCTCGACCTGCACCGACCATCCGTTTTCGTCGAGCTTCATGTGCTCGGGCCGGATGCCGAGAATATGACCCGACCTGACGCCCGGTGCATGCCGCAGCAGGTTCATCGGCGGCGAACCGATGAAGCTCGCGACAAAGGTGGTGGCAGGGCGGTTGTAGACCTCTTCGGGTGTTGCGAACTGGTCCATCACGCCACCGTTCATCACGATGATCCGTTGCGCCAGCGTCATTGCCTCGACCTGGTCGTGCGTGACGAAGAGCGATGTGATGCCGAGCTCGCGGTGCAGCTTCTGGATCTCCAGACGCGTTTGAGCGCGCAGCTTGGCGTCGAGGTTGGAAAGCGGTTCGTCGAACAAAAACACCTGCGGTTGTCGCACGATGGCGCGACCCATCGCCACGCGCTGCCGCTGGCCTCCGGAAAGCTCGCGCGGCTTGCGTTGGAGCAGGCTGCCGAGTTCGAGAATTTTGGCGGCCTTGTCGACACGCGTCTTGATCTCGGGCACCGGCACCTTGGCGATTTTCAGGCCGTAGGCCATGTTGTCGAACACGCTCATGTGCGGGTACAGCGCGTAGTTCTGGAACACCATCGCGATGTCGCGCTCCGACGGCTCGAGGTCGTTGACCACGCGGTCCCCGATGCGGATTTCGCCCGCTGAAACTTCTTCGAGCCCCGCGACCATGCGCAGCAGCGTCGATTTGCCGCAGCCCGAAGGCCCGACGATGACGATGAATTCATGGTCGGCAACCTCGGCGCTCACGCCGTGGATAACCTGATTCGCCTTCGGCCCGATGCCGTAGCGCTTGATGACGTTGCGTAGTGAAAGAGAAGCCATATTTTCTTTGTCTTATTTTTCAGTGTCCACGAGGCCCTTGACGAACCACTTCTGCATCAAAACCACGACCAGCGCGGGCGGCAGCATCGCGAGGATCGCGGTCGCCATCACCACGTTCCAGTCGTTGGACGCGTCGCCTCCGGCCATCATGAGCTT
Organism: Variovorax sp. LG9.2; assembly: GCF_035018885.1. Taxonomy (NCBI): domain Bacteria; kingdom Pseudomonadati; phylum Pseudomonadota; class Betaproteobacteria; order Burkholderiales; family Comamonadaceae; genus Variovorax; species Variovorax sp. LG9.2. Next base: position 282,596 of record NZ_JASJXB010000003.1, on the reverse strand, counting down.
GATGCCGACCACCACCGGGTACATGTCTTCGCCGGTGGTCGCCAACAGCGGCCAGAGGTACTGATTCCAGCCGTAGATGAACTGGATCACGAAGAGCGCCGCAATCGAGGTTTTCGACAACGGCAGCAGCACGTCGATGAAGAAACGCATCGGGCTCGCGCCGTCCATGCGGGAGGCTTCGGTGAGCTCGTCCGGCACCGTCATGAAGAACTGCCGAAACAGGAAGGTCGCGGTGGCCGATGCGATCAGCGGGACCGTGAGGCCGGCGTAGGTATTGAGCATGTGCAGGTTCGACAGCACCTGGTAGGTGGGCAGGATGCGCACCTCGACCGGCAGCATCAGCGTCACGAAGATCATCCAGAACACGATCTTCCTGAAGCGGAACCTGAAATACACGATGGCAAAGGCCGACAGTAAGGAAATGCTGATCTTGCCGATCGAGATGACCATCGCGGTCACGAAGCTGACCCACATCATGTGGGCCACCGGCGCGTTCGATCCATTGCTGGTTTCGCGGCCGAAGAGCGCCGACTTGTAGCTCTCCCACATGTGGCCGCCGGGCAGCAACGGCATGGGGGCTTGCACGATCTCCTGTGCCGTGTGCGTCGATGCGACGAAGGCCAGGTACAGCGGGAAGCCGACGATCAGCACGCCGAGGACCATGACGACGTGGGCCAGGATGCCGTGGGTGCCGCGTTTTTCGACCATGTCAGTAATTCACTTTCTTCTCGACGTAGCGGAACTGCACCACCGTCAGCGCCACGACGATCACCATGAGCACGACGGACTGCGCGGCGGAGCCGCCCAGGTCCATCGCCTTGAAGCCGTCGTGATAGACCTTGTAGACGAGGATCGAGGTGTCTTGGCCTGGGCCGCCTTGCGTGGCCGCATCGACGATCGCGAAGGTGTCGAAGAACGCGTAGACCACGTTGATGACCAGCAGGAAGAAGGTGGTTGGCGTCAGCAAGGGGAACTGCACCGTCCAGAAGCGGCGCCACGGTTTGGCTCCGTCGATGGCCGCGGCTTCGATCAACGATTTCGGGATCGACTGCAGGCCTGCCAGGAAAAACAGGAAGTTGTACGACAGCTGCTTCCAGATGGCCGCCATCACGATCAATGCCATGGCCTGGCCCGAATTGAGCAGATGGTTCCAGTCGATACCGAACTTGCCCAGCGCATACGACACCACGCCGAGCGAGGGCGAGAACATGAAGACCCACAGCACTGCGGCCACCGATGGTGCGACCGCGTACGGCAGGATGAGCATCGTCTTGTAGAACATGCCGCCACGCACGATGCGGTCTGCGAAAACGGCCAGCATGAGTGCCAGTGAAATACCGATGCTGGCGACCAGTACCGAGAAGAAAGCCGTCGTCTTGAAAGACGCCGCATAGCTCGGGTCGGCGATCAATTGCCTGAAGTTGTCGAAGCCGACGAATTCGATCGAGGTGCCGAACGCATCCTGTTGCTGCAACGACTGAAAAACGGCTTGGGCGGCCGGCCAGAAGAAGAACACCAGGATGACCACCGCCTGCGGCAGGATCAGCAGCCAGGGCAGCCAGCTCGATCGAAAGACGACGCGTTTTTCCATGGGGTCCCTTACGTAAAAATCCCGCCCGGCCGTCCTGAGAGAAGGACCAACGGGGCGGGCGATATTAGCCGGAGCCGGGCACGGCGCCGGACGCGGGCCCGGCGAGGACGACCGCGAGAGTCAGCTCTTGTTTGCCTTCTGGAAACGCTCGAGTTGTTCGTCGCCGCGCTTGACGATTTCGTCGAGCGCTTCCTTGGCGGTTTTCTTGCCGTTCCAGACCTGTTCGAGCTCTTCGTCCTCAATGGTGCGGATCTGCAAGTAGTTGCCCAGGCGAATGCCACGGCTCTTGTCGGTCACCTTGCGGATCATCTGCGTCACTGCGACATCGGTGCCCGGCTTTTCCTTGTAGAAACCCGACTCTTCGGTCAGCTTGTAGGCCGCCGTGGTGATGGGCAGATAGCCTGTGCGCTTGTGGCTGGCCGACTGCACTTCGGGTTGCGAGAGGAAGGTGAAGAACTTGGCGACGCCCTTGTACTTCTCCGGCGTCTTGCCCGACATGACCCAGAGGCTGGCGCCGCCGATCACGGTGTTTTGCGGTGCGCCCGGTACGTCCGGGTAGTAGGGCAGCGGGGCCAGTCCGTAGGCGAACTTTGCGTTCTTGGCGACGTCGCCATAGAAGCCGGACGAGGTCTGGATCATGGCGCACTCACCCGAGGTGAACGACGCTTGCGGCACGCTGCTGCGGCCCTTATAGACGAACAGGCCCTGCTTGGCCATGTTGGCCAGGTTCTCGATGTGGCGCACATGCAATGGCGAGTTGACCTTCAGGCGCGCGTCCAGGCCTTGCAGTCCGTTGCTCTTGCTCGCGAACTCGACGTTGTGCCAGGCCGAAAAGCTTTCGAGCTGGGTCCAGTTTTGCCAAGCGGTGGTGAACGGACATTTGTGGCCGCTGGCCTTGAGCTTGGCGGCGGCGGCCACCACTTCGGGCCAGGTGGTCGGCGCCTTGTCGGTCGGCAGGCCGGCCGCTTTGAAGGCGTCCTTGTTCCAGTAGAAGATGGTCGTCGAGCTGTTGAACGGAAAGCTCAACATCTGGCCGTTCGGCGCGGTGTAGTAGCCCGCCACCGCAGGAACGTAGCCGCTCGGATCGAACTTCTCGCCGGCGTCCTTCATAATTTTTCCGACCGGCACGATGGCGCCCTTGCTGGCCATCATCGTCGCTGTGCCGACTTCGAATACCTGCAGAATGTCGGGAGCGTTACCGGCGCGAAAAGCCGCAATGGCCGCGGTCATCGACTCGGCATATTCGCCCTTGAAGGTCGGGACGATCTTGTATTCCTTCTGGCTTTCGTTGAACTGCTTGGCCAGATCGTTGACCCATTCGTTGTTGACGGCGGTCATCGAATGCCACCACTGGATTTCGGTTTGGGCGTGTGCCGTGTGGAACAGCGTGGCGGCCAACGCCGAAACCAAGGCGAGCGTCTTGAATCGCATGAAGACTCCTGAAAATTGGGAAAACGAAGGGGCGGATGCTAGGTCATCTTTGTGACGGTTCCGCGTTGCTGTTTGTCGCATGGAAGACTTGCTGCAACCAGCCGGGGAAACCCTTTTTGAAGCGCCGCCATCCCGACCGGAGCCCTGCTTGCTGCGATGCACCATGCTAGCCTTTAGATATGAGCAAGACTTCCCTCGACAAAAGCAAAATCAAGTTCCTTCTGTTGGAAGGCATCCATTCTTCGGCACTCGAAGTGATCCGCGGCGCGGGGTACACGCAAATCGAAACCGTGCCCAAGGCGCTCCAGGGCGAGGAGCTGAAAGCCAAGCTGGCCGACGTTCATTTCCTGGGCATACGCTCGCAAAGCAAGCTCACGGCCGACGTGCTGTCGGCGGCGCCCAAGCTGGTGGCGGTGGGGTGCTTTTGCATCGGAACCAACCAGGTCGATCTGAATGCGGCCCGCGAGCGTGGTGTGGCGGTGTTCAACGCGCCGTATTCGAACACCCGCTCGGTCGCAGAACTCGTGCTTGCTGAAGCCATTCTTTTGCTGCGCGGCATCCCCGCCAAAAACGCGCTGGTGCATCGCGGCGGATGGATGAAGTCCGCCGCCAACTCGCATGAAATTCGCGGCAAGACGCTCGGCATCGTCGGCTATGGGTCGATCGGCACGCAGTTGTCGGTACTGGCCGAAGGGCTGGGAATGCACGTCACGTTCTATGACGTCGTGAGCAAGTTGCCGCTGGGCAATGCGCGTCAGATTCCGCAACTGCACGACCTGCTGGCGCAGAGCGACATTGTGAGCCTGCATGTTCCGGAGTTGCCGTCGACGAAATGGATGATCGGGCCAGCCGAGATCGCCGCGATGAAGCCGGGCGGCATTCTGATCAACGCGGCGCGTGGCACGGTGGTCGATATCGATGCGCTGGCCGAGGGCATCAAGAGCCAGAAACTCTGGGGCGCGGCCATCGATGTGTTCCCGGTCGAACCTGGCAGCAACAACGAAGAATTCCAGTCGCCGCTGCGAGGTCTGGACAATGTGATTTTGACGCCGCACGTAGGCGGCTCGACGATGGAGGCACAGGCCAACATCGGCGGCGAGGTGGCTGAAAAGCTGGTCAAGTACAGCGACAACGGCACCTCGGTTTCGTCGGTGAACTTTCCGGAAGTGGCGCTGCCGGCGCATCCGGGCAAGCACCGTCTGCTGCACATCCACCATAACGTGCCGGGTGTTCTGTCGGAGATCAACAGGATCTTTTCGGACAACCACATCAACATCGCATCGCAGTTTCTGCAGACAAATGAAAAGGTCGGGTACGTGGTGACGGACATCGATGCGGCTTCTTCGGATCTGGCTTTGGAGAAGTTGGCGCAGGTGCCTGGGACCATTCGAAGCCGGGTGTTGTTTTAGTTGTCGTCGGTGGGGAGCGTTTTTGTCGATGGTTGGCGGGTGGAAGCTCTGCTGCTGCTCCCCTCGGAAAGCGGGGTCCGCGCAAACATCGGACGCGAAGCGCATCAACACCACCGCTGACCTAAAATCACAGCCCCGGCAAGAGGGTGCGCAGCGCCCGACCGAGGCCCACTTTCCCCGATGAATGCACCGACCGCTTTGACTGCGTTGTTGTCGCAGGCCGCAGAGCCCGCACGATTGCGTGAGATCCCGTACAACTACACCAGCTTTTCCGATCGCGAGATCGTGATTCGCCTGCTGGGCGAACGCGGCTGGGAGTTGCTGCAGAACCTGCGATCCGAGCGCCGCACCGGCCGCTCCGCGCGCATGCTTTATGAAGTGCTCGGCGACATCTGGGTCGTGCAGCGAAATCCATACCTCGTCGACGATCTGCTCGACAATCCGCGCCGCCGCGGTCAGCTGGTCGATGCGTTGAACCACCGGCTGACCGAGGTCGGCAAGCGCCGCACTCCTGATGTCGATGCCGAGCGCGACGCGTTGGTTGGCGAACTCACCGCGCTGGTGAGTCACGCCATCGTAGCGTTCGACGCCATGTTCCGCGATGTCGCCGCCTTGCGTCGTAAAGCCACCCGCGTGCTGCGCCGACTGACAGCCAAAGACAACATCAAGTTCGACGGACTCTCGCGCGTGTCGCACGTGACCGACGCGACCGATTGGCGGGTCGAGTATCCCTTCGTCGTGCTGTGCCCGGACACCGAGGCCGAGATGGCGGGCATGGTCAAGGGCTGCATCGACTTGGGCCTGACCATCATCCCGCGCGGCGGCGGCACTGGCTACACCGGCGGCGCGATTCCGCTGACCTGGAACAGCGCGGTCATCAACACCGAAAAGCTCGAAGCCATGACCGAGGTCCAGGTGATCGCGCTGCCCGGCCTCGACGCGCCAGTGCCGACGGTCTGGACCGAAGCCGGCGTGGTGACGCAACGCGTCGCCGATGCGGCCGAGCGCGCGGGCTACGTGTTTGCGGTCGACCCGACTTCGGCCGAAGCCTCGTGCGTCGGCGGCAATGTCGCGATGAACGCGGGCGGCAAAAAGGCCGTGCTGTGGGGCACCGCGCTCGACAATCTGGCTTCGTGGCGCATGGTGACGCCACAGGCCGAGTGGCTCGAAGTCACGCGCATCGGCCATAACCTCGGCAAGATTCACGACGCCGAAAACGCCGTGTTCGATCTGCAGTATTTCGCCGCCGATGGCACCACCAAACTGCGCAGCGAGCGCCTGACGATTCCGGGCAAAACTTTTCGCAAGGAAGGCCTCGGCAAGGACGTGACCGACAAGTTTTTGTCGGGCCTGCCGGGCATCCAGAAAGAGGGCTGCGACGGGCTGATCACCAGCTGCCGCTGGATCGTGCACAAGATGCCGGTGCACACGCGCACCGCGTGTCTGGAGTTTTTCGGCAACGCCAAGGACGCGGTGCCCAGCATCGTCGAGATCAAGGACTTCATGTTCGCCGAGCAAAAGCGCAGTGGCGTGCTGCTGGCCGGCTTGGAGCATCTGGACGATCGCTACCTGAAGGCGGTCGGCTACGCCACCAAATCGAAGAAGCACGGTGGCTTGCCGAAGATGGTGCTGTTCGGCGACATCGCCGGTGACGACGCCGACGACGTGGCGCGCGCCACCTCGGAAGTGGTGCGCATCGCCAACTCGCGCAACGGCGAAGGTTTCATCGCCATCAGCCCGGAAGCGCGCAAGAAGTTCTGGCTCGACCGCAAGCGCACGGCCGCCATCAGCAAGCACACCAACGCCTTCAAGATCAACGAAGACGTGGTGATTCCGCTGCCGCGCATGGCCGAGTACACCGACGGTATCGAGCGCATCAACATCGAGTTGTCGCTGCAGAACAAAATCGCATTCGCGGATGCGCTGGAAGCGCTTTTTACGCGCGGTAGTCTGCCGCTCTGCAAGACAGACGACGCCAACGACATACCTTCGGCAGAACTGCTCGAAGACCGTGTGGGCCAGGCGATCGATCTGGTCCGAGAAGTGCGCGCGGTGTGGGCCGGATGGCTCCAAAGCGTCGATGCGCTCTTCCCACAGTTGCAGGACCATTCGTTGCGCGCCAGCTGGAAGACGCAGATCCGTCTGCCGCTGCAAAGCATTTTCACCGGCGCGGAGTTTCAGCCGATCCTCGACGAGTGCAACGCCATTCACCAGCGTGTGCTCAAGGGCCGCGTGTGGATCGCCCTGCACATGCATGCCGGCGACGGCAACGTACACACCAACATCCCCGTCAACAGCGACAACTACGACATGCTGCAGACCGCGCACGCCGCGGTGGTGCGCATCATGAAACTGGCGCGGGATCTGGACGGCGTGATCTCGGGTGAGCATGGCATCGGCATCACCAAGCTGGAATTCCTGACCGATGAGGAACTGCAGCCGTTCACCGACTACAAGATGCGGGTCGATCCGGAAGGGCGGTTCAACAAGGGCAAGCTGTTGCGCGTGACAGCGCAGAGCGCGCTCCACGCGGACCTCACCAACGCCTACACGCCGAGCTTCGGTCTCATGGGCCATGAGTCACTGATCATGCAGCAGAGCGACATCGGCGCCATTGCCGATTCGGTCAAGGATTGCCTGCGCTGCGGCAAGTGCAAGCCGGTCTGCGCGACCCATGTGCCACGCGCCAACCTGCTCTATTCGCCGCGCAACAAGATCCTCGCGACCTCGCTGCTGGTCGAGGCCTTTCTGTACGAAGAGCAGACGCGGCGCGGCATCAGCCTGAAGCATTGGGAAGAGTTCGAAGACGTGGCCGACCACTGCACGGTTTGCCATAAGTGCCTGTCGCCGTGCCCGGTCAACATCGACTTCGGCGAGGTCTCGATGAACATGCGCAATCTGCTGCGCAAGATGGGGCAGAAGAGCTTCCGGCCCGGCAACGCAGCGGCGATGCTCTTTCTGAACGCGACCAATCCGCAGACCATCAAGGCGATGCGCGTCGGCATGGTCGGTATCGGCTTCAAGGCGCAGCGCCTGGCAAACGACCTGTTGCGCCGCGTCGCGAAGAAGCAGACCGCCGCGCCGCCATCGACGCTAGGCCCGGCACCGATCAAGGAACAGATCGTCCACTTCATCAACAAAAAGATGCCGGGCGGCCTGCCGAAGAAGACCGCGCGGGCGCTGCTCGACATCGAAGATGCGGACTACGTGCCGATCATTCGCGACCCGAAGACGACGACGTCGGAAACCGAGGCCGTCTTCTACTTTCCGGGGTGCGGATCGGAGCGATTGTTCTCGCAAGTCGGCCTCGCAACGCAGGCGATGCTGTGGCATGCCGGTGTGCAAACCGTGCTGCCGCCGGGTTACCTGTGTTGCGGCTACCCGCAGCGCGGCAGCGGCCAGTTCGACAAAGCCGAGAAGATGATCACCGACAACCGGGTGCTCTTCCACCGTGTGGCCAACACGCTCAACTACCTCGACATCAAGACAGTGGTGGTGAGCTGCGGCACCTGCTATGACCAGCTGCAGGGCTACCAGTTCGACAAGATCTTTCCGGGCTGCCGGATCATCGACATCCACGAGTACCTGCTCGAAAAAGGCATCACGCTGGCGGGTGCGGTCAATGGCGCAATGAACGGTGCCAAAGATGGCGCGGCAGGCGGCTACCTGTACCACGACCCTTGCCACAGCCCGATGAAACTGCAGGACCCGATGAAGACCGTGAGAGCGCTGGTCGGCAACGCAGCTGGAGACAACGTGCTGAAGAACGACCGCTGCTGTGGCGAATCGGGCACGCTCGGTGTCACGCGGCCCGACATCTCCACTCAGATCCGCTTTCGCAAGGAAGAAGAACTGAAAAAAGGCGAGACCGACTTGCGGGCGACCGGCACGGTCGCGGCACAAGGCAACGTCAAGATATTGACCAGCTGCCCAAGCTGCCTCCAAGGCCTTAGCCGCTATGGCAACGACCTGAACAACGGCTTGCTCGAAGCAGACTACATCGTGGTCGAAATGGCCAATCTGATCCTCGGCGCAGACTGGCTGCCGAACTACGTGGCCGCGGCCAACCATGGCGGCATCGAGCGCGTACTCGTATGAACAGGAGTTTCTGATGGCAGGTTTGAAGGTCGGCGCACCGACGCCAGAATCGATCACCGTGCATGGCCAGTCGCGCGTGCTGGAGGTCGGTTTCTCGGATGGGGCGAGCTTCCGGATTCCGTTCGAGCTGATGCGTATCTATTCGCCGTCGGCGGAAGTGCAAGGTCACGGGCCGGGTCAGGAGGTGCTGCAAACGGGCAAGCGCGAGGTGACGCTGGTCGAACTCGAATCGGTCGGCAACTACGCGGTCAAGCCGGTGTTCAGCGATGGGCACGAGTCCGGCATCTACTCATGGGACTTGCTGTACGAACTGGGCGCTAGGCAGGACGACTTGTGGGCTGAGTACGAGCGTCGCCTTGCCGCTGCGGGTGTCGATCGCGATGCACCGATGCCCGGCAAGGGCGGCCATGCCTGCGGCAGTCATTGACGCTCTGGGATCAGTGTCACTGAGGCAGTAGCCATTGGCTTTGCGGGGTCGTCGTCTTGATGTCAATGCTTCCGCCCTAACATCGGGCGCATGAGTACCACCCATTTCGGCTACGAGAAGGTCGACGAGAAAGAGAAAGCCAGTCGCGTGCGCGGCGTTTTCGACTCGGTCGCGACACGCTACGACCTCATGAACGACCTCATGTCGGGCGGCCTCCATCGCGCATGGAAGGCCTACACCGTGATGGTCGCCAACGTCGGTGAAGGCTCCAAAGTGCTCGACATCGCGGGTGGCACCGGCGACCTCGCACTTGCGTTTGCCAAGAAGGTCGGCGCAACCGGCGAAGTGGTACATACCGACATCAACGAAGCCATGCTGCGCACTGGCCGCGACCGCCTGCTCGATGCCGGCGTCGCATTGCCGACGATGGTGTGCGATGCAGAAAAGCTCCCGTTTGCCGACAACCATTTCGACGTCGTGACCGTGGCGTTCGGTCTCCGCAACATGACTCACAAAGACGTGGCACTGAAGGAAATGAACCGCGTGCTGAAGCCGCGCGGCAAGCTGCTGGTGCTGGAGTTCTCGAAGGTCGCCAAGCCGCTCGCCAAAGCCTACGACTGGTATTCGTTCAAGGTGTTGCCGGCCCTCGGCAAACTGGTGGCGGGCGACGACGCGAGCTATCGCTACCTTGCCGAATCGATCCGGATGCACCCCGACCAAGACGACCTCAAGACCCTCATGAAAGAGGGCGGTTTCGGGCACGTGGACTATCACAACATGACTGGTGGCGTGGTTGCCTTGCATGTTGGAATCAAATGTTGAAAAGGCGATTTTTCGCCGAAGAGGAGACGATATGAACAAGCTATGGACGGTATTGGTTGCAGGCGCCCTGGTGCTGGGCAGCGTGCAGGCCGACGCGGCTCGACTGGGCGGCGGCGGCAAGTCTTTCGGGCGCCAGTCGGGCAACGTGACGCAGCGTCAGGCGACCGTGCCGGCTACGACGCCAGGCTCGCCTGCGGCGCCGGCGCAGAACGCCAGCCCGACGGCACCGCGTCCGGCCACGCCCACGCCCGCCGCTGCGGCACCGAAGCGCCCTTGGGGCGCCATGCTCGGTGGCCTCGCCGCAGGTCTCGGCCTGGCGTGGCTCGCGCACTCGCTCGGTCTCGGTGCCGGCTTCGGCAACATCCTGATGATCGGCCTACTCGTGCTGGCAGCCGTGGTCGCATGGCGCATGTTCGCAGCCCGTTCGCGCAACGGCGCATCGGCTGGCGGTAACCGGCAGGGCGGTCTGGCTTTCGAAGGCGCAGGCGACCCGGCCAATGTCAGCACCCCGGTTCAGTACAGCCCCGGCAACGTCGGCAACGACGCATCGGCACGTCCTTGGGAGCGTCCTGCGCCCGCTGCTTTCGATGCGACGCCGGCTTCGTCCGGGCTTGGTGGCAGCAGCTTGTCTGCCGCTGGTGCGGCAGCCGGTGCAGCTGGTGGCAGCATGATCGGTTCAGCACTGGGCGGGTCTCAGTCGTGGGGCATCCCGTCCGGCTTCGATGTCGACGGCTTTCTCATTGCGGCCAAGCGTAACTTCGTGACCCTGCAAGATGCCTGGGATCGTACCGACGTGTCCATGCTGCGCTCGATGATGACGGACGACATGGTCGAAGAAATTCGCACCCAGTTGGCCGATCGCGCCGGTCACACCGGTGGCGCATCGAACAAGACCGACGTGGTCGCGCTCGACGCCAAGCTGCTCGGCATCGAAGAAATGCCCGACGTCTACCTGGCCAGTGTCGAGTTCTCTGGAATGATCCGCGAAGACGCTTCTTCCGGGCCAAGCCCATTCCGCGAAGTCTGGAACATGACCAAGCCGACCAGCGGTACCAGCGGCTGGCTCGTGGCTGGCGTGCAAGCCCTGCAATAGCCGACGGCCTACGCGCTGGCGGCTCACTCGAGTCGCCCGCTCACGCAATAATGGGGACATGGTCAAACCGTCGTCCCCATTCGCTTTTCTGAATGATCTGCTCAACCGCGTCGGAAGTAGATTGCAGCCGCCGCCGTGGGCCGTCCACGAGGTGCAACACCGCGCCGTTCTGTTCCTCAACCACGTCCTGCAACAAGAGCCCGAAGCTCAGCAGCGAGTGTTGCGGCAGCAGGGCAAAGTGGTGCAGTTTCAGTGGCGCTTTGTCAAGATGGCCTTGGTCGCGACGCCGGCCGGCCTGCTCGACTTGGCTGCCGAAGGCGCCGTGCCCGACCTCACGCTCACACTGACCGAGGCATCGCCTTTCGACCTCGCCCGTACCACCTTGAGCGGCGATAAGCCGCCGGTGCAAATCGTCGGCGACGTGCAACTGGCGGCAGAAGTCAACTGGCTGGTCGACCATGTGCGCTGGGACGTCGAAGACGACTTGGCGCGCGTCATTGGCGACGTGCCGGCACACACGGTCAGCAATGCGGCGCGCCGCGGGGTCCAGGCCTTGCGCAAGTTCGTTGGCGACCGCCGCGCCGCCACCGGCGCAGCCCCGGGCACCGACGCGGGCAGCGTCGGGCCCTCAGGCACCGCATGAGTCGTTTCTATCGGGGCATCTTCATCGTCTGGGTGGCACTGCGCTACGGCCTCGACGAGATGGTGCTGACGAGCTTCAAGAAGCCTTGGCTGGGCGTCCTCGCGCGCATGATTTCGGTCGGCCGCAACCTCGATGCACCTCGCGGTCAGCGCTTGCGCGAGGCACTCGAGCGTCTCGGGCCGATCTTCGTGAAGTTCGGGCAGGTGCTGTCGACCCGGCGCGACCTGCTGCCGCCAGACATCGCCGACGAGCTGGCCTTCCTGCAAGACCGCGTGCCGCCGTTTGCTTCGTCGATCGCGATTGCGACCATCGAGCGGGCGTTCCGGCGGCGGGTGAGCGACATCTTCGTGCAGTTCGACGAGACGCCGGTCGCCAGCGCGTCGATCGCGCAGGTGCACTTTGGCAAGGTGCTACTGCGCGACGGCACGTTGCGCGAGGTCGCGGTCAAGGTGCTGCGGCCCAACATGCGCGGCATTATCGAAAAGGACCTTGCGCTGATGGCCATGATGGCGGGCTGGCTGGAGAGCCTGTCGGCCGACGGCAAGCGGCTGAAGCCCCGCGAAGTCATCGGTGAGTTCGACAAGTACCTGCACGACGAGCTCGACCTGGTGCGCGAGGCGGCCAATGCCGCCCAGTTGCGTCGCAACATGGTCAAGCTGGAGCTGGTGATGATCCCGGAGATGTTCTGGGATTTCTGCCACCCGGAAGTCATCGTGATGGAGCGCATGACCGGCGTGCCGATCGCACAACTCGACCGAATCCGGGCGGCCGGTGTCGACATTCCCAAGCTGGCGCGCGATGGCGTGACCATCTTTTTTACCCAGGTATTTCGCGATGGCTTTTTCCATGCCGACATGCACCCCGGCAACATACAGGTCAGTCTGGAGCCGGCAACCTTCGGACGCTACATCTCGCTGGACTTCGGGATCATCGGCACGCTGACCGAGTCCGACAAGGAGTACCTGGCGCAGAACTTCGTCGCGTTCTTCCGGCGCGACTACAAGCGGGTGGCGGAGTTGCATCTGGAAAGTGGCTGGGTGCCCGAGGGCACACGCATCGACGAACTCGAAGGCGCGATCCGTACCGTGTGCGAGCCGTACTTCGATCGGCCGTTGCGCGAGATCTCGCTCGGCATGGTGCTGATGCGGCTGTTCCAGACCTCGCGCCGCTTCCACGTGGAGATTCAGCCGCAACTGGTGCTGCTGCAGAAGACACTGCTCAACATCGAGGGGCTCGGTCGCCAGCTCGATCCTGAGCTTGATCTGTGGGCGACGGCCAAGCCGTTCCTCGAGAAATGGATGGTCGACCAGATCGGCCCGCGCAAGCTCTTCGAGCAGCTCAAAGCAGAGGCGCCGCGCTACGCCAAGCTATTGCCGCAGCTGCCACGGCTTTTGCACGACTACCTGGAAAATCGCCCCGCCGACCATCGTCGCGAGCTGATGGAATTGCTGGCAGCGCAGAAGCGCACCAACAAGCTTTTGCAGGCGATCGTCTACGGTGGCATGGGTTTTGTATTGGGTCTGCTCGCCATGCAGTTGTTGCTGCGGGTACGGATTTTCTAGAGGAGAGCTAGCCGTGCTGCTCACGTTGGTCGCTGTCTACCTGCTGATCACCATCGCCATTGGCCTGTATGCGGCCCGGCGCGTCAAGAACACCACCGACTTCGCAATCGCCGGGCGGCATCTGCCGCTGTACATGATCGTGACGACGACATTCGCGACTTGGTTCGGCTCGGAAACGGTGCTCGGCATTCCCGCCAAGTTCATCGAAGGCGGGATGCACGGCGTGATCGAAGACCCGTTCGGCGCGGGCACCTGCCTGATCCTTGTCGGACTCTTCTTTGCCGGCAAGCTCTACCGGATGACGTTGCTGACGATCAGCGACTACTACCGCGAGCGCTACGGCCGCATCGTCGAGGTGGCGTGCTCGCTCATTATCATGCTGAGTTATCTGGGTTGGGTGTCCGCTCAGGTCACCGCGCTGGGGCTGGTGTTCAATGTGCTGTCGGCCGGTGCCATCAGCATACCGATCGGCATGACGATAGGCGTGGTGTCGATCCTGGCTTACACGCTCTTCGGTGGCATGTGGGCGGTCGCGGTGACCGACTTCATCCAGATGATCATCCTGGTGCTGGGCCTGGCCGTGATAGCGGTGTTCGCGGGCAACATGGCGGGCGGTGCCGGCAAGGTCATCGACTTCGCGACCAGCAAGGACCTCTTCAAGTTCTGGCCCGAGCCGAGCTTCAAGGACATGATCTTCTTCTTTGCTGCGGCCATCACGATGATGCTGGGCTCCATTCCTCAGCAGGATGTGTTCCAGCGCGTCATGTCGGCCAACAGCGTCAAGTCGGCAACGCGCGGGCCGATCATCGGTGGGGTGGCGTACATCCTCTTCGCCTTCGTGCCGATGTTCCTCGTGGCCAGCGCGCTTTTGATCATGCCGGAGGAGGCGGCGCAGCTGCTTAAGGACGATCCGCAGAAGGTGCTGCCGACGCTGGTGCTCGATAAGATGCCGTTCGTGATGCAAGTGCTGTTTTTTGGTGCATTGCTGTCGGCCATCAAATCGACCGCCTCCGCGACGCTGCTGGCCCCGAGCGTGACCTTCACCGAGAACATCTGGCGGCAGTTTCGCCCGGCCGGTAACGACAAGTCGAATCTCAAGACGATGCGCGTGACCGTGCTGGTATTCAGCGCTGCCGTGCTGGCCTATGCGATCCGGATGCAGGGCACTCCAATCTATGAACTGGTTTCCGGCGCTTACCAGGTGCCATTGGTAGGCGCCTTCGTGCCGTTGGTGTGCGGGCTGTACTGGCGGCGCGCGACCACGCAGGGCGCCATTGCTTCGATCGTTCTGGGCATCGGCTTTTGGCTATTGTTTCTGGCGATGCCTTGGGGAGCCGTCTTCCCGGCGCAACTGGCGGGCCTCTTTGCCTCGTTTGTCGGGATCGTGGGCGGCTCGCTCGCACCCCAGTGGGTCGGCAACACGCACACTCCGCATCGTCCGCTGGCGACCGAGCAAGCCTGAACGTCAGTAGGGGAGCGCCCTTATAATCGAGGGCTTTGCAAGCGGCGTTCTGCCGCACTTTTGCTTGCCCCTACATGCCCATTTACGCCTATAAATGCAGTTCCTGCGGCTTCGCCAAAGACTCGCTGCAAAAAATGTCCGACGCACCGCTCACGGTGTGTCCGAACTGCGGCAAGAGCACGTTCGAGAAGCAGGTGACCGCGGCAGGCTTTCAGCTCAAGGGCTCGGGCTGGTACGTGACCGACTTCCGCGAGGGTGGAGGCAAGAAGCCGGCAGACAAATCAGACAAGCCCGGCGACACGCCGGATCAGAAGTCGGATGCCAAGTCGGCCGAACCTGCCAGCGGCAGCGCCGACGCACCGGCTGCAAGCCCCGCAGCGCCGGCCGCTTCGCCCGCGCCCGCCGTGGCCAGCACGCCTGCCGCCGCGCCGCCTTCGCCAAAGCCAGCAGCCAAGGGCGACTGAGACTTTTCATGCACGCGATTCGCAAATGGCTCCTGTCAGGCTTGCTGGTCATCGTGCCGCTGGTCATCACGCTGGGCGTGCTGAACTGGATCATCGGCACGCTCGACCAGACGTTGTGGCTGCTGCCCGACGACTGGCAAAAGTGGCTGTTCGACCACAAGGTGCGCGGTCTGGGCGTGCTGCTTACGCTGGCCATCCTGCTGGCAGTGGGCGCGGTCGCCAGCAATTTCGTCGGCAAGCGGTTGCTGGGATGGGGCGACGCGGTAGTGCGGCGCATTCCGGTCGTGCGGTCTATTTATTCGAGCGTGAAGCAGGTGTCCGACACGCTGTTCTCCGAGAACGGCAATGCGTTTCGTACGGCCGTGCTGGTGCAATGGCCGCGTGAGGGTCTCTGGACCATCGCTTTCGTGACGGGCACGCCGGGTGCCGATGTGCTCGAACACATGGGTGGCGGGGACTACCTCGGAGTCTATGTGCCGACCACGCCCAACCCGACAGGTGGCTACTTCGTGATGCTCAAGCGAAGCGATTGCATTGAATTGAAGATGAGCGTGGACGACGCGCTCAAGTACATCGTGTCGATGGGGGTGGTCGTTCCAGGCGGTCCTTCCACGGTGGCGATCAAGCAGTAAACAAGACAAGACGCGCCCCGCGGGCGCCGGAAATCATCATGCTCATGCGTTCTGAATATTGCGGTCTGGTGACCGAGGCCCGATTGGGTGAAACCGTCAGCCTTTGCGGTTGGGTCAATCGTCGGCGCGACCATGGCGGCGTTATCTTCATCGATCTGCGCGACCGCGAAGGCTACGTGCAGGTGGTGTGCGATCCCGACCGTGCCGCGCAGTTCGCTATTGCCGAAGACTTGCGCAATGAGTTCTGCGTGCAGGTCAAGGGCCTGGTGCGAGCACGGCCTGAAGGCACGGTCAACGACACGCTCAAGAGCGGCAAGATCGAAGTGCTGTGCCATGAAATCAAGGTGCTCAACCCGTCCGTGACCCCACCGTTCACACTGGACGACGACAACCTCAGCGAGACGACACGCCTCACCCACCGCGTGCTCGACCTGCGCCGCCCCGCGATGCAGCGCAACATGATGCTGCGCTACAAGGTGACGATGGAGGCGCGCAAGTTCCTCGATGCCAACGGCTTCATCGACATCGAAACGCCGATGCTCGGCAAGTCGACGCCCGAAGGCGCGCGCGACTACCTGGTGCCGAGTCGTGTGCACGACGGCAGCTTCTTCGCGCTGCCGCAATCGCCTCAGCTCTTCAAGCAGCTCCTGATGGTGGCCGGCTACGACCGTTACTACCAGATCGTCAAATGCTTCCGCGACGAAGACCTGCGCGCCGACCGCCAGCCGGAGTTCACGCAGATCGACATTGAAACCTCGTTCATGGCGGAAGAAGAAATCCGCGAGATGTTCGAAAAGATGATTCGCCAGGTGTTTCGCTCGGCAGCCGCCATCGATTTGCCCGTGTTCCCGACGATGACGTACTCGGACGCCATGTTCAAGTACGGCTCCGACAAGCCCGACCTGCGCGTCAAGCTCGAGTTCACCGAGCTGACCGAACTCATGAAGCGCGTCGACTTCAAGGTGTTCTCGAACGCCGCAACGATGGAAGGCGGCCGCGTCGTCGCCCTGCGCGTCAAGGGTGGCGGCGGTGAAGGCGGCATGCCGCGCAGCGAGATCGATGCCTACACCGAGTTCGTCAAGATCTACGGCGCCAAGGGCTTGGCGTACATCAAGGTGAACGATGCAGCGGCCGGCCGTGAAGGCCTGCAAAGCCCGATCGTGAAGAACCTCGACGACGCCACTCTGGCCGAGATCATCGCGCGCACCGGCGCCCGCAACGGCGACATCCTGTTCTTTGGCGCAGACAAGGAAAAGGTAGTGAACGACGCGATCGGCGCGTTGCGCGTGAAGATCGGTCACAGCGCTTTCGGCAAGAAGGCAGGCCTGTTCGACGACCGCTGGGCACCGCTCTGGGTGATCGACTTTCCAATGTTCGAATTCGACGAAGAAGGTCAGCGCTGGTCGGCCGTGCATCACCCGTTCACCGCGCCCAAGGACGGTCATGAAGACCTGATGGACACGGCACCGGAGAAGTGCATCGCCAAGGCCTACGACATGGTGCTCAACGGCATCGAGATGGGGGGCGGCTCGGTGCGTATCCATCGGGAGGAAGTTCAAAGCAAGGTGTTCCGCGCGCTCAAGATCAACGCCGAAGACGCGCAGCACAAGTTCGGCTTCCTGCTCGACGCGCTGCAATACGGCGCGCCGCCGCACGGCGGCATCGCCATTGGTCTCGACCGCCTGGTGATGCTCATGACGGGCGCCGAATCGATCCGCGACGTCATCGCTTTTCCCAAGACCCAGCGCGCGCAGGACTTGCTCACGCAGGCGCCGAGCCCGGTCGACGAAAAGCAACTGCGCGAGCTGCACATCAAGCTGCGTAACGTCCAGGAAGCCTGACGGCATCGGGAGGCACGATGACCGAACGTGCCTGGAAAATCCCCGAGTCGGTGTTGGTAGTGATCTATACGTCTGCACTCGACGTACTACTTCTCAGACGCGCCGACGCCGATGAGTTCTGGCAGTCGGTTACCGGCAGCAAAGATGCACTTAACGAGCCGTTGGCATTGACCGCCGCACGCGAAGTCGGAGAAGAAACCGGTATCGAGTGCGGCGAAGGCAGCGCGTTGGCATCGCAACTGGTCGACTGGCGGGTACAAAACGTGTACGAAATCTATTCGCAGTGGCTTGGCCGATACGCGCCAGGCACGAGGCACAACACCGAACACCTGTTCAGCTTGCGCGTGCCCGAGAGGTTGGTGCCTAGGCTCGCACCGCGCGAGCACACCGCTTGGAAATGGCTGCCTTACCGGGATGCGGCCGACGCCTGCTTTTCTCCGTCCAACGCCGAAGCTATTCTGTTACTGCCACAATTTGCTCAATGACCGGTTCGAGTTCGACATTGCGTGTGGCCACCTACAACATCCATAAAGGTGTGCAAGGGATCGGCCCCGCGCGTCGTCTGGAAATCCATAACTTGGGGCACGCCATCGAGCAGCTCGACGCCGACATCGTGTGCCTGCAGGAAGTGCGCAAGATGAACCGGCAGGCGGCAGCGCGCTTCAGCCAGTGGCCCGAATTGCCTCAAGCAGATTTTTTGGCGCCCGAGGGATATACGGCGGTCTACGAAACCAATGCGGTGACACGGCACGGCGAACACGGCAATGCGTTGCTCACGCGTTGGCCGGTACTGCGCCAGGGCCACCAGGATATTTCAGACCACCGCTTCGAGCAGCGCGGCCTGCTGCATGTAGTCATCAACATCAACGACCGGCCGGTGCATGCCATCGTCGTTCACCTGGGCCTGATCAAGGGCAGCCGTGTGCGGCAGATCGTGCGACTGCGAGAGTTCATCGAGCGCGAGATTTCGCCCGACGAAGCCGTCATCGTGGCGGGCGACTTCAACGACTGGGGCGCGCGCATGCGCGTCGCAATGAATGCGATGGGCCTGCGTGACGTGCACGGCACGCGCACGCTGACCTACCCATCGCGATTGCCCGTCGCGCAGCTCGATTTTATTTATGGGCGCCATATCGAGCCGGTCGAATGCTCTGCCCCGCGCGGTCCCATCTGGTCGCGCATGTCGGATCACCTGCCCTTGGTGACCGATTTTTTGCTTTGATTGATAGGATTCCAGCATGTTGAAGAAAGCTGATACCGCACAGGGCGCCGACCGCGGCGATGACGACGAAGGCACGCCCGTGTCGGTCAAGATTCGTGAGCGGCTGACCACGGCGCGCAAGCGCTTCAACGCCAACGACAACATCGCCGACTTCATCGAGCCGGGGGAAATGGCGGCGTTGCTCGACGAGGTCGAGGTCAAGATGAAGGGCGTGCTCGAAAGCCTGGTGATCGATGTCGAGCACGATCACAACACCGACAACACAGCGCGGCGCGTTGCCAAGATGTACCTCAACGAGGTGTTCGCCGGCCGCTATGTTTCGCCGCCCAAGCTCACCGAGTTCCCCAATGCCGAGCACTTGAACGAACTGATGATCGTCGGCCCGATTACGGTGCGCAGCGCATGTTCGCACCACTTCTGTCCGATCATCGGCAAGCTCTGGATCGGCATCATGCCGAACGAGCACACCAACGTGATCGGGCTGTCCAAGTACGCACGGCTTGCGGAATGGGTGATGGGTCGTCCTCAGATCCAGGAAGAGGCCGTGGTGCAACTTGCCGACCTCATTCAGGAGAAGACGCAGCCCGATGGCCTCGCCCTCGTCATGGAAGCAGAGCACTTCTGCATGGCATGGCGCGGCGTGAAGGAAATGGACAGCAAGATGATCAACTCCGTCATGCGCGGCGTGTTTCTTAAAGACCCCAACCTGCGCCGCGAATTCCTTTCACTTCTGCCGCGAAAGGGCTGAATGATGCTGGTCCGACTTCTCTATGCAAGCCGCGCGGTCGACACAAGCGCGGCAGCCATCGAATCCATCCTCGGCCCCTCGCGCGCGCACAACACCGCGTGTGGCATTACCGGCATTCTTTGCTATGGGCAAGGCATCTTCTTGCAGGCGATAGAAGGCGGACGCACTGCCATCAGCGAGCTGTACGGGCACATTCAGAAAGATCCCCGTCACAAGGACGTGCTCCTGTTGCATTTCGAGGAAATCACCGAGCGCCGCTTCGGCGGCTGGACGATGGGCCAGGTCAATCTGTCGCGGCTCAACTCTTCCACGCTGCTCAAGTATTCCGAAAAGCCCGAACTCAATCCGTACGCAGTGTCAGGCAAGGTGTCGATGGCCTTGCTGGAGGAGTTGATGGCGGGTGCGGCGATCGTCGGTCGGCACTGACCTGTGGTCTGACGCCGGCTTGAATACGGCGGCCGGTTCAGTGTTCACGCTAGCTTCTGCTCCGGCGCATTCGATCGCAGGCTCGTCGTCATGCTTCTCTTAGGCTGCGACTTTTCTAGCGCGCCAACCTCGCGCAAGCCGATCGTCGTCGCGATCGGCATTCTGGACGGCAGCCATGTCGTCCTCGGCCGCTTCGAACATTTCGCTTCGCTCGATCAATGGGCCAATTGGCTCCATGCGACGCCTGAATGGATCGGAGGATTCGATCTGCCGTTCGGGTTGCCGCGCGAACTGGTCGAGCAACTCGGCTGGCCCGTTGAGTGGGCGGCCTTGATGGCGCACTATGCTGCGCTGACCCGTGCAGACATTCGGCTCGCGTTCTCTGCGTTCTGCGCAGCGCGCCCGGTGGGCGGCAAGTTCGCGCACCGCGCTACCGATGGTCCGGCGGGTTCGAGTCCATCGATGAAGTGGGTCAATCCGCCAGTGGCTTTCATGCTGCACGCGGGCGTTCCGCGACTCATCGCTGCGGGCGCTGCATTCCCGGGCTTGCAGGCTAGACGCGACGAGTCCCGGCGCATCGCCTTGGAGGCATATCCCGGGATGCTGGCGCGTGAACTGATCGGGCGCCGTAGCTACAAGAGCGACGATGTCAAAAAGCAGACGCCCGAACGTGCTGTCGCACGCGCCGACTTGCTGTCTGCTTTGGAGCAGGGAGCAACGCGGCTCGGCCTCGCGCTTAAATTGAGCGACACGCAGCGTGCCCTGCTCCTTGCCGATGCGCGTGGCGACCGCATCGATGCCGCACTGTGTCTGGTGCAAGCAGCGTGGGCGCTTGTGCGAAAAAACGAGCCACCGGTCGGGTTCGGTTTGCCCTCCGGCATCGATCCGCTTGAAGGGTGGATCCTTACGGCGTGAGCTTCGTTGTCCTACGTCGGTATGCGACCTGCGACCCCACCGGCAAACACTCTGCGCAACTAGATTTGCGTCAGTGGTTCTTATTTCTGAGCCACGTGTTCATCCACTTATTTGGAAGGAAAACGTCATGAACAAGGATCAAGTTGAAGGTCGTCTGGATCAAGCCAAGGGCAAGGTCAAGGAAGTCGCTGGCAAGGTCGTGGGCAACGAAAAGCTCCAAGGCGAAGGCTTGGGCGACCAAGCTTCCGGTAAGGTGCAAAGCACGTACGGCGATGTCAAGGAAAAGACAAAAGACGCCATCAAGTCGGGTGCTGACAAGCTCTGACTTCGACGGAACCGCGCCGTGCGCAGGTGCCCGCCAACTTGCGAGCATTTGCGGGCAAATACACGCGATGGACCAAGCGTCGCAATCGGCAGGAGCCTCTCTATGAACGAAACGATTCGCACCTTTCCGCGGCAAATGGCCGCGTTTGTCGCTATCGCGATCGCAGGGGCGGCAGCGCTTTCGGCCTGTGACAGCGGCAACAACCGAACAGTAGGCGAGAAGGTCGACGCGGGCATTGCCAAGACCGAGCAGGCGGCAGAAACGGCGGCGGCGAAGACCAAGGAAATGATAGCGGACCCCAAGCTCAAGGCTGATATCAAGGATGCGGGAATTGCAATCTCCGCCAAGGTCGACGATGCGGCGATCACCGCCGCTGTTTCTGCCGGCCTTGCGAAAGACCCTGACCTGAGCGCGATCAAGATAAGCGTCACTACCACTGCCGGCGTGGTCAACCTCAAAGGCCCGGCGCCTAACGCTGAGGCCAAGTCACGCGCCGAAGACATCGCCAAGAACGTACACGGGGTGACTTCTGTCAGGAACCAGCTGGAAGTCCGAGCCTGAAGTGTGTCGACTTCGGGCAAGAATTAAAAAGCCCGGTCACCCGGGCTTTTTAATTCTTGTGTGCAACATGTCTGGCGCAGGAATGAACTGCGCCTGCAATCACCTGTTCGCGGATTTAGATGCTTCTTCCGGAACGCGGTTTTGCATCAATGTATTCACGACATCGGCAATGTCGGATGTCTTCATGACAGCCGCAATGACCGCAGTCACCGAGAGCAGCCGCCAAGGCTTGGCCAACACCAGCACTGCACCGGCTGCAGTGGCAATTGCGACCAGCTTGAAGGGTTGCTGACGCGCGTAATGCTCCAGCAGTGGCTGGGCAAGCTGTCCCACGGTATTTGCGGGATGGCGGCGCCACCAGCGTTGGCCAACACGCTTGGCCATCGAAGTCCATGCGAAGCGATCGAGCAACCCTGGGCGATCGCCTTTGCCGACGTACGCTTCATTCTCATAGTTGGTGTTGCCGTCGCCGTCCCCAACGCTCTCGCTTACCGAAGGCTCCGGTCGTCCGCCTTGCAGCTGGTGGACCAGCGCTCTGCGAGACAGTGCAAGGCGCTCTTGCGCGGTCAACGCGAAAGATGACGAAGAGGATGCACTAGCGTCCACGGCGCTCTCCAGCTGCGTGAAGAGCACTCATGTCTGCACCGAGTTGCTCGCGGAAGTCGTCGAACGGGTGCAACGCAGAAGGCCGCGCCGCCAGGTAGGCAGATATAGCCGCCACGAACACTGCAACTCCCGGAACAATCACCAGCACCCAATTGAACGAACCATGCAGCACGCCGAGCATGACAGCAATGCCGATCAGGCCAAGCGCCAGCAGGGCGCTGACGATGGCCAGCACGCTGGCGATGATCCGGTGAAAGACACCGCGCCCTGCAGCCGCAGTTTCTTCTTTCAGAAGAGCGGCGTAATTGGCAATGTGGTCGGCGACCAGTTCCGGGTGCCCGAGCACCGTTGAAAAAATGGGATGAAGCATGTCGTGCGTTGGGCGAGAGCAAGCCTGGCTTCAGAGACTAGTAGTCGTCCCGACGGCGGCTTGCGAGCACAATCAATGCGGTGATGGCCGCACCGGCCGCTGCTGCGACAAGCACCGAACGAACCGGCTGGTCGGAGATGTACCGACCGGTGACATCGGCGGCCTTTTCAATGTTGCGTTGCGCACGTGCGCTGGTGCTCGATGCCGCGTCGAGACCGCGCTGAACGGCTTGCTGAACACGTGCCGCCAACTGTTCGACACTGGGTTCGAAGTCGCGCTTCATGTCACGTACTTTTTCACCCGCAGCATTCACTGCGTTTTGTGCGTAGGCACGGGTACTGTCGATGGCGTCGTTGGCCGTTTGGCGTGCATCGTCGGCCAGTTGCGATGCGGTCTTAGAAGCGGTGGTATTCATTGTCGAATTTCCTTTCAGTGAGTGTGACAGCGTAGCGGACGGAGGTAATCTTCGATCAGAGGCCTTTTCCGTAAGGATCCGAACTCCGGCGGTGAATTGAAACCTTTCAGGCGTTCACCCTTTGCGAGAGCGCCCGATGAAGAAGCTGATCAGGGTAAGCACCGCGAAGATAAAGAAGAGTATCTTGGCGATGCCAACGGCGCCGGCAGCGATGCCACCAAAGCCAAACACCGCGGCAATCAGCGCGATGACCAGAAAGACAACTGTGTAGTGCAGCATGACGGGCTCCTTGGAATACCTCCGTCCACCTGCTGAACGGATGCTTTACACAATAAGTGGCGCTACTCAAAACCCCTGTCAGCAGCGGCGGTCGCAGGGCGTAGGAGAGTGACGAATCGGTCAATCCGGTGAAGGAGCTTTGGTCGCGGGCAGCATGGCACTCACCAGAGTCCCTTGTCCATCCGTCGACGTGATGCTCAGCTTGCCGTGTGCTGCTTCCACGCGATGACGCATGCCGGCGAGTCCGTGCGTTGCCGGGCGTACCTTGCGCGGATCGAAGCCCTTGCCGTTGTCTCGAACTTCGGCAATCACATGGTTTTCGTAGTTTTTCAGAACGATCGTCGCCTCGTTGGCCTCCGCGTACTTGCCGATGTTGGTCAGGCTCTCCTGGACCATGCGATAGATGGTGAGCTGAAGCCCCTCGTCCAGCACCACTGGCTCCAGCGCCATCTCGACTCGGATGCCCGAGCGGTCGGCAAATTCGCGACCCAGAATCTCCAGCGATGCAACGAGACCCAGGTTCGACAGCGATGATGGCCGCAAGTCTTCGATGATGCGGCGCTTGAGCGCGATGCCGCTGTTGAGCAGGTCGGTCAGGTGCTGCAATCGCTGCGCCGCGTCGGCCGAATCCGCCAGCTTCGACTTCAGCCGCGCCACGTCCAGCTTGGCTGCGGTCAGCAGCGAGCCGAGTTCATCGTGCAGCTCGCGGGCGAGATAGCCCCGCTCGTTTTCACGGACGTCCTGCAGGTGGGTTGCTAACTCGGCGAGCATGGCCGTGCGGTCGCGCACTTCATCTTCCAGCACGTTGCGTTCTCGCTGCAAGGCTTCTTGCTGGCGCTTGCCGGCCGACTGGAGTGCATGACTCTGCCGCAAGTACAGGTAGAAGGCGACCAGGGCCGCAAGTGCGACGACCGCGATGCCGATGCGTGCCAGCTTCAGGGCTTCGGCGATCTGTGCCTGCCCCTTGAACAGCGCTTCGTTGCTGACGGCCACCAACTGGTCGGCCTGTGTGCGGATGGCGTTCATCTCTTCGCGGCCAACGTCTGTCGTCATCACGAACTTCCATGCGTCTTCAGCGCCTGACTTTCGCAGACGTACGCTCATGTCCATTTCCGCTTGCTTGCGCGCTACGTGGTTTGCCAGCAACGTCAGGCGTGCGAGTTCGGCGGGATGGTCGGCGTAGAGCGTGCCGAGCATAGCGAGCTGCCCGTCGATCTGTTTGGCCGAGACGTCGTAGGGCTCCCGATAGCGTTCTTCGCCGGTCAGCAGATAGCCCCGCTGGCCCGTTTCTGCATCCAGGATGGTCTGCATCAGCCCGTTGAGCACGAGGCGCACCTGCTGCGCGGCGCCGATTTCTGCCAGCGCGCGGTTCGATTGACGAAAGCCGACTTCATTGATGCCGACCAGCGCAAGGGCGGCCAGTGTGGCCAGGGTCAGGCCGAGGGCCATCTTCGGGAACGCTAACCAACGCATGAACTCTCAGGATGCTCCGTGTTCAATTTCGGGAATAATCTGTGGATCAGGGACCGGACAGTCAGCAGTGCATCGACCTGCGATGCAACGTAGAAAGTAACAGATGATCAAGATCGGGATTGTGGACGACCACGCCATCGTGCGCTCGGGCCTGCGCCAGTTTTTCTCCGAACATGTCGACTTGCGCGTAGCAGGAGAAGCGGCGAGCGGTCGAGAGGCCATCGAACTGGTGCGCACCACTGAACTCGATGTTCTCGTGATGGACTTGTCCATGCCGGGTCAAAGCGGAATCGACGCTCTTGCAATGATTCGCGCCAAGGCGCCCGACGTCGGAATCCTGATTCTGAGCGGATACCCTGAAGAGCACTACGCGATGAACCTGATTCGCCAAGGCGCGAGCGGTTACCTCAACAAGGAATGCGATCCGATCGAAATCGTGAACGCGATTCGCACCGTCTCGATGGGCCGCCGCTACATCACGCCGGCCGTGGCCGAGCTGCTGGCGCGTCAGCTCGACCGGAAGGACGACGCAGCGCCGCATGAGCAATTGTCGGAGCGCGAATTTCAGGTGTTCCTGAAATTGGCCAAGGGCGAAACCGCCGGCGACATTGCCAAGACATTGTCGCTGTCGGTCAAGACTGTCAGCACCTACCGCACGCGCTTGATGGAAAAGATGAACCTGTCGTCTAACAGCGATCTGACCTATTACGCATTGAAGAACAAGTTGATCGACTGATCCGGCCTGCTAAACCCTGCACGCCAGCGCGTGCAGAGCGTAGGCAATGCCGCACGCCTTATGCGGCCCGGCACCGACCTTCTTCCGGCCAACAGCCCGGTAATCTCGACGGATGAATGCAAGCGCTACGAGCCCGTCTTCTCGCCCGACGCAGCGCCCGCTCGCGCTCAAAGTGCTGGCAGTGGTCGTCGCGCTGCTCCTCATACTGGTTCTGGTTGTCGTATTCTTTCCGTGGGATGTGCTTCGCGGACCGATCAACCGGTACGTAAGCGAAAAAACCGGCCGCAAGTTCGAGATCACTAGGCACCTCGATGTGGGGATCGGCCTTCGTGGCGCGACAGTAAAGTTCGACGGCATCGAATTCGCAAATCCCTCCTGGGCGCGCGATCCTTACCTGGTGAAGGCGGACCGAGCCGAGTTCGATATCCGGCTTTGGCCGCTGCTCGCCAAGAAGGTGATGATCCCCCGTTTGTCGCTGACCTTACCCGTCCTCGGGTTACAGATGGAGCAGGACGGAAGACGTACTTGGGCGCTCGGCAAAGACACCTCGGACACCAGCACCACGCCGACGATCGGACTGCTCCAGGTCGATGGCGGCGCAGTTGACTTTCTCGCCAAACACCTGGGTGTCGACTTGCATGTCGACTTCAATTTCGACACCAGTCGCGGCGAGATGCCGCTCGACTACAAGGTCAAGGGCACCTACCAAAAGCAGCCGTTGACCGCTGTCGGCCGGACCGGCAACGTCTTGCAATTGAAAGCCGCCGGTGCGCCGCCGTTTCCGCTGGAGATCAAGGCGACCGCAGGTCACACCACCCTGAGCGTGCACGGCACGGCTGCCGAGTTGTCAACGCTGGAAGGCATCGACGCCAAGTTCGACATCAAGGGCCAGAACCTCGGCGACCTGTTCCCGTTGCTCGGCATCGCATTGCCGCAAACCTCGCCTTACGCACTCGGCGGCGAGCTTCGCAAGAACGGCAAGCTCTGGAGCGTGGCGGCCATGAAAGGCAAGCTGGGCTTGTCCGACATCGGCGGCGATATGAAATTCGACCAGGGTCAAAAGCTACCCTACCTTTCGGGTAGCTTGCGCTCGCGTGTCATGGACATGGACGATCTCGGCCCGTTGATCGGCCTACCGCCGACAGAGCGGTCTGCCAACGCGGTAGAAGGCGTTGCGCCTCCGCCCACGATTTCGCAAGTCAAGAAGGCCCAACGCGATCCGGGTACCCGCGTGCTGCCGACCGCGACGCTCGACTTCGAGCGACTGCGCGCCATGAACGCCGACGTCTCCTACGTGGCTGATCGCATCACCAACGTGCGACAGGTGCCGCTGGACCGGGGCAGCGTGAAGGTGAAGTTGGCCGACGGCGTGTTGACGCTCGATCCGCTCGACCTCGGCGTGGCCAGCGGCAGGATCGGCGGTGCGATTCGCATCGACGCGGCAAAGAATCCTGCCGACATCCGCGCGTCGCTCGATGTGCGGGGTATGCAGCTCAACCGGTTGATCCCGAAGGTCGAAACCTTGAAGACCAGCTTCGGCAAACTCGATGGGCGAGTGAATCTGTCGGGTCAGGGCAACTCGGTCGCATCGTGGCTTGCGACCTCGTCGGGCGATATCGCAGCCATCACTGGTAAGGGCCAGTTCAGCAATTTGCTACTCGAATTTCTGGGACTGGACGGTGGCGAGATCATCAAGTTCCTGCTGCGTGGAGACCACAATGTGACGCTGCGATGTGGCGCAGTCGCACTCAACGTCGACAAGGGCTTGATGAGTACACGTACCATCGTCTTCGACACCGATGACACCGTCTTTAACGCGACGGGCAATGCGAGCTTTGCCAACGAGTCTCTGGACTTCGTGATCAAGCCTCAGCCCAAAGACATGAGCATCCTGTCATTGCGTACGCCGTTGACGATCAAGGGTACGTTCGGCTCACCCAAGCCATTTATCGAAGTGGCGCCACTCGCGGGTCGCGGCCTGGTGGCCCTGGCGCTGGGCGCGATCAACCCGTTGCTCGCGCTGGCCGCCACGATCGAAACCGGACCAGGTCAGGATGCCGATTGCCAGGGCGTGCTGGCGGATGCGCAAAAGCCGGGTGCGGGTGCTGCCGCCAGCGGCGCCGCCAAGGCAAAGACTGCCAAGACCGCTGTTCCGTAAACAGGTAGCCGAGCACCGATGCATCGGTAGCGCGACGACAGCCGTCTATTTATCCGCGGCTCGCGCAGACGGGGCAATTCGGATCGCGCGCCACCTTCACTTGGTCGAAGGTCGTCGCCAGGCCATCGAACATCAGCAGCCGGCCCGCCAGGGAAGTGCCTATGCCTGCCAGTAGCTTCAATGCCTCGTGCGCCTGCAAGGTGCCAATTGTGCCGACGACGGGGGCGAAGACGCCCAGCACGCTGCACTGCGTTTCTTCGACCTCGGCATCTGGCGGGAACACGCAGGCATAGCAGGGCGACTGATCGTTGCGGAGGTCATATACGCCAAGCTGTCCGTCGAATCGAATGGCTGCACCGGCCACTAGCGGCCGGAGATGCATGACGCAGGCGCGATTGACGGCATGACGGGTGGCGAAATTGTCCGAGCAATCGACGATCAGATTCGATACAGCGACCAGCCGGTCCAGCAGGCCAACGTCCGCCCGCTCGCCGATCGTTTCGATCTTGATATCTGGGTTGATCGCACGCATCGCTGCTGCAGCGGAGTCGACCTTGCGCTGTCCGACGCGCGCGGTCGTGTGCGCGATTTGACGCTGCAAGTTGGTGAGGTCCACCGTGTCATCATCGATCAGGGTGATGTGGCCGACCCCCGCCGCGGCGAGGTAAAGCGCGACAGGGGAGCCAAGTCCGCCGACGCCGACTACCAGAACACGCGCTGCAGTGAGTCGCGCCTGGCCGTCGATATCGAGTTCTTCCAGAAGCAGGTGCCGGGAATACCGAAGCAAAGCTCGGTCATCCTCGCTGTTACCCCTGGTGTTTCCCCGGCTGTTTGCCTCATCGTCATCCATGGAAAAACAGACTCGCTCAGTTCAATCGCTCAATTTTCTTTCTTCTCTTCCTTGCGCTCGACCTGCGTATTGCTCACTACCACCGGGTTGCCTTTGAGCTTGGCCAGCGCCTGCACCAGAGCGAAGTCCTTGTCGGTGCCGAACTCAGGCACCTTGCGATCTTGCGGCGGCTTCTTGGCTTCCTCTTCGAGGCGCTTGCGCGCGTCATCGCGGGCCTTTTCGCGTTCCGGGTCTTTGACCTCCGCGCCCTGACCGCTGGAAAGATGCTTTTCGAGATCGGCTTCGCGCATACGCAGCGCGGCGAACGGGCTCCCCTCGGCGCTCTCGTCGACCAGCACGTTTGGCACGATGCCCTTGGCCTGGATCGAGGTGCCACTCGGCGTGTAGTAACGCGCCGTCGTGATCTTCAAGCCGGTGTCGGGACCCAGCGGACGCACGGTCTGCACCGAGCCCTTGCCGAAGGTCTGGCTGCCCATGACGGTACCGCGCTTATGGTCTTGCAGCGCGCCAGCCACGATCTCGCTGGCGGACGCAGAGCCTTCATTGACCAGCACCACCAGTGGCACGGTCTTGAGGCCTGCGGGCAGGCCCTTCAACGGATCGCTGCCGGCACGGCGCTGATAGAACTCGGGAGACGCCTTGTAGACCGACTTGCTTTCAGCCAGTTGACCGTCGGTCGTCACCACCGTCACGTTCTCCGGCAAGAAGGCAGCAGAGATGGCGACGGCCGCATCCAGCAAGCCGCCCGGATCGTTGCGCAGATCGAGCACCATGCCCTTCAGGTTGGGCTCCTGCTTGTAGATTTCTTCGACCTTCTTCACGAAGTCGTCGACAGTTCGTTCCTGGAACTGCGACAGGCGAATCCATGCGTAGCCGGGTTCCATGACCTTGCCGCGAACCGACTGCGTGCGGATTTCTTCGCGCGTGATGGTCACGGGAAAAGTGCGGTTCTCGTCCTTGCGAAAGATCGTGAGCAGCACCTTGGTGCCCGACTCGCCACGCATGCGTTTGACCGAGTCGTTGAGGCTCAGGCCGCGCACCGCTGTGTCGTCGATCTTGGTGATCAGATCGTTCGGCTTGAGGCCCGCGCGGAAGGCCGGTGAGCCCTCGATCGGAGATACGACTTTGATGAGCCCGTCTTCCTGAGAAATCTCGATGCCGACGCCGACGAAGCGGCCGGTCGTGCCTTCGCGAAATTCCTTGAAGGACTTCTTGTCGAAGTACTGCGAGTGCGGGTCGAGCCCGGCGACCATGCCGGAAATTGCATCGGAGATGAGCTTCTTTTCGTCGATCGGCTCGACGTAATCGCTTTTCACCATGCCGAAAACGGCCGCGAGTTGTTGCAGTTCTTCGAGTGGCAACGGGGCGAGGGAGCCCCGTGCGACCGTCTGCAAAGAGACGGTGGTCAACACGCCAGCAACGGCGCCGGCGGCGATCCAGCCGGTGATCTTCAGTTTCTGGCCCATTTGAGAGTGTCCTTGTGGCTCAAAACAATATACACAGCTTGGAAGCAATTTGCCTGCCGGGGTTCCCCAGCCTTGGCACAAACAGTCACCGTATCGACAAGCGGCATGCGCTCCTGCGTCAACGGTGGCTTCAGCCCTTGCCTTGCGATGCAACAGCGGCCGCAGCTTTGGCTGCCGCGTCTGCATCGCCGAGGTAGTAGTGTCGCAGCGGTTTTAAATCGTCGTCGAGTTCATAGACGAGCGGAATGCCGTTCGGAATATTGAGACCGACGATATCCGAATCGGAAATGCCATCTAGGTACTTGACCAACGCTCGGATCGAGTTGCCGTGCGCTGCGACGACGAGGCGACGACCGGAGCGGATGGCCGGTGCCATCGACTCGTTCCAGAACGGCAAAACGCGCGCCACCGTGTCCTTCAGGCATTCGGTCAACGGAATCTGCTCTGCCGCCAGCTTGGCATAGCGCACGTCGCCGCGTTCGCTGCGTGGGTCGGTCGGCTCCAGCGGCGGCGGCGGCGTGTCGTAGCTGCGGCGCCAGACCAGCACCTGCTCGTCACCGTATTTCTTGGCCGTCTCGGCCTTGTTCAACCCTTGCAGGCCGCCGTAATGGCGCTCGTTGAGACGCCATGAATGCACCACCGGCAGCCAGGTGCGATCGAGTTCGTCCAGCGTGTGCCAGAGCGTGCGCGTGGCGCGCTTCAGCACGCTGGTGTAGGCCACGTCGAACTCATAGCCTTCGGCCTTGAGCAGGCGCCCGGCCTGCTTGGCCTGGTCGACACCGGTCGGCGTCAGGTCGACGTCGGTCCAGCCGGTGAAGCGGTTTTCGAGATTCCAGGTCGATTCGCCATGGCGAATCAGTACCAGCTTGTGCATTTGGGGCCTTTGGCGACGCTTACGAAACATGCCATTCTAAAATCGGCGGTTTGCCATTCAAGGACTACCGTGAAATTCATCATCGACAATTGGGTGCTCATCCTGATTGCGCTCAGTTCGGGCGCGATGCTCGCATGGCCGCTGATTCGCGGCGGCGCAGGCGGCTCGCTCACAGCGCAGGGCGCCGTGCAACTTATCAACCGCGAGCGTGCAGTGGTCGTCGATGTGCGCGAGCCCGATGAGTACGCTGCCGGCCACGTGACCAACTCGCGCAACGTGCCGTTCGACCAGTTGGAGGCCAAGTTGTCGAACACGGTCAAGAACAAGTCGCTGCCGGTCTTGCTGATGTGCGCGACGGGTGCCCGCGCCGGCCGCGCGCTGGCCATCGCCAAGAAACTGGGTTACGAGCAGGCCCAAGTGGTGGGCGGCGGTCTAAAGGGCTGGAAAGACGCTAACCTGCCCATAGAAAAGGCCTGAGCGCCTCGCCACTGACATGCCTCCCACGGCCCCAGAACTGGATGACCATGCAACCCGTAAAGATGTACACCACCGCCGTTTGCCCCTACTGCATTCGCGCCAAGCAAATTTTGAAAGCCAAGGGCGTAGAGCAGATCGAAGAGATCCGCATCGACAGCGACCCGGCCGCACGCGCCGCGATGATGGAAGTGACACAGCGCCGCACCGTGCCGCAAATCTTCATCGGCGACACGCACGTCGGTGGTTGCGACGAGCTGATGGCACTCGACAGCCGCGGCGGCCTGGTGCCCTTGCTTCAAGGGACGCAGAGCGCGTCCGCCTGATTCCCTGAGTTTGGCGCGGCGATAATCTCCGGCTACCCTCCATTAGCCCGCTGCGGAAATATCTCTCCGGCGGGCATTGTTTTGATCCTCGAAAGTTAGCCATGGCAGACACCCTCGATCCCGTGTTCCAGATTCAACGCGTCTACCTCAAGGACCTGTCGCTCGAGCAGCCGAACTCGCCCGGCATCCTTCTGGAGCAAGAGCAGCCGACCGTCGACATCCAGCTCGGCGTCGATGCCCAGCCGGTGACCGAAGGCATCTACGAGATCACCGTGTCGGCCACCGTGCAGACCAAGATCCAGGACAAGACCGTGTTTCTGGTCGAAGCCAAGCAAGCCGGCATCTTCGAGATCCGTAACCTGCCCGAAGACCAGATGGGTCCGATTCTAGGCATCGCTTGCCCGCAAATCGTCTACCCGTACCTGCGCGGCAACGTCGCCGACGTGATCCAGCGCGGCGGCTTCCCGCCGGTGCACCTGGCCGAGATCAACTTCCAGGCGATGTACGAGCAGCAGCAGGCGCAGGCCGCCGGTCAGCCGTCGGCGATCACGACGCAATAAGCGTTCGGGCTTCGGTAACTCGCTGGGCCTGGAGCTCCCATGCCGTTGGAGCCATGAAGATCAGCGTGATCGGCGCCGGCGCCTGGGGCACTGCGTTGGCGGTCAACGCGGCAGCGCGGCACGAAGTGGTCTTGTGGGCACGCGATGCTGCACAGGCCGACCGCATGGCAGCCGCGCGAGAGAACGTGCGCTACCTACGGGGCATTCACTTTCCCGCAGGCATGTCGGTCCGCGCGGTTGGGCAAGGCCATCTTGTTGCGGATGCCGAACTGGTCATCGTCGCGACGCCGATGGCGGCATTGCGCAGCCAGCTCGTAAGCCTCCGTGGCACTGCGGTGCCGGTTGTATGGCTCTGCAAGGGCGTTGAGTCGGCGTTGGTGGCTTCGGGCTGTAAGCTTGGCGATAAGCCT
Organism: Variovorax sp. LG9.2; assembly: GCF_035018885.1. Lineage (NCBI taxonomy): Bacteria > Pseudomonadati > Pseudomonadota > Betaproteobacteria > Burkholderiales > Comamonadaceae > Variovorax > Variovorax sp. LG9.2. Next base: position 249,927 of record NZ_JASJXB010000003.1, on the reverse strand, counting down.
TTTTTTGGCTTGCTCGCTCATGAAGTCCAGGCGCAGGTCGCGCCAGAACTGCTGGCCGGCGTACTCAGCGGGCCCAGCTTCGCGCAGGAAGTAGCGCAGTCGAATCCCACTGCCTTGGTTGCCGCAAGCCGTCATGCAACCATACGCACGGCGCTCGTAGAAGCTTTCCACGGTCCCAGCCTCCGCGTTTATGCAAACGACGACATCGTTGGCGTCGAGGTGGGCGGCGCCGTCAAGAACGTGCTGGCGATTGCGACCGGTTTGTGCGATGGCCTGGCGCTCGGACTCAACGCGCGTGCAGCGTTGATCACCCGCGGCCTGGCCGAGATGACGCGCTTCGGCGTGGCGCTGGGTGCGCGACCTGAAACCTTCATGGGCCTATCAGGGCTTGGCGATCTCGTTTTGACCGCCACTGGCGACCTGTCGCGCAATCGCAAGATCGGACTGCTGCTGGCAGAAGGTCGTTCGCTCGAACAGTCGGTCGCGTCGCTGGGTCACGTGGCCGAAGGTGTGTACTGCGCGCGCACTGTGGTGCAGCGCGCGCGCTATCTTGGCATCGACATGCCGATCGCAGAAGGCGTCGTGGCCTTGCTCAACGGATCGCAGAGCACGGCCGCGGTAGTCGCCGCCTTGATGGGTCGCGAGGCATCGGCTGAAGGCAGCTGAGAGGGGCTTAAAAGGCGCCTAAGGGTAACGTTGGGACCAGCCGACTTGAAGGAAATGCGTAGTGCGCGTTACGACTCGATGCGCTCGAGAAGACGGGCGCTGCGGGTCGGTGCTACCGCTTCGTATCGAACCCAGCCCCGTTCGTCGGGTGGCGTGTCTTAAGCGTGCGTCGCTGGGGCGGGCGTGTATGCCAGCCTCACATAGATCGGGGCGAATGCCTCGGCCTGCGTGATGTCGATCAACGTTTCTTTCGCAAGCTCGAGCATCGCGATGAAGGTGACGATCAGCACCGGCGTGCCGCGCGTCACGTCGAAGAGCTTTTCGAACTCGACGAACTGGCGCCCCTGCAAGTGCCGCAGCACGATGCTCATGTGCTCGCGCACGCTCAGCTCTTCACGCGAAATGTGGTGGTACTGCACGAGCTTCGCGCGCTTCAGGATGTCGGCCCAGGCGTCGCGCAGATCGACCGCGTCCACATCGGGAAACCGCGGCTTGAGCGACTGCTCGATATAAACCTGCCCTTTCCAGAAATCGCGGCCGTGTTGCGGCGCTGCGCTGAGGGCAGCGGCATGCAGTTTGGTCTGCTCATACTCTCGCAGCCGGCGCACCAGTTCGGCCCGGGGGTCTTCGGCTTCTTCGCCATCGGCCGTCTTCTTGGGCGGCAGCAGCATGCGCGACTTGATCTCGATCAGCATCGCTGCCATCAGCAAGTACTCGGCGGCCAGCTCGAGGTTGGTGTGGCGAATTTCGTCGACGTAGGTGAGGTACTGCCGCGTCAACCCCGCCATCGGGATGTCGAGGATGTTGAAGTTCTGTTTGCGGATGAGGTAGAGCAGCAGATCGAGCGGCCCTTCGAAAGCTTCGAGAAAAACCTGCAGCGCCTCGGGTGGGATGTACAGGTCTTTCGGCATTGCGAACAGCGGTTCGCCATACAGGCGGGCCAGCGCGACCTGATCGACCACCTCGGGCATGAGTGCGACGACCCCGTCGCCGTCGCTGTTGCCGCTCCGCGCGTCTCTGCGCATCGACGCTTACTTGACGATCGTCTGGTAGACGTAGGGCTGCATCGGCACCCGCGCTTCGCCGTACTCGTCGAGGAGGCCGCGGTCGAGGTGCTTGTCCCACAGCAAGGCCCGCCCGGCGCGTTGCTCAGCCTCCAGGGTTGGCTTCTTTTCCTTCATTTCCTCGATGAAGCTGGTGATCTCGGACGTGTAGTGGGGGCGGCGAAAGAAGGACATAGACTGGAACCTCGGTTGGGCCAATTTTACGGGGGGAAGCGATGCGCGGACGAAACTGGATTCACGGGTGGGCGGCCGTCTGCCTTGTGGCACTGCTGACCATGCTGGCGGGTTGCGACAACCAGGCCATCCGCGAGCTGGAAGAGGGCGTTGCGACCGAGGCGGACGTGCGCGCCCGGTTTGGGCAACCCGAGAACGTCTGGGACGCGCCCGGATCGCCTGGCAGTCGGGTGTTCGAATACAACCGCCAGCCGCAAGGCCAAAAGAACTACATGATCACCATCGGCCCCGACGGCAGAATGACCGCGCTGCGACAGGTGCTGACACCCGAGAACTTTGCCAAAGTGCAGGCCGGCATGCCGATGGAAGTGCTCCGCAAGCTGCTCGGCAAGCCGGCCAAGGTCACGCCCTATGCGCTAAAGCGCGAGACCGAATGGGAATGGCGCTGGGTGCAGCCGCCGAATTCGCCGATGGTGTTCACTGCGGTGCTGAACGACGATCAACGCGTGGTGCGCAGCGGCTCTTCTCCAGACAAGGGGACCGAGGCGCCCTGATCGATGCGCAAGTGCCGCCCGCGCGGCGCTCAGTCCTTGCCGGGAATCACCGCATCGGCTGCAGCACCGACCGCCTTGCCGGTGATGCGCGCGGTGCCGATGACCGCATCTGCCCCCAATCCGACGACCCCGGCCCCCACGCTGACCACGGTGCTCGCGACCGACACCACCGCGCAGCCCGACAGCAGCGCACAGCCGGGGAACACGAGTGCCAACGCCGACATGGTGGGTGCGAGCCGCAAGCGCATCATTTCATCGCACCCGCATCCCCGGCACCGCACCCGGCCAAGGTTCCAGCACGTGGATTCCTGGATTGGCTTTTTCGTCCGCATGACTGGCGGCGAGCACCATGCCTTCGCTGATGCCGAACTTCATCTTGCGAGGCGCCAAGTTGGCGACCAGCACGGTCAGCTTGCCGACCAGTTGTGCGGGTTGGTAGGCTGAGGCGATGCCGCTGAACACGTTGCGCATCTTGCCCTCGCCCGCATCGAGCGTGAGCCGCAGCAGCTTGGTCGACCCTTCGACTTTTTCGCATGCAACGATCTTTGCAATGCGCAAATCGATTTTGGTGAAATCGTTGATCGTGATGGTCGAAGCGATGGCTTCGCCGCCCGGCGCGAAGTCGGCGGCCACGGGTTCTACTTCGGTCTTCAGATCGGTCACGGGCACGGCCGCTTCGTTGGGCTCGAACAATACGTCGAGCACCTTGGCATCGACGCGCTGCATCAGGTGCTTGTAGTCGCCGATCACGTGTCCCGCAGCAAGGGGATGGTTGGCATCCACCCAAGTCAACGGCTCGATGGCGAGAAACGCCTCGACGTTCAACGCCAGTGCCGGTAGCACCGGCTTCAGGTAGAGCGTGAGCAAACGGAAAGCCTCGATGCAGACGGTGCATACGTCGTGCAGCCGCGCTTCCATTCCTTCTTTCTTGGCCAGCTCCCATGGCTTGTTGGCATCGACGTAAGCATTGACGCGGTCGGCCAACGCCATCGTGTCGCGCAGGGCGCGCGCGAAGTCGCGATCGTCGTACAGCTTGGCGATATCCGCCGCGCCAGCACGCAGCGCCGCGAGCAGTTCGGCGCCATCACCTGACGCCTCGCCCAGCTTGCCGCCGAAGCGCTTGCCGATGAATCCCGCCGCGCGGCTCGCGATGTTGATGTACTTGCCGACCAGGTCACTATTGACCCGTGCCACGAAGTCCTCGGGGTTGAAGTCCAGGTCTTCGTTGCGGCCGTTGAGTTTGGCCGCCAGGTAGTAGCGCAGCCATTCCGGATTGAGGCCGACCGACAAATACTTGAGCGGGTCGATGCCGGTGCCGCGGCTCTTGCTCATCTTCTCGCCGCTGACCGTCAAGTGGCCGTGCACATAGATCGCGTCGGGCGTCTTGCGGCCGCTGAAGTGCAGCATGGCGGGCCAGAACAGCGTGTGGAAGGTGATGATGTCCTTGCCGATGAAGTGCACCTGCTCCAAATCGGGGTCGGCCATGTACTCGGTGTAAGAGATGCCATCGCCACCGAGCTCGATACAGCGCTTGTCCAACAAGTTCTTTAGCGACGCGAGGTAGCCGACCGGCGCATCCATCCAGACGTAGAAATACTTACCGGGCGCGTCCGGGATTTCAATGCCGAAGTACGGCGCGTCGCGGCTGATGTCCCAGTCGCCCAAACCACCGTTACCGTCTTCGTCCTTGTAGAGCCATTCGCGGATCTTGTTCTGCACCTCGGTCTGCACGTGGCCGGGCGCGGTGGTCCAGTTCTTCAGGTACGCCTCGCAGCGCGGGTCCGACAGCTTGAAGAAAAAATGCTCGGAGCTGCGCAACTCGGGCTTCACGCCGGACAGTGCCGAATACGGGTCGATCAGCTCGGTCGGCGCGTACACCGCGCCGCACACTTCGCAGTTGTCGCCGTACTGGTCTTTCGAGTGGCACACCGGGCATTCGCCCTTGATGAATCGATCGGCCAAGAACATACCTTTGGCCGCGTCGTAGAACTGCTCGACCGTCTTCACTGTCACCAAGCCTGCCTTGTCGCGCAGGTCGCGATAGATCTCCTGTGCGAGTTGGTGGTTCTCCGGTGAATCGGTCGTGCTCCAGTTGTCAAAGGCAATATGAAAGCCGTCGAGGTAGGGCTTGCGGCCGGCCGCGATCTCGGCCACGAAGGCCTGCGGCGTGATGCCGGCCTTGTCGGCCGCGATGGTGATGGCGGCTCCGTGCGCGTCGTCGGCACAAACGAAATTGACCTCCGCGCCCTGCATGCGCTGAAACCGCACCCAGATGTCGGCCTGGATGTATTCCATGATGTGGCCGATGTGGAACTTGCCGTTGGCGTAGGGCAGGGCAGTGGTAACGAAGAGCTTGCGCGGGGACATCGAGGAGGGCGCTTTCCGGGGGGTGAAGCGCACAATTTTAGGCGGCGGGCGCAACACGGCCGACGCAGTGGGTCGACAGCGCGCCGAACGGCGATTACATTACAAGATGTAACTCAAAAGTTCTCTTCTCGAGGGGGCCGCCGTCAAATGTCGATTCTTCAGTTCGAAAGCCATTCCACGCTCGCCACCCTCTATGCCGTCGTGCTCTACGGGGTCACATTGCTCGTCGCGGCTGTGTTGACCCGGCTCCCGGCCGTGGCGCAGGACATCACGACAGGTAAAGGCCGCTATGGCGCGCTCGATGGCTTTCGCGGTGTGCTGGCCGTCGGTGTGTTCGTACACCACTCTTTCGTTGCCAACGTCTTCTTCACGACCGGCCGATGGGAATGAACGACGAGCCCGGTATTGAATCACCTTGGCCAGACGACGGTGGCGCTCTTTTTTATGATCACCGGCTTTCTCTTCGCGCTGAAGGCGATGTCGCCGCGCATCGACTGGAAGGCGCTCTATGTCTCGCGGGTCGCGCGGCTCTTTCCGCTCTACGCGCTGATCGTGCTCATCGTTTTTGCTGCTGCGATGGCATTGTCGGGCGGCGTGCTGCGTGAGCCGCCGATGTTGCTTTTCAAGGAACTCTTGCAGTGGCTGGCCTTCGTCTGCTTCGGACGGCCAGACATCAATGCGTTTCCGATGACGCAGACCTTGATCGCCGGCGTCAACTGGAGCCTTCGCTACGAGGTCTTCTTCTATGCGGTCGCGGTGCCGGCGCTGTTCGTGGCGTCGCGCTGGCTCAGCTCGCGCACGATGCTGTGGCTTTCTCTCGCAGCACTCGCCGTGCTGCTGCTCGTGCGCTTCAAGCTCCAGCAGGTTGAGGGCCATCTGCTCTTCGCGACGCATTTCTTGTGCGGCATCGTGGTCGCTTGCGCCTACCGGCAGCCGCGTTGGCTGGCAGGGATGCAGAGCACGCCTTTCCGCTGGGCGGCGGGTGCTGCTGTGTTGCTGCTCTATTTCCTCCTCACGGCCAATGGCAGCATTGCCATCGTGATCACGCTGTGCCTCTTTGCGGCCGTGGTCGGCGGCCTGTCGGTGTTCGGGCTGTTTCACACGCGCGCCGCGCTTTGGCTGGGCGATATCAGCTACGGCATCTATCTGATCCATGGGCTCGTGCTGTACGCGACTTTGTCGGCGCTGCGGGCCAGCGGAAACCTGACTTCGCTCGGTGTCGTGGGCTATGGGCTCGTGATGTGCGGCGTGGCAGTGGTCGTCGTCGCGCTGGCCAGCGTCTCTTACGTTTGCCTAGAGTTGCCCGTTATGGCAAGGCTCAAAAAATGGAGCACGGGACGCCGAATTCCCGTGGCCGCCAAGCCGGCTTGACGACGGCCTGAGCGCAGGGCTCGCGGCAGATCATCAAATAGGGCGGCGTATGCTGCCAGCCAGCGCGCCCGTCCGGGCGCTGCGCTTTGCGCCGACCTCCGAGAGAACTTTTCTGATGACGACTTCCATCCTTGCAACCCCCGTCCCAGCAACCCTCATTCCCGGCGACGGCATCGGCCCCGAAATCGTCGACGCCACGCTGGCCGCACTCGATGCGCTGCAAGCCCCGTTCGAATGGGACCGCCAGGTCGCAGGCCTCGGCGGCGTCCAGCTGGCCGGCGACCCGCTGCCGGCCGCCACGCTGGACAGCATCCGGCGTACGCGCCTCGCACTGAAAGGCCCACTCGAAACACCGTCGGGCGGCGGCTACCGCTCATCGAACGTGCGGCTGCGCGAAGAGTTCCAATTGTTCGCCAACCTGCGTCCGGCGCGCACGGTCATCCCCGGTGGCCGCTTCGACAAGATCGACTTGTTGGTGGTGCGCGAAAACCTCGAGGGCCTCTACATCGGCCACGAGCACTATGTGCGCATTGACGACGATCCGCACGCGGTCGGCATGGCCACCGGCATCAACACGCGGCAAGGCTGTCGCCACATCCTTAAATACGCCTTCGACACCGCCATCGCCACCGGCCGCAAGAAGGTGACGCTCGTGCACAAGGCCAACATCATGAAGGTGCTGACTGGGCTGTTCCTCGAGACCGGCCTGCAGATGTACGAAGACGCGCAATACAAGGGGAAGTTCGAGCTCGACACCATCATCGTGGACGCCTGCGCGATGAAACTGGTGCTCAACCCGTGGCAGTTCGACATGCTGGTAACCACCAATCTTTTCGGCGACATCCTCTCCGACTTGGTGGCTGGTTTGGTCGGTGGACTGGGCATGGCGCCGGGGGCCAACATCGGTGCGGATGCGGCCATCTTCGAAGCGGTGCATGGCTCTGCGCCCGACATCGCCGGCAAGGGCATCGCCAACCCGATTGCGCTGCTGCTGGCCTCGGCCTTGATGCTCGACCACTGCAAACTGCCCCAGCTGGCGACGCGGCTGCGAAGCGCGATCGACCAGACGCTCAACATCGACAAGGTGCGGACCGGCGACCTCGGCGGCACCGCGAACACGGCGGCCTTCACCAAGGCGCTGGTCGCCCGCATCAACGGAGGCTGAAGCGCATGGCGCAACCTCTGCCAACGCTGTCGCTGCTCGAAACCCGCGTGCTCGGCGTGCTCGCCGAAAAGCAGCGCACCGTGCCCGACAGTTATCCGCTCACGCTCAACGTGCTGGTGTCGGGCTGCAACCAGAAGACCAGTCGCAACCCGGTGATCGAGGCGACCGATACCGAAGTGCAGGGCGCCATCGACAGCCTGAAGGGCTACAGCCTGGTGAGCGAAACCAGCGGCGGCCGGAGCTTTCGGTATGCGCACAATGCCGACCGTGTGCTGCAGGTGCCGTCGCAGTCGATCATCTTGTTGACCGTGCTGATGCTGCGTGGCCCGCAGACGCCAGGCGAGTTGCGCATCGCTTGCGACCGCATGCACAATTTTGCCGATATCTCGTCGGTCGAGGGTTTCCTGGACGAGCTGGCGGCGCGACCCGCGGGCGCGTTGGTGATGAAGCTGGCACGTTTGCCCGGTGCGCGCGAAAGTCGATGGGCCCAGCTGCTCAGCGGCACGCCGGCGGAAGATGCAGCACGGCCCGAGTCGACTGCGAGCGGCGATGTGTCGCTGGGCGAAGTCGCTGCGCTCAAGGCCAACGTGGCGCGGCTCGAAGCCGAAGTCGCCGATCTGAAAGCGCTCGTCGCCCGCATTTGTTCCGAGCTCGGGATGACCTGATCCCGGCCTAAGGAATGGCCGGAGCAGCCACTGAAGACGGGGGTGCGCACTAGACTACCCGCCAATCAGGAGTTATCCATGGCAGTTACCCAAGAGGCGCTGATCGCTGCGCTCAAGCCGGTCGTCGATCCGAACACCGGCAAATCTTTCGTCGACAGCAAATCGCTGAAGAACGTGCAGATCGCGGACGGCGACGTTTCTTTCGACCTCGAACTCGGCTACCCGGCCAAAAGCCAATACCCGGTGCTGCGCAAAGCGCTCGTCGCGGCGGCCAAATCATTGCCGGGCATCGACAACGTGTCGGTCAACATCACCCTGAACGTGGTGAGCCATGCGGTGCAGCGCGGCGTCCAGCTGATGCCCAATGTCAAGAACATCATTGCGGTTGCGTCGGGCAAGGGCGGCGTCGGCAAGAGCACCACCGCCACCAATCTGGCATTGGCGCTGGCCGCCGAAGGCGCTTCGGTCGGCCTGCTCGATGCCGACATCTATGGCCCGAGCCAGCCGATGATGATGGGCATCGAAGGCAAGCCTCCCAGCATCGACGGCAAGACGATGGAGCCGATGCGCAACTACGGCGTGCAGGTGATGTCGATCGGTTTTCTGGTCGACCAGGACCAGGCCATGATCTGGCGCGGCCCGATGGCGACGCAGGCGCTCGACCAGCTCCTGCGCCAGACCAACTGGAAAGACCTCGACTACCTGATCGTCGACATGCCGCCCGGCACCGGTGATATCCAGCTGACGCTCAGCCAGCGCGTACCGATGACCGGCGCTGTGATCGTCACCACGCCGCAGGACATCGCACTGCTCGATGCGCGCAAGGGCATCAAGATGTTCGAGAAGGTCGGCGTGCCGATCCTCGGCATCGTCGAGAACATGGCAGTGCACGTCTGCTCCAACTGTGGCCAGGTGGAGCACATCTTCGGCGCCGACGGCGGCAAGAAGATGGCGGCGCAGTACGACATGGCGTACCTGGGCGCGCTGCCGCTCGACATCAATATTCGCCTGCAGGCCGACAGCGGCAAGCCGACGGTGGTGGCCGATCCCGATGGCGAAGTGGCGGGGCTCTATAAGGCGGTGGCGCGCCAGGTCGCAGTCGGCATCGCCGAAAAGGCCAAGGACTTTTCGGCCAAGTTCCCGACCATCTCGATCAGCAAAAACACCTGAAGACTCAGGGCTCGTCGAAGCAATGAACCTGCTCGCCTCGATGCGCTACCTGGTCGCGTTGAGCGAGCACCGTCACTTCGGCCGTGCGGCCGAGGCGTCGCACATCACGCAGCCGGCGTTGTCGAACGCATTGCGCGCACTCGAAGACGAGTTCGGCGTGGTCATCGTCAAGCGGGGCCGCGCGTATGTCGGCCTTACTCACGAAGGCGAGCGCGTGCTGGCGACAGGCCAGCGCATGCTGCGCGACAACGAGGTGCTGCAGCAGGAACTGCGCAGCGACGAGGCGCACCCGCGCGGGCACCTGCGCATGGCGGCGGTGCCCACCGCCATTCCGATGCTGGCACGCTTCGCCGCGATGCTCCAGCAGCGGCAGCCGGGCATCGTGCCGACGGTTCTTTCGATGAGCTCGCAGCAACTCGAAATGGGCCTGGAGAACCTGTCGCTCGACCTCGCGCTGGGCTACACCGAACGCATGCGGCTGAAAAACGTGAAGCTCACCGCCTGGCCGCAGAGCATCGAGCACTACTACCTGTTGCGCCTCGCGGCCAAGCCTTCGAAAGACAAGCTCGCCATCGGCCCACCGATGCGATGGGCCGATGCCGGCGCGCTGCCCCTGTGCCTGCTCACGCCCGACATGCACAACCGCACGATCATCGATCTGGCACTGCGCGAGGCCGGCGTGGAAGTCGCGCCGGCGATCGAGACCAACTCCGTCTTGACGCTGGCGCTCGCGGTGATCGCAGGCGACGTGTGCAGCGTGCTGCCGGGCGCCATGGTCGCTGCCGTGCGCGGGTTGCGCGAGCTCGAGGCACTGCCGTTGGTCGCGCCTGAAGTGCGCACACCGATCGGCTTTTTGACGCAAGACGGCGTGCGGCCGTCACGCGCGCTCGGCGCGGCGCTCGAATTGCTGCAAACCCCCGAGTGGAAGGCGCAGATCGCCCAGCACAGCGGCGCGCTGGACGCGTAGCAGACGACGCGCCGTTCGGCTATCGTGACGACGATGTCAGTTCCAGCCACCGCTCTCACCGTCCCCACCTCGGCCACCGCACGACGCAACGCTTCCGGCGAGCTGTCGATCCCACCGGTCGAGCGCCGCGCCGTTCGCGTCTACGGCGAAAAATCCGTACCCGCCGAGGGCCTGGTGCGCGACGACACGCTCGCCGCCGAAGTGCCCGTCGCACTTGTCTTCAACGGCGTTTCGCACGCGGTGATGATGGCGACGCCGCAAGACCTCGAAGCCTTCGCACTCGGCTTTGCACTGAGCGAAGGCATCCTCGACACTGCATCCGATTGCCGCGGTATCGAGGTCGTGTCGATCGCAGCGCGCGATGCTGGCTTGCCCGACGGCATGCCCGGCATCGAAGTGCAGCTCGATATTTCGACGCGCAGCTTCGAGCGCCTGAAAGACCGGCGCCGCAGCCTCGCGGGCCGCACCGGTTGCGGCATCTGCGGCGTCGAAAGCTTCGCGGCGCTCGACCTCACGCCGCTGCCATTGCCACCGCGCGACTGGATCGAGCGCATCGACCTCGCGACCGTGCTGCGGGCTTTCGAAGCGCTGCCGCCGCGGCAGACGCTCAACCGGGAAGCCGGGGCCATTCACGCAGCCGGCTGGGCCACGATCGAAGGCGATCTCGTCGAAGTGATGGAAGACGTCGGCCGTCACAACGCGCTCGACAAACTGCTCGGCCACCTCGCACAAACCGGGCAGCTGGGCGAGCCAGGTTTCGTGCTGATGTCGAGCCGCGGCAGCCACGAGCTGGTGCGCAAGTGCGCGCGATTGGGATTGAGCGCGATGGCGACCATCTCGGCGCCCACCGCGATGGGCGTGCGCATGGCCGAACTCACTGGCCTGCGGCTGTGGGGCTTGTGCCGTGCGCCGCGCGCAGTGCTCTATGCATCGGGCGCTTAAAGCCCCAGTACCGCTTCTGCCGCCCGGTCGATCCCTTCCGCCGACAACTCCGCCGCAGGCACTTTGGCACGCCCCGTCCACTGCGCGAAGTGCAGTGATTGCGACTTCTCGTAGTGCGGGTCGTAGTGCAGTGCCATCAATTCAGCGAACAACGACGACAGCTCACCGCCCCTTGCCCATGCCTGCCAACGCGCCACCGTCTCCTTGCCCTGCGCCTCTTTGAGCTTGCCGAGCTGCGTTGCCAGCAACTCTGCGTCATCGCCGAGGTACGCGTAGTCGCGCAGCAGATAGGCGAGGCGGGCTTCGGCACTGGCTTCGATCTCGATACACGGCGCCGCCCGCATATTGCCGACCAACGGGATCGGCACCGACAACCGCCCGATGCGTGCGCTCTCGCCCTCGACATACAGCGGCTTCGACAGATCGAGTGCTTCAAACGCCGTCGCGATGAGCGTCTCGAAGTGCTTTTGCGATGGCTGTTCGATGCCGGGTAGCGCGCCGAGCAGCGACCCCTTGTGGCGCGCGCAATCTTCCAGGTCGAACACCTGCGCACCACGCGCAGCCATGGCTTGCAGCACGCGCGTCTTGGCGCTGCCGGTCGGCCCGCAGATGATGCGCAGGTCGAGCTGCGGCGACATCGTTTCGATCACTGTCAGCACCTCGCGCCGGAAGCTCTTGTAGCCGCCGGCCAATTGCTTGGCGTCCCAGCCGACCAGCCGCAACCAGCTGACCATCGACCCGCTGCGCAAGCCCCCGCGCCAGCAATAGACCAGCGGCTTCCACTTGGCCGGCTTGTCGGCGAACTGTTCGCGCAGATGCTTTGCCATGTTGGCCGCGACCATCGCGCCACCCACGCGCCGGGCCTCGAAAGCGCCGGTCTGTTTGTAGATCGTCCCGACAATGCGCCGCTCGTCGTCGTCGAGCACCGGACAGTTGATGGCACCCGGAATATGGTCGAGCGCGAATTCCGCCGGCGAGCGGGCATCGATGACCGTTTCGAAGGTCTTGCGGTCTCCGACTTCGGTGGGTTTTCTATGCATAGGCTGGCCCCACAACGCGCCGCAACCGGGCGCTCGCGAAATCGACGATGGCCACGAGCACGAACATCGCGATCAGCACGGTCGTCGCCTGTTGTTGTTGAAAGATCGAAAGGTGAAAGTACAAAAGTTGCCCCAAGCCGCCACCACCGACGAAGCCGAGCACTGCGGCCATGCGAATGTTCATCTCCCAACGGTACAGCGTATAGGCCAGCCATTGCGGCATCACGATGGGCAAACTTGCGTAGCCGAAGGCGGCGATGCTGCCCGAGCCCGCAAGCACCAGCGCCTGTTCGGGTTCGCGCGGCGCGTTCTCAAGGCTTTCGGCAAAGAGGCGGCCGAGTACGCCGGTCGTGTGCAGCGCCAGCGCCAGCGCGCCGGCAAAAGGCCCGATGCCGGCCGCCAGCACCATCAGCGCAGCCCAGACCAACTCGGGCACACTGCGCAAGAAATTCAGCAAGAAGCGCGTCGCGCTCTGCGGCACCACGCCCCAGCGACCCGACGCAGGCAAGGCCAGCACCGCGCCGACCAGTGCCGCGAGCAGCGTGCCGAGGGCCGACACCGCGAGCGTCTGCAGGGTGCCCCAGCCGACCTTGCCCAAGAACGCCGGCGACACGTCCGGTGGAAAGAACTCGGCGATGAATTTCGCTATGAGCCGCAGCGATTCGCCCGAGCCCAGCGCGCGAAAGTCGATGCCAAGATAAGCGAAGCTGGCGACCACCGCCACGAGCACCAGCCCGATGGCCGTCCAGCAGCGCAGGCAAGGCGATGGCGCGGGGGGCAAGTCAGGAGAAGCGCTCATGCGAGCAGCTTGCGCAACAGGGTGCTCAGCATGTCGGCAAACAACACGAGCGCCAGGAACACCAGCAGGATGCTGCTGGCCTCGCCGCCGGCCAGCATCTTCATCGACTGGTCCATCAGCTGGCCGAGCCCGCCGGCGCCGACGAAGCCCATCACCACCGACGCGCGCACCGCGCATTCCCATCGATAGACGGTGTACGACGCCAGCTCTTGCCCGGTGTTGGGCAACAGGCCGTAGAGCAGCGCGGCAACGCGCCCGCTGCCGCCTTCGAGTAGCGCGCGCGCTGGCCGCGTGTCGGTCGACTCCAAGATCTCCGAGTAAACCTTGCCCAGCATGCCGCCGTAGGTGATGGCCAGCGCCAGCACACCCGCGGCGGGGCCGAGCCCGAGTGCGCGCACGAAGATCAGCGCCCAGACGATTTCAGGAATGGCGCGCAGCACCATCAGCACCGATCGGCCTGCTTGCCGCACGACCACAGATCGCACCCGGCCCGGCCCCGGACCGATGCGCGACACCGACAGCGCCCGCGTGGTGATGAAGGCGAGCGGCGCTGCGATGACGAAGGCAAGGGCTGTTCCGGCAGTCGCCATCGCCACCGTTTCGAGCGTCGCCTTCTGTAGCAGCTTCAGGAACTCGGGTTCGGTCGATGGCGGAAAGAAGCCCGCCAGAAAGCCGCTCATGACCGACAGGTTGCCGGGCGCGAACAGCGCAGCCGGGTTGAACTCGGCCAACTGCAGCATTGGCCAGCACAACACCAGCGCGAAGACGAGCCAGCCGAGGCGACGCTGCGCCAGCGGATCGCGCAGAGTGCGCTCCGGGGCGCGTGCCGGGATAGGCACCGGGACAGTCATGCGCGGCAGACCGCGAGATGCATCGGCACTGCGCTGTCGGTAGCGCCTTGCGCGGTGTGCTCGTTCGCATACAACGCCGTCAACATCTCCTGCGTGACCTCGTCCCTCGGCCTGTCGAACACGACGCGTCCTTCGCGCATGCCGACGATGCGCGGGAACCAGTGCAGTGCCAGGTCGACCGCATGCAGCGAGGCGATGAAGGTGGCACCGGTCGCTTCGCTCTGCGCGACCAACTCGCGCAGCGTGGCATCTGCCAGCGTCGGGTCGAGGGCGGAAACGGGCTCGTCGGCGAGCAGCAACGCCGGTCGCTGGTACATCGCCCGCGCCACGCCCACGCGTTGCAACTGCCCGCCGGAGAGCCGGTCGCAGCGGTCGAACAACCGGTCCTGGAGCGACACACGCGTCAGCGCTTCGTGCGCGCCGGCGATGTCCGATGGGTGCAACAGCGACGCAATGGCGCGCGGCAGCGTCCATTCCCCCAAGCGCCCCGACAGCACCGCAGTCACCACGCGCAGCCGCGGCGCGATGGGCGGCGCCTGGTGCACGGTCGCGATGCGTGCGCGCAGTTTGCGCAACGCGGACGGCGACAGTTTCCAGGGATCGACGCCGAGCACCGCGACACGCCCTTCGACCGGATGAAGGGCCGCACCCAGCACGCGCAACAGCGTCGTCTTGCCTGCGCCCGAAGGCCCGATCACCGCCAGCCTTTCGCCCGCACCCGCCGACAGCGAAATGCCGGTCAGCGCACGGTGTCCGTTGGCATGAACGAAACCGACGCCGTCGAGCGCGACGCTCACTTGATCAGGCCAGCCGATTTGCCCGCGGTCTCGATGCTGTCGTAGTTGGACGATTGGGTCGGAATGAACTTGCTGGCGCGTTGCAGGCCCATGATTTCCTTCTGTGCCGGATTGGCCGGGTCCAGCTTCAGGAAGGCATCGGTCAGCTTCTTCTGCAGCGCCGGGTCCATGCCGGGGCGCACCGTCCAGTTGTAGTCGTAGAAAGGCGGCGTGGTCGCCAGCACGCGCACCTTGGCGGCATTCGGGTTTTTGGACTCCACCAGCTTGTCCCACACCGATGCGTTGAGCACGCCGGCCTCGGCGCGCGACGCGGCCACGAAGGCCACGGTGGCGTCGTGCGCGCCCGAAAACGCGACCGTCTTGAAGTCTTTTTCCGGGTCGATGCCGGCCTGCAGCAAAAAGTAGCGCGGCATCAGGCTGCCCGAAGTCGACGACGGCGCGCCGAAAGCGAAAGTCTTGCCTTTGAGGTCGGCCAGCGTCCTCGCGGTGCTGTCGATCGGCACGATGAACTTGCTGGTGAACACCTCATCTTCAGCGCGCTGCACGATCGGCACCACGCCGCCGTTGGTGCGAATGCGCGCCTGCACATAGGTGAAGCCGCCAAGCCACGCCAAGTCGATCTTGTTGGAGGCGAGGCCCTCGACCACGGCGGCGTAGTCGGTCACGGGCGTGAACACCACGTCCATGCCCGTTTCCTTCTTCAGGTAGTCGCCCAGTGGCGTGAACTTGCGCTGCAGCTCGGTCGGCGCTTCGTCGGGGATGGCGGACACGCGCAGCACGTTGGCGCTCTGGGCGAGCGCACCGAGGGCTGCGAACGAAACGGAAAACGCGAGCACGAAACGAGCGATTGCGTGGGGAAATGTCTTCATGGGGGAAATGTCCTGCTTAGATAATGCACGTCATGAAACCAACGCTGATGAACCCGCTGGCGCCGCTGCGCCTCACGAACTTTTCTCATGGTGGCGGCTGCGGCTGCAAGATCGCGCCGGGTGTGCTATCGCAAATTCTAAAGAGCGGCGGCAGCGGACTGATTCCGAAGGAATTGATGGTCGGGATCGAGACCGCCGACGACGCCGCCGTGTACCGCCTGAACGACGAACAGGCGCTCATCGCGACCACCGACTTCTTCATGCCGATCGTCGACGACCCGTATGAGTTCGGCCGCATCGCAGCCACCAACGCCATCAGCGACGTGTACGCCATGGGCGGAAAACCCATCATGGCGCTGGCGTTGGTCGCCATGCCCATCGACAAGCTGCCCGTCGAAGTCATCGGCGAGATCGTGCGCGGCGGCCAGGACGTGTGTCGCGCGGCCGGCATCCCCATCGCGGGCGGCCACACCATCGATTCGGTCGAGCCGATCTACGGCCTGGTCGTGATGGGCCTGGTGCATCCCGATCGCGTGCGCCGCAATACCGGCGCCAAGGCCGGCGATGTGCTGATCCTCGGCAAGCCGCTCGGCGTCGGCGTGCTGTCGGCGGCGCTGAAGAAAGAGCAGTTGTCAGAGGCTGGGTATCGGCAATTGATCGACACGACGACCAAGCTCAACACGCCAGGGATTGCACTGGCGCAACTCGACGGCGTGCATGCACTGACGGATGTGACCGGCTTCGGCCTGGCCGGCCATGTGCTGGAACTGGCGCGGGGTGCGGGGCTGACTGCCGTGATCGAGTGGTCGAAGGTGCCGCTGCTGGAGGGCGTCGAAGCAATGGTGGCGGAAGGCTTCGTGACCGGGGCTTCGGGGCGGAACTGGGAAGGCTACGGCGCTGATGTCCAGTTGGCGGAGGGACTTCCGAAGACTGCGCAGAGTCTGTTGAGTGATCCGCAGACTTCGGGGGGGCTGTTGGTGAGTTGTTCGGCTGAAGCGGTGCACGCTGTGCTGGAGGTGTTCAGGGCCGAAGGGTTTGGCGGCGCTGCTGTTGTTGGGCGGATCGAGAGCGGGTCTGCGGGTCTGCAGGTCCACTTCTGAGCCGTGAACGCCAGCTTCAGAAGGCAGACTCAACCGGTCTACGCCAGAGATTCATAAAAAATTCCATCCAAAAGCTGCCGTTCCATTCAAATCAGATCGGCTTTCTTTGAGCGCGCGAGGAGTACGCCCTCAATTGCTTCACAGATGGGTACGGTATCTGAAGCTTTCGCTAAGCGCATCGCGGCAGCCTTGCATCGCGCATTGACCGAGTCCGATGACAGCAACGAGGCCAACGTGGACTCAAGAACTCGGCCTGACGCGCTTGCAGCCTTGATCGAGTGGCCGACCCCAAGCGCTTCCACACGAGCGCCGTTGTCAAACTGGTCATGTGCGAAAGGCATAACCACCTGCGGGATTCCAGATCGCAAGGCCTCGGCGGTGGTTCCTATTCCCCCATGATGAACGATGGCCGCCGCATGAACAAGAAGGCGTCGAAGGGGCACGTACGATTGCCACAGCACCTCACCCGGTAGAGCGGTGGGCAACTGCTTTTGAAATGGCGTCAAAAAGATCGCACGCCGACCGAGTCGAGTGACCGCGTCCAATGCCCTGGAGAAATAGGCGCTGCCGTGCTTGTGTCCGGTTCCTGACGTGAAAATGATCGGCGCGTCACCGTTCGCGAGAAATTGGCGAATTTCATCAGATAGCTCATGTTCCGGATGCGGGTCGAAGAGCGGAAACTCCCCGCTGTGGCGCGGTTGCGGCCAATCCGGCTGGTCCTTGGCAAACCACGACGGAAACAAGGTCAGCGAAAGATCCGCGACGGTATGCATATGCTCGACCAAGTGCGCCACTGGCTCAAGCCCTTTGCGTTGACGCTCTTTGTTCAAGTCTGGGACGGCGATCCGATCGATCAGTTTGGCGTCAATGCCGTTCCAGATCCAACGACGCCAACTCATCGGCAGCCACGCAGGAATACCAATCGGCCCTATCGTCAGAGGATCGTGGAGGGTTCGCATATTCGCCGGCGCCAGATAGCCGCCAACGATCGGCAAGTCGGGCCGTTCAGCCCGCGCCAGCGATGCCGCGGGCAGCGCGAAGGGATGAGTGAGCAGCAGGCACTGCTCATCTGCTGGCAAGGCTCTGATGAAGGTCGGGATCTCCACCAAGATGGAAAGGACACCGCGCCACAGCGTTTCGAACGCCTTCCGTGAATCCCAAAGGTCGGGATTATTGATGAGAGCGAAATAGTCCTCGCGGCTCCCAAGCGCATGAAACGCGAATCCAGCCTCTCGAACTAGTTCTTCATGAACGGCCGGGGCCAGGAACGTGATCCGGTGTCCTCTCCGTTGCAGGGCCTGCCCAAGGCTGATGAATGGATTCACATTACCAAGTGTGCCAATTGAGACCACGACGATATGAGCTGGTAGGCGCGCAGATTTTGTCAAAGGAATGAAAGTTGACCGACGGTACGTTTTTTCGTACGCTATCGAATGTTTGGAGAACACCATGATCACCCCTATCACTGCGAGCGAAGCTCGTGCAAGCTTGTACCGTCTGATCGATCAAACCAGCGAGTCGCATCAGCCGATTCTTATCTCGGGCAAGCGCAGTAGTGCGGTCCTTGTTTCGGCCGATGACTGGCAGGCGATACAGGAAACGCTGTATCTGCTGTCCGTCCCCGGCATGCGCGAATCCATCAAGAAAGGCATGGCCGAGCCGTTGGACAAGAGCGCCAAGAAGCTTTGCTGGTGATGTGGGAAGTCGTTTATGCGAAGCACGCAACCAAGGATGCCAAAAAGCTTGCTGCGGCGGGCTTGAAAGGCAAGGCTCTGGAACTGCTCGAAGTACTGGTCGTCGATCCATTTCAGAATCCGCCACCGTACGAAAAGCTTGTCGGGGATCTTGATGGCGCGTACTCGCGGCGAATCAACATCCAGCATCGCCTTGTGTATGAAGTTTTCAAAAAGGAGCGCATCGTTCGCGTGCTTCGAATGTGGAGTCACTACGAATGAATCAGGTTCGAATCGGCGGCGGGTCTGAATATGTTCTCTTCGAACTCCTTTCGCACGAAGTGACTGATGGCTGGTATGAAATGCGGGCAAGTGTCGCTGTCCCTGGTTTCACTTCCGCAGTCAACGCGTTCCTTGAACCGACCGACTTCGCTCAATTCGAGCAGCAACTCAAAGTGCTGTACGACACACTTCAGGGAACGGCTGAACTTCATCCACGTGAGTCGCAAATCAACGTCGTTCTCACTGGAAACGGCCGCGGCGGCATTGAAGTGACCGGCGACATTTCTTCAATCAGTTGGACGAACAAGCTTCAATACGGCTTCACGATCGACCAGACCTTTCTGGTAGACACACTGGCCCAGCTTGAGCAACTCGGTTCAGGCGTTTGAGGCTTGCAGAATTGGCTTGCTTGCCCGCATCACTCATACAGGAACTGCGTCCGAAGACTCCGCTCCACCTTCTGTGCAAACACTTTTTGCGCTTCCATGTCCGTCCCCGCACACACCGGCTGC
Source organism: Variovorax sp. LG9.2 (assembly GCF_035018885.1). NCBI lineage: Bacteria > Pseudomonadati > Pseudomonadota > Betaproteobacteria > Burkholderiales > Comamonadaceae > Variovorax > Variovorax sp. LG9.2. The sequence goes on along the minus strand of NZ_JASJXB010000003.1, from coordinate 230,899 downwards.
GTCGCGACCATCGTCATGGTCCGCACGAGCTTGAGTGATCCGGCTTCGCGCTGAACTGTCTGCCGATACTCGATGCGGCTGCCGGTCAAGTCGAGCGTGTGGTGTTCGGAAGGCGGGTCTCGCAGTAGGCGCACGTTGTCGGGTAGCTTGAGCTCGACTGTCTCGCTGACTTCGCCGTTGGGGCAACCGTAGGGATAGTGGCGCTCCGTCCTCAGCGATGCCACCCAGGGCGCCAGGGCATTGAAGCCTGACGGGGGCATGCGGATCGCACCGGGTCCGGGCAAGTCCAGAAAGCTTTTTGTGTCGTAGTCCAGGCCGAATTCTGCTTCTGCGCTGTCTGCACGCAGGTCAGGCCGGCGCAGTACGCCCGTGCCGTTGGCGCCTGCTTGGGCGAGCATTGACGTCACCACCTGCGCATCGGAAATCGATTGCATCGCCGCGAATGTCCCGCGCAATGTGGCGGCACCCAAGCCGGTGCCACGAACGGAAGTCTTGACGGCGGCCGATTCATCTCGCGCGACATCGATCACCTGCTTCACCGCCGTCAACCCGCCGTCGGACAGCGGGGTGCTGGCCCATTGGCCCGACTGCACATGGAGCACCTGCTTGCCGCCGTCGGCGAAAGGCAAGGTGCCAAAGGCGTTGTAGCGTGCCGTGCTGTCCAAGTACAGGTTCAGCTGTGGCACGTAAGTGATCATGTGGTTGAACGCCTGGAGTGTTCCGGCGCGCGGCATCCAGAACGCGTTGCCCGCGCCGATCAACACGGGCGTGCTGTCGATTCCCTTGGCGCGCAGCAATGCGCCGAGCAAGACCGCCTGGTCCTTGCAGTCGCCATAGGCGTTCGAAAGAATGCTGTCGAGCGGTCTCGGAATGAAGCCACCGCGTTCGAGGACAACGTTCACATAGCGGATGTTCAGACGCACCCAGTTGTAGAGTGCCTCGGTCTGTTTGCGCGGGTCCGACACGCCCTGGGTCAGTTGATTCGCCAGCGCAATGACGCGCGCAGTGGGCGCAGAAATATCGCCAGTCAATTGACCGTAGGCGGTGGCAAGGGCAGCACCGTCGGCCATGGTGCTGACGACCATCCTCGGGCTGTAGTCGCTTCGCGCCACGCTGCCTGCTTCGGGCGCGACCGCCTTTGCGTTGTCGCTGCTAAAGACATGCTTCACCCGGCCATCGGCCAGCGTTTCCTGCACATGCGGAAGGTCGATGGTTTGCACGTCCAGCGGCATGTCCGCAGGGGCGGTAACCGTAAAAACAAAATCCTGTCGCGCGGAGTGCGGCGAGATGAACTCCATGGCGCTGAACTGGCCTGGCAGGATCGGAACGCGCTGAGTCACACGCGTCTTCAACAGGATTTTTGCGCCTGGCGTGACTTGTGGAAAAACGATGGTCTTGACCTTCTGGTCACTGAACATCGGCGCGGCCTGCGATGCATAGGGTTCCTGCACGAAGATGGCGGAAGTCGGGACGTCGATCTCCTTGCCGTCCGGCGTGATCAGCCGCGCCAACACGATTTCGGCGGTTTCCAGGCTGGCGCTGTACGACTGCGAGATTTGCGCGACTTCGCGCACGCCGGCATCGTTGAGCACCACTCGGATCGAGTCGATTTCCTTGACGAAGCGGCCGTCGCGTTCGACGATGTAGTCGACATGGCGCCGCTCGTAGGCAATGCCGGGCGTGAAGCCGGTCTCCGCACTTGATGCAGCCGGCAACGCTGACTGCGCGACGGCGTGGTGAGAATCCACCAGCAAAGCAAGAACCATCCAGTAGCGGATCATTTTTTTCTCCCTGTGCGTTTTCTGCTGGCTTGGGCGGTGAGGCCTTGGCTGTGCGGCGCAGTTTAGTTTGCGCGGCGAAAGATGCAACAGGAGGTGTGCTGCGCGCAGTTCCAGTCAAACGACTCCAACCGCACGCGAAAGATACCTGTGATTGCCGCGGTAGTCGGCAAAGGCCGGCGTCTTGTCGTCGACCATTTCGAGAAAGCCGCGCGGCCCGCCGCGGTGCTGAACGTAGGATCAGCCGGTTGTTGACACCGTGGCTATGTAGAAACTGTTTTGCGACCGGCGTTTAGACGTTACGCCAACGACCGGATGATCTTGTCCAGCGTCAGCGGATAGTCCCGCACCCGCACGCCACAGGCGTTGTAGACCGCGTTGGCGATGGCCGCCGCGCTGCCGCACAAGCCCAGCTCACCGACGCCCTTGGCCTTCATCGGCGACGATTTGTCGTCCACCTCGTCGAGGAAGAACACGTCCTGCTTCGGCACGTCGGCGTGCACCGGCACGTGGTACTCGGCCAGGTCGTGATTGACGAAGTAGCCATAACGCGTGTCGACGACCAGCTCCTCCATCAGCGCTGCGCCGAGTCCCATAGTCATCGCGCCGATCACCTGGCTGCGGGCCGTCTTCGGGTTGAGGATGCGGCCGGCCGCGAAGGCGCCGCTCATGCGCCGCACGCGCACTTCGCCAGTGGCCGCATCGACGCCGACTTCGGCAAAGTGAGCGCCGAAGGTGGCCTGCGCGTAGGTCTTGGTCAGGTCGCCAAACTCGATGCCGTCTTCCACGGTGATGCCTTGCCGGCCCGCCAATTCGGCCAGTGTGAAGCTGCGGCTGCCCGAGATGATCTGGCCTTCGTCGAAGCGCGCGTCGCCGGCCATCAGGCCGGCTTTGCGGGCGATGGCTTCGCGCAGTTTCATGCACGCCGCGTAGACGCCCGCCGTCGAGCTGTTGCCGCCCCATTGCCCGCCCGACCCGGACGACACCGGAAAGTCCGAGTCGCCCAGCCGCACCACCACCTGTTCGAGCGGGACGCCGAGCAGCTCCGCCGCAGTCTGCGCAATGACCGTGTAGCTGCCGGTGCCGATGTCCGTCATGTCGGTCGAGATCGTGACCACTCCCTTGCCGTCCAGCGACGCGCGCGCCGCCGAGTTCATGGTCATGTTGCCGCGGAACGCGCTGGCCATGCCCATGCCGACCAGCCATCGGCCGTCGCGCACCTGGCCCGGCGTGGCACGCCGTTGCTCCCAGCCGAAGCGCTGCGACCCGATGCGCAGGCAGCCAATGAGGTCGCGGTGCGAGAACGCACGGCCGGGCTTCTCGGGATCGACCTGGGTGTCGTTCGCGATGCGCAGCGCCACCGGGTCCATCTTCAGGCGCTCCGCCAGCTCGTCCATGGCGATTTCGAGCGCCATCAATCCAGGCGCCTCGCCAGGTGCGCGCATTGCGTTGCCTTCGGGCAAATCGAGCGTGGCGAGACGGTGGGATGTGATGCGGTTGTCAGCCGCGTAGAGTTGGCGCGTCTGCATCGCGGCGGTTTCGGGCTGACCGCCGGGCAGGTCACCGGACCAGCTCTCGTGCGAGATCGCGACCAGCTTGCCGTCGTTACCGGCGCCCAGCTGGATGCGCTGGATCGTCGCGGGGCGATGGGTCGTGTTGTTGGGAATTTGCGGACGCGCGAGCGCCACCTTGACCGGTCGGCCGGCCACGCGTGCCGCCAGCGCCGCCATGACGACGTCGCTGCGAATCCACAGCTTGGAGCCGAAGCCGCCACCGACATAGCTCGACACGACACGGACGTCCGCCGGCTGCAGGCCGAGCACTTCCGCCAAGTCGCGCCTCGCCCAGGCGATCATCTGATTCGAGGTCCACACCGTGAGCTTGCCCTCCTGCCAAGACGCGATGCTGGCGAACGGCTCCATCGCCGAGTGGCTCTGGTTGGGCGTGGTGTAAGTCTGGTCGACCTTCACGGGGGCGTTCGCGAAGGCCTCGGCGAAATTGCCGACGGCAGTGTCCGGCGGGTCGTCCATCTTCGGCTTCACGGCCGAGGCACGTTCTTTGGCCAGGTCGAAGCGGCCTTCGAGACGGTCGTACTCGACCACGATGAGCTGCGTGGCCGCTCTGGCCTGCTCGAACGTCGAGGCCACCACGATGGCCACCGCCTGATCGAAGTGATCGATCTCGGGCCCCGCCATCAGTTTGGCGGTGATGGCCTTGGCCTTGTTGACCTTGCCGGCGTTCTCATGGGTGACCACGGCGATCACGCCGGGTGCCGCGCGCGCGGCGCTGGTGTCGAGGCGCCGAATGCGCCCCTTGGCGATGGCAGCACCGAGGATGACGCCGTAAGCCTGGTTGGGCACCACGTCGTGCCGCTCATAGGCGTAGGGCGCGGTGCCGGTGGTTTTCAGTGGGCCGTCGATACGGTCGTACGGTTTACCGACCACCTTGAGACGGTCGATCGGATTGCGGGTCGCGGGTTGATCGAACTTCATGATTTCAACTCCTCGCTTCCGCCAGCACCGAAGCCAGCGTGCGTTCCACCAGCAGCGGCTTGAACGCGTTGTGTTCACTGGTGCGTGCGCCTGCGAGCGTGACGCGCGCAATCGACGCAGCATCGGCCTGCGACTCCGCTGCCTCGACGCGCCACGGCTTGGGTGCCAGACCGCCATAGGCGAAGCGCCCCCGCCCATCGGGCTGGACCACCGCCGCCACCGAGATCAGCGCAAACGCATACGACGCGCGATCGCGCACCTTGCGGTAAATGTGCTTGCCGCCCAACGGCGCCGGCAGCGTTACTGAGGTGATCATTTCGTCGCGCGCGAGGGTGTTTTCGACCTGTGGCGTGGTGCCGGGCAGGCGATAGAAATCGGCGATCGAAATCGCGCGTCGCGTGCCGTCGGCCAGCACCGTTTCCACCGAGGCGTCGAGCAGGCGCATGGCGACTGCCATGTCGCTCGGATGCGTTGCGATGCACTGGTCGCTGGTCGACAAGATCGCCAGGTTGCGATCGAAGCCGCCTATCGCAGAGCAGCCAGAGCCCGGCTGGCGCTTGTTGCAAGGCTTGGTCGTGTCGTAGAAATAGGGGCAGCGCGTGCGTTGCAGCAGGTTGCCTGCGGTCGTCGCCTTGTTGCGCAACTGGCCCGAGGCGCCTGACATCAAAGCGCGACTGAGCACGGCGTAGTCGGCACGCACGCGCGGGTGTGCAGCAAGGTCGGTGTTGCGTACGAGCGCGCCGATACGCAACCCGCCGCCTTGCATGTCTTCGACCTGGCCCAGGTTCAGGCGGTTGATGTCGATGAGGTGCGTCGGAGTTTCGATCTGCAGCTTCATCAGGTCGAGCAGGTTGGTGCCGCCTGCAATGAGCCTGGCGCCGGGCGTATTGGCCAGCGACGCGGCCGCACCGGCGGGCGTCGAGGCCCGCTCGAAAGTGAACTGCTTCATGCGGCGTCTCCGGCGACTTCCTGGATGGCGTCGAGGATGTTGGCGTAGGCGCCACAGCGGCAGATGTTGCCGCTCATGCGCTCGCGTATTTCTTCCGGCGTGGCCCGTTGAATGGCGCTGATGTCGACGCTCACGTGGCTCGGTATGCCGGCCTTGATTTCCTGCAGCGTGCCGACTGCAGAGCAGATCTGGCCCGGCGTGCAGTAGCCGCACTGGAAGCCGTCGTGCTTGATGAAAGCAGCCTGCATCGGGTGCAGCTTGCCGGGCGTTCCCAACCCTTCAATCGTTGTGATCTCGTCGCCGTCGTGCAGCGCGGCCAGCGTGAGGCAACTGTTGATGCGCCGACCATTGACCAGCACAGTGCAGGCACCGCATTGACCGTGGTCGCATCCTTTTTTGGAGCCGGTGAGATGGAGGTGTTCTCGCAGCGTGTCCAGCAAGGTGGTGCGGGTGTCGAGGTCGAGGGCGTGGCTCTGGCCGTTGACTTTGAGTTCGATGGGCATCATGGGCAGGGGTCCCGCGCCTTTGGGTGCAGATGTTTCGACCGTTTGCGCACGGCTTGCCGCAATGGGCAGCACTGCGCCAGCGGCAGTGGCCATGCCGCTCGCGAGTACGTCACGCCTGCGGACTTCGTAAGAGTCTGGTTGTATCGACATCGTGGGTTTGACGGATGGTTACCGGTCTGGTCTCAAGGCGCCTCTTCGGGCGCCTGGTGGGGAATGACGTCTTCGGGGCTGGGCGAGTTCTGTCCGCCTTCGGACTTCACGGTGCCCTCTTCGAGGTGCAGCTCAGCAATCTTTTCCTGGGCCTCGTGTCTCGCTTGCTCAAGCAGCGATTCGTTATCGAGCGCGTCGGGGGACGGTGATGTTGCAGTCATGGGGATTCCTTGCGTGGGGCAGGCAACTAGGTGCCCGAGGTATGGAAGTTGGAAGCGTTGCCGACCTTTTCGTCAGAACGATCCAAAACACCTTGCCTCGGCACCGCGCCGTGCCGCGTCGGACTTGACGCCGAGCACTGGTGCTCCGGCAACAGGAGACGCTACCGTCTCGCTGGACCGAGGGCGGAAGGGAGAGGGAGTCGAACCCTCCCGGCGACGCGTGGCGCCACCCACCGGGTTTGAAGCCCGGCCGCCCCACCAGGGACGATTCCCTTCCATGTCTTGTTGCTCATGGAACGATTCATGTCGACGACGACGACGACGCAGCAGGCTTGCTGCTGCCCGACGCACCGAACATCACGGTATCGGGCCGCAGCAAATGCACATCCTTGACGCGTCGCGTATAGCCGACGCGGTCGAAAAATTCGAGCAGCTGTATCGCGCGCTTGCGACCGAGGCCGGTCGCGTCTCTGAAGCTTGCGGCTTGCAGCCCCTCCGGTAACGCGAGGCAGTCGCGTGCCAGTGCGGCCAGCCGCTCGATGGTCGCCGCTGGATAGTACAAGTCCTTGACCACCTGGAATGTCAGACCGCGCCGCGCCAGGCTGGCGAGGGTTTGGCGCACGACCGCATCCGATGCGCCGCAGCCTTTGGCGAGGTCGCGCACCCAGGCGGGATCGAAGCCGCCGTCTGCAAGCACGGGCAACAGCTTTTGGCCCAGCCGCTCTTCGGTGGCGCTGAGCACGGCCGCATGCGCGGGCAGATGCAGCCAGTGGCCGCTGCGTGCCAATGCGCCGTGGTCGAGCAGCGCTTCGATGGCGTGCAGCCACAACGCATCGCCGGTGCGTGGTGCGGCAAGTCGCTTGAGGCGGCGCGGGTCGGGGCCGACCTCTTCGGGCGATGTGGCGTGGAATTCTGCGAGGCGGTCGGTGATGCGCTGTTGCAGCGCAGCGAAGTGCGTGCCGGCGATGAGTGAGCCGGTGTTCAGAGCGCTTGCAGTCGATGCGCCGGCCAGCCGCACGGCATCGGCTGGCAACGGCAACGCCACATCTGGCTGCAGCGCGAGCGCACGCGTCACGCGGTCTGCATCGATGCCGAGTGGGGCGCTGGCGAGGAGCGCCGCCACGAGCGCGGCGCGCTCGTCCAGCGCCCACGCTGCCAGCGCGTGCAGGCGCTCCGGCGTTCGTCGATAGCGCACGGGCGCAAAGGGATCGAGCACGCGCACGCCTGCGATGGTTCGCACTGCGGATGCGTCGCGCAGCACGCCGCGGTCGCCGTGCCATGCGGTCATCGGTTCGCGCAGCACGAGTTGCGCGAGCGCGGTGTCGCCGGGTGCCAGCACATCGCGGTCGAGCAATGCGACCGAAGCCATCACGTCGCTGGTGCCGAGGTGCGTGTGCACGGTCGTGCCGGAGCGCAGTGCGTGCGCCTCGCCGGGCCACAACGTGAGCTGCACGTCGATGCGATCGGTGCTCAGCGCGATGCCGGGCGCGCACACCCACTGGCCGCGATGGACCTCTTCTTTGGCAACGCCGGCCAGCGCGAGGGCGCAACGCTGACCGACATGCGCGGACTCGGCTTGCTCGTTCTGCGCGTGGATGCCGCGCACGCGCACCTTGCGCTCGCCGGGGACGAGGATGAGTTCGTCGCCTATGTTTACCCGGCCTGCCATGACGGAGCCGGTGACGACGGTGCCAACGCCGGGGAGGGTGAAGGAGCGGTCTACTGCGAGGCGGAAGGCTTGGGCATCGTTGGATGCTTGCCCCCATTCCTGCCTTCGCCCGGGAAGGGAAGGAGCAAGACGGACTGCCTCCGCGACCAGGTGGTTGCGCAGGGCATCTATGCCTTCGCCGGTCGTTGCCGACAGCGCGAAGCCCGGCGCGCCTGCGAGCGAGGTGTCGGCGAGCAGGGCATCGATGTCGGCGCGCACCTGTGCCACGCGCACGTCGCGTTCGGCGGCATCGATGCGATCGATCTTCGTGATGACGACAGTCCCTCGTTGCAGGCCGAGCAACGCGACCACGGCCAGGTGCTCGCGCGTTTGCGGCATCACGCCGTCGTCGGCCGCCACCACCAGCAAGGCGTGGTCGACGCCGGTGGCGCCGGCCAGCATGGTGTGCAGCAGGCGCTCGTGGCCAGGCACGTCGACGAAGCCCAGGGACACGTCATCGGCAGTGCGCAGGTACGCGTAGCCCAGCTCGATAGAGATGCCGCGCCGCTTCTCTTCCGGCAGCCGGTCGGTGTCGACACCGGTGAGCGCGCGGACCAGCGTCGTCTTGCCGTGGTCGATGTGACCTGCGGTGCCGATGATCATGACGCGCGCCTGGCCATCACATGAAGTTGCGCGTGTGCATGTCAGCCAGGCGATCTGCTTCTGCACGCTCGAAGCCCAACCGCCCGAGCCGCGCACGCCGGCCGGCAGACATCTCGCGCTTGAGTTGCTGCACCGCCTCGTGCCCGCGCGCGATGGCCGGCACCGTGAGCTCGCCGGCGGCCAGCAGCACCAGCGCATCGAACACTTCTTCGTTCAGGCCTGCGGTATTGGCAAGCGCGTCGTAGCGCTGCTCGATCGCATTGCGCAAACGGAGCTGGTAGTCGGGCTCCTCGGCCAGCCGGTACTCCAAGTGCGCCATGCCGAAGGCCACGTGCCGCGCCTCGTCGCGCGCCGCCAGCCGGGCGATCTGCCGCGTCACCGGATCGGGCGCGTGCACATGCAGGAAGTTCAGCAGGTTGATGAAGCTGCCTTCACCGAGCACCGACAGCAGGAAGGTCGCGATCGAGAAATCCGGCGCCTCGAAGAGCGACTGCAAGCTGGCCTGGCCGCCCGCGGTCGACAACCCAGGCTTGCCGCCGCGCAAGGCCACGCGGCGCGTGAACACTTCGATGTGGCGCGCCTCGTCGGCGCACTGCAGCGCCAGCAGTTGCAGCACTTCGCGGTAGTGCGGATGGATCTGGCCGAGGTGCCGCGCCGGCACCAGCAGCGCGGCGTTCTCGTTTTCGATCAGGTACGTCATGACCTGCACCACGGCTGCTTCGACGGGGGGCGGCAGGTCGAACGGTGCGTCCCAATCGACGGCAGTGGCCGGATCCCATTGCGCTGCGGCGGCTTGCGCGTAGAGCGCGCCGGCGGTCTCTGCCCACAGCTCGTTGCGGCGATGCAGCGTGAAGGCGAAGGGCGGGCTACCGGCCTCGACCGTGGCTCCGCGTGCGGCCAGACCCCAGCCAGCGAGGGCGTCTTCGGCCGGCGCGTCGCTCGCAGACTGCGCGCCATGCCAGCGCCCTTCGGCGTGCGATGCGCGTGTCAACAGCGCCTGCGTTGCGCCGGACTCGCCCTTGTCGAAGCGCACGCCGTGCCCTTGCTGCCGGCACCATGCTTCCAGGTGAATGTCCCACGCCGGCGCCGTGCCTTGCACACGCAGTTCGCCGCTCGCAGGCACCTCGGCCAGCGCACGGCGGATGAGCAGCAGGGCGCCTTGTTCGAGCCCGAGCGACTCAATATCGATAGTCGGTGTTGAGGATGCGGCCATCTTGGCTGTAGAACTTTTCGTTGTCGACGGCGCGTTCGAGTTGTGCGTAGCCAGTGGTGCGGCCGGTGCGCCATTCGCGCAGGCCTTCGAGTTCGAGCAGCGGGCGCACCAGCGGATCGTCCCAGCGCATCGACAGCAGCAGCGTCACGAAGTGTTCGATCTGGCGTTCCGGCGCGCCGGGGCTGGTCGTGAAGTTGCAATGGTCGAAGGGCGCGGTGCTCGCGATGATGCGTGTGCTGCCGGCGGGCAGCGTGCCGTCGAGGCCGAAGGCCAGGTGGTTACCCGCGATGAGGCAGCACGCATCGACCTCGTGGGCCATCAACGCGCGTGCCGCATCCCGTTCGCCGCCGATGTGGTCGCCATGCTTGCCCCCGAGCACGTCGAAGATCCTGAGCGTGAAATCGTCGCGCTGGATCAGGCCTTCTTCGGTCCGCAGATGGTCCAGTGGAATGAGCGTGGCCTGGGGTGAATCGAGCGCGCCTGCGCCGATCGTCTTGTCGCGCAGGTCGGATGCTTTCTCGATGTCGCTGTCGGCGCGCACGACGATCACCGAGCGCAGGTCGATGTCGGTGTCGCGCATCGCGACCGACTTCACCTGCAGCCCCCTGCTGCGCGCGATGCGGTCGGCCCGCACCCACGCGAGCGGCGAGTTCCACGCGAGGTGGATCGAGCCATCGAACTGCGCCTCGACCTGTCGTTCGTAGTTCGAATACAGCACGTAGTCGAAGGGCAGGCCGTGCGCGATGAAGAAGGCCTTGAAGCCTTCCCAGATGGTGACGACCTTGGGCGCATAGGCGACTGCGCCCATCACCAGAGTTTGTTCTGACATGCGGTGTTCTTTCAGTAATTGGTCGATGTTCAGAACAGCGGCAGGCCGGTGATGGCCTTGCCGATGAAGTCGTACAGCACGTCGGATGTCGGCGCCATCACGCTCGATGCGCGTGCATCGCGGAACAGGCGTTCGATGCCGGCTTCCTTGCGAAAGGCGGCGCCACCGCACACGCGCATCGCGATGTCGGTCACTTCGAGCGCGGTCTCGGCGGCAGCGGCCTTGACTTCGAGCACGCGCAGCATGGTGTCGGCGCGGCCGGCACCGATGGCGGCCACCGTGTCGTCCAGCAGCGCCTGCGCCATGTCGGTCTTGATGCGGCCGCGTGCCAGGTAGGCGCGGATGGTCGGCAGGTCGGCCAGCGAGCTGTCGAGATGCAGGTGGCGCGTCTGGCTCACATGGCCGATGGCGCGCGACATGGCGCCTTCCATCAGGCCGACGGAGCACGCCGCGGCGAGCGAGGTGAACCACGGCAGCACGACGCCCATCATGGTGTCGAAACCCTTGCCGTCTTCGCCCAACTGATCGGTCGCCGCGACGCGGACGCCCTCGGCGGTGACAGGCGTCGAGGCGTTGCCGCGCAAGCCGAGTCCGTCGAACTTGAAGGGCTGGCTCAAGCCCTTTGCTTTGGCCTCGACGTACCAGAGCGTGCTGGCGCCTTCGGCCGCGAGCGGCTTGCTCGACCACACATAGCTGTCGGCTTCGAAGGCCGATGTGACCCAACTCTTGCGCGCGTCGAGCACCACAGCGTCGCCCTGGTCGCCACTGTCGAGCCGTGCGGTGCCGGTGGGCGCCCAGAAGTGGCTGCGCGAATCGGCTTCGGAGAAAGCCAGCGTGCTGAGATGCTTGCCCGCGGCGATGGCCTTGCGCACCGACTCGTTGCCCTGTTGCTCGATGACCGCCGTCGCGCAGTAGTGCATGCAGACGACCATCGCCGTCGAAGGGCAGGTCTGCGCGATGCGCGACACCATCTGCACTGCTTCTGCAAGGCCCTTGCCCATGCCACCCACGCTGGTCGCGGAGACGAGTCCGAGCAGGCCCGCACTGCCCAAAGCCCGGATCACCTCGCGCGGAAAGCGGCCCTCGGTGTCGGTGCGCTGGGCCAGTGGCGCCAGGGTGTCGGCGAGGATGGGGGTAAGCAGGTCGAGATGGGACATGGGATGAGTCAGGCGGAAGTGGGGTCTATTGCAGCCGCTCGCGCAGGGCGGGCAACTGGTCGACGAAGGGCGCGCTGTTTTCGAGGCACCGCAGGTCGAGCAACAGCCGATCATCTGCGATGCGGCCGATCACCGGCAGCGGCAGGCTGCGCAGCGCGGTCGCCAGCGCATCGAGCGCGGTGCCGATGCCTTTCTTCGACGTGCCCGCAGGTGCCAGCGCAAGACCGGCGGAAGGCAGGCGTTCGACCGGCAATGAGCCGGAACCGATCTGGCCGAGCAGTTCGACCACCTCGACGGTGAAGCGCGGGCTGACCGCGTCCGCCACCGCCCCTCGAACCGCATGCGCCAGTGCACGGATGGTGTCGGCCGGCCGCGTCAGCAGGCGCAGCGTCGGCAGGTCTTGTGCCAGCCGCTCTGGCCGCAGGTAGAGCATGAGAGTCGCTTCGAGCGCAGCCATCGGCAGCTTGCTCATGCGGAGCGCGCGCTTCATTGGGTACTTGCGGATGCGGCCGACAGCCTCTTTGCTGCCGACGATCAAGCCCGCCTGCGGACCACCGAGCAGCTTGTCGCCGGAGAAGGTGACGACATCGCAGCCGGCCGCCAGCATCTCTTGCGGCAACGGCTCGCGCGGCAAGCCGTAGTGCGCAAGATCGATGAGCGAGCCGCTGCCCAGATCGGTGGCGAGCGGCACGCCGCGCGCATGGGCGATGGGCGCCAGCACGGCTTCGTCGACTGTCGCGGTGAAGCCTTGCACCATGTAATTGCTGGTGTGCACCTTCATCACGAGTGCGGTGCGGTCGTTGATGGCGTGCTCGTAGTCGGCGGGATGGGTGCGGTTGGTGGTGCCGACCTCGACCATGCGCGCGCCGGCGCTCGCCATCACGTCCGGCATGCGAAAGGCGCCGCCGATCTCGACCAGCTCACCGCGCGAGACGATGACTTCGCTCCTGTCGGGCGTTGCGCCTGCCAGCGCCGCGATGGTCAGCAGCACGGCCGCCGCGTTGTTGTTGACGACCGTCGCAGCCTCTGCGCCGGTGATCGTGCAGAGCAGTTCCTCGACGATCGAATCGCGATCGCCACGGCCACCGGACGCCAGGTCGTATTCGAGGTTGTTGGGAGACGTCATGAGCTTCAGCATGTGCTGCAGCGCTGCGTCGGCCAGCAGAGCACGACCGAAGTTGGTATGGATGACGATGCCGGTGAGATTGAGCACGGCCTGCATGCGCGGTGCGAGGCGTTTTCGCACGCGAGCGGTCAACGCATCGGCGACGGCTTCGGGCTTTACTGCATCTGCTTGCAACGTACCGGCAACTGCTTGCGCACGCAAACCATCCAGCAGCGCACGCGCTTCCTTCACCACCAGCGTGTGACCGTGTTCGCGGAGCAAAGCGCTTGCCGTGGCACCGCGCAACAGCAAGTCGACCGAGGGCAGATCCTGGGGCCTTGCCTTCGAGCCGTGGACCACGGACTCTTCGGGCGCGGCCATCAGCCGCCTCCGCCGTCGTGGTCTGGCGGACTCGGCTCAGGGTCGCCGAAGAGCAGCATCAGGTTGTGGCCGCTGCGCTCGAAACCGGCTTCGGACACAAGCAAGTCCAGCGCGACGCTGGCGAGGTCGTCGGCGACGGGTTCGACCTCGGGGTCTTTCTCCATCGAGACCTGCTTCAGGTAATGGCCGCAGGTGTCGCAGCACTCGGCCTTGACGGCGCCCGCTTTTGCGCCCGGCAACCCAGCGGTGGCCCGCGGCGCAGCGCCTTGTTCGACCGCCAGCTCCTGGTAATGGATGCCTTCGGTACTCTCGCAATGCGTGCACTTGATGCGAACGAAATGCCACTGCGTGCTGCACAACGAACAGTGCAGATAGCGAAAGCCGGAGTCTTCAGCGCCGATGCGCGTGATGCTCGTGGTCGGCACGCTGCCGCAGCACGGGCATTCGGTCGCGGGCTCGGTTTGGCCGAAGACGCGTTCGCCGTGCGTGTCGGCAGTCAGCATTGCCAGCTGTGCCCAGTACGTCTGCAGGCCGGCAGCGATCAACGGTGCCGTCGCCAGATCGAGCCCTAAGGTGATGCGACGCGACAAGTGATCGGCCTGGTGCTCGATCCAAGGGTCGGGGCTGGCGAGCAACCGGTCGACGGTGTCGCGCGCCGGCCCCGCGGTCAGTCGCTCTCTGAACACGCCGAGCAGCCGCCGCAGGCCATCTCGCCAAACCGGATCGCGCGGCCAGCCGAAGGCCGGCATCGGCGGCTTCAAGGCTTTGGCGGCGGCCTGGCAGGCTTCGGTATCCGGCAGTGCGACCGCCGGGTAGTTTTGCAGCACCTCGTGCTGTGCCGTTGCCAGGTCTGCGATGAAGATCAGGTACTCGCGCATCGGGTGCGACGCGGCGAGCTGACGCAGCCGAAGCTGCCGGTCAGAGAACAGATTGAGGCGCTCGGGCAGGCGCACGAACGGCATTTGCCGCCCGGCCTGCAAGGCGATTTCTTCAGCACTCAGAACCCGAATATTGCGAACAGGGGGAGCGTTGCCGGTATTGCTTGTCATCGGAGCCGATTATTCACGGCTTGTCATTCCCGGTCATTTCGCGGTGCCACAGCGGGTGATTGAGCTTGGCCCACGCTTCGGTCACCGTGCCGCGCGTCATCGCCCGCATCGTGCCCTTGACCCAGATCGCTGCGTAGATGTGAGTGATGACCGACAGGATCAGCACGATGGCCGAGAACGCGTGCACCAGCACCGCGATGCGCCGCAGGGTGATCGGAAAGAAGCCGACGAACCAGGGGCTCCAGAAAATGAAGCCGGTGAGAAACAGCAGCACCAGGCTGACCCCGAAGGCCCAGAACACCAGCTTTTGCCCGGCGTTGTATTTCCCGACCGGCGGCATCTTGGACTTGTCGCCCTTCAACATGCTCGGCGCGTTCTTCATCCACTCGCCATCGACGCGATTCAGCACGTTGTCGCGCCACACCGTGAAGAACAGGAAGGCGAAGCCCAGGACCATCGCGACGCCCATGAACGGGTGCAGCACACGCGTCCACGGACCGCCGCCGAACAGTCCGCTCAGGAAGAACAGGCTGGGGTGAAAGAAGGCCAGCCCCGAGAGGGCTGCGGCGACGAACATCATCGCGACGAACCAATGGTTCAGCCGGGTCGAGTCCGGGTAGCGGCGCAGGTAGCGAATCGTCATGGCGTGCTCCTTATTCCACAGGCGGCACATCGGCGCGCGAAGACGGACCAGACCTTGCCAGCGCAATGCGTGCCGCATCGTTAGGCGGTGGCGGCGGCCCTTCGATGATCTCCACGTCACCGCTGGCGTCGCCGTCGATGCCGGCTTTTTCTTTCGGCTCGATCGGCCCGACCTTCATGTAGTGGAAGAAGCTGCCGACCACCGCGCCGGCCATCGCCAGCACCGCCAGTGGCTTGGCCACACCCTTCCACAACGAGACGAACGGGCTGATGTGCGGGTCTTTCGGCAGGCCGCTGTAAAGGCCCGGCCGGTCGGCATGCTGCAGCACATACATGACGTGCGTGCCACCCACGCCGGCCGGGTCGTATACGCCCGCGTTGGCAAAGCCGCGCTCCTTGAGGTCGACGATGCGCTCGTCCGCGTACTCGTGCATCGCTTCCTTGGTGCCGAAGTGAATCGCACCGGTCGGGCAGGCCTTGACGCACGCCGGCTCCAGGCCCACGCCCACGCGGTCGGAACACAACGAACACTTGTAGGCTTTGTTATCGCCCTTGCTTATGCGTGGCACGTCGAAAGGGCAGCCCGTGACGCAGTTGCCGCAGCCGACGCAATGCTCGCTGATGAAGTCGACGATGCCGTTGCTGTATTTGACGATCGCGCCCGGTGAAGGGCAGGACTTCAGGCAACCGGGGTCTTCGCAATGCATGCAGCCGTCCTTGCGGATCAGCCATTCGAGCTTGCCGGGTTCGGGCTCGACTTCGGCAAAGCGCATCACGGTCCACGAGGCGGGCGTCAGGTCGTTCGGGTTGTTATAGCTGCCGACGTTTTCACCGATCTCGTCGCGCAGATCGTTCCATTCCATGCACGCGACCTGACAGGCCTTGCAGCCGATGCAGGTCGATACGTCGATGAGCTTGGCAACCTCCATCACGGCCGGACGATGCCGCACGTCGGGCGAAGGTTGTGTAGTGGCCGAACGGGCCGCGATGTCCAGAGTTTGAAGTGAGGACATGGATTAAGCCTTCTCGATGTTCACGGTAAACGACTTGTACTCAGGCGTCTGCGTGTTGGCATCCCCCACGAACGGAGTCAGCGTATTGACCAGATAGCCCGGCTTGGCCAGACCCACGAAGCCCCAGTGGTTCGGCATACCGACCGTGTGCACGGTGCGTCCGTCGACTTGCAAGCCGGGAATGCGCTTGGTCACGAGTGCCACCGCCTTGATGAAGCCACGCTTGCTGCTGACCTTGACGACATCGCCGTTGGCAATACCCTTGTCCTTCGCCAGCTCCTCACCAATCTCGACGAACTGCTGCGGCTGGATGATGGCCGAGGTGCGGACGTGCTTGGTCCATTGCTGAAAGTGCTCTGTCAGGCGGTAGCTGGTTGCCACATACGGGAAGTCCTTCGGCACGCCGAGGCGTTCCAGGTCGCCCTTGAAGATGCGTGCCGCAGGGTTGGCGCGTGCCACCTTGCTGTTCGGATGCATCAGGTTGTTGACCAGCGGCGACTCGAAAGGTTCGTAGTGCTCGGGCAATGGACCCTCGGCCAGGCCGGTCGGGGCAAAGAGTCGAGCCACGCCTTCGGCATTCATGATGAACGGACGCACTGCGTCGACTGCAAGCGGATCGGCATCCGGACGAATGTCAGGAATGTCGGAGCCCGACCATTTCTTGCCGTCCCAGCTGATCAATCCGCGCTTGGCAATCCACGGCTTGCCGGTGGCTGGATCGGCCCCGGCCGCGTTGTACAAAATGCGCCGGTTGGCAGGCCATGCCCACGCCCAGTTCAGCGCCTGGCCGATGCCGTACGGGTCGGCGTTGTCGCGCCGCGCCATCTGGTTGCCGGCCTGCGTCCATGCACCGGAATAAATCCAGCAGCCGCTGGCGGTGCTGCCGTCGTCCCGCAGCAGTCCGAAGCCTGGAAGCTGCTCGCCAGCTTTGGCCAGCACCTTGGTGGAATCGGCCGGGTCCACGAGGTCGGTTAATGCCTTGCCGTTGTATTCCATCGCAACCTCTTGCGCGGAGGGGGCGGACGGAATCTTGTAGTTCCAGGTCAGGTTGACGATCGGGTCAGGGAAGGCACCGCCATCCTTGACATAGGCCTGCCGCAACTTGTTGTAGATGCCGGCCACGATGTCGAGGTCACCCTTCGCCTCGCCAGGTCCTTCGGCGCCTTTCAGGTGCCATTGAAGCCAGCGACTCGAATTCGTGAGCGACCCTTCTTCTTCGGCGAAGCAGTTCGCCGGCAGACGGAACACGGTGGTCTGGATCTCGGCCGTCTTGACATCGTTGAACTCGCCGTAGTTCTTCCAGAATTCGCTGGTTTCGGTAATCAGCGGATCGATCGTCACGAGGAACTTGAGCTTGGACAACCCCGCGATGATTTTTGTTTTGTCAGGCAAGGCGCCAACAGGGTTGAAGCCCTGACAGATGTACCCGTTGATCTTGCCCTGGCTCATCAATTCGAAAGCCTGCAACACGTCGTACAACTTATCGATCTTGGGCAGGTAGTGAAAAGCCCAGTCGTTCTGCGCTGTCGCGGCATTGCCCCACCACGCCTTTTGCATGCTGACGAAGAACTTGGGATAGTTCTGCCAGTAGCTCATCTGGTTCGGGCGCAAGGGCTTGAGTGAGCGGCTCTTGTAGTAGACGTCGAGTGTCTGCTCGGAGTCGCGTGCCAGCGACATGTAGCCCGGAAGCGAGTTCGACAGCAGGCCCAGATCGGTCAGGCCCTGGATGTTGCTGTGGCCACGCAGCGCATTCATGCCACCACCCGAGGCGCCGATGTTGCCCAGCAGCAGTTGCATGATGGCCGCGGTGCGGATCATCTGCGTGCCCTGGCTGTGCTGTGTCCAACCTAGCGCGTACAGCACCGTCATGGTCCTGTCGGTGGTGCTGGTGCTGGCGATGTACTCGCACACCTTCAGGAATTTGTCTTGCGGTGTACCGGTGATGCGGCTCACCAGTTCTGGCGTGTAGCGCGAGAAATGACGCTTCATGACCTGCAGCACGCACTGCGGGTCCTGCATGGTCATATCGACTTTCGCCATGCCGGTGTCGTCGAGTGCATAGCCCCACGACTTCGCATCGTAGGTGCGCTTTTCTGCGTTGTAGCCGCTGAAGATACCTTCCTCGAACTTGTAGTCCGGCCCAACGATGAACGGCGCGTTGGTGTAGTTGCGAACGTACTCGGTTTGAATCTTGTTGTTGCTCAACAGGAAGTTCAGCACACCGGCCAGAAACGCGATGTCCGAGCCGGCACGTACGGGTGCGTAGTAGTCGGCTACGGCGGCCGAGCGCGTGAAGCGCGGGTCGACCACCACCAGCTTTGCCTTGTTCTGTTTCTTGGCTTCAATGACCCACTTGAAACCGCAGGGATGCGCCTCCGCAGCGTTGCCACCCATGATCAGCACCACATCCGCATTCTGGATGTCTTGCCAATGGTTGGTCATTGCACCTCGTCCGAACGTCGGGGCCAGACTGGCCACCGTAGGTCCGTGTCAAACGCGTGCCTGGTTATCGAAGACGAGCATCCCCGTGGAGCGGAATGCTTTGTGCGTCAGGTACCCGGTTTCGTTGGACGAGGCCGATGCACACAGCATGCCGGTGGTGGTCCAGCGGTTGACGGTCTTGCCTTCGGCGTTGGTCGGCTGGAAGTTGGCGTCGCGATCGGCCTTCAGCAAAGTTGCAATTTGCTCGAAAGCGCTGTCCCAGCTGATGCGCTTCCATTCATTGCTGCCGGGTTCGCGCATCTCCGGATACTTAAGCCGACTGGGGCTGTGCACGAAGTCGAGCAGGCCCGCGCCCTTGGGGCACAGCGTGCCGCGGTTGACCGGGTGGTCCGGGTCGCCCTCGATATGCAGGATCGCCGGGATCACGTTCTTGGCCTTGTCGCCCAGGCTGTACATGATGATGCCGCAACCCACCGAGCAATACGGGCAGGTATTGCGCGTTTCGGTGGTGCGGGCCAGCTTGAAGTTGCGTGCCTCGGCCAGTGCGGCCGTCGGCGAAAAACCAAGGGCGACCAAGCTGGAACCGACCAGCCCGGCACTGCTGACACGGAAGAAGTGGCGGCGATTCATGTCCATGAGGCTGCCTTTTTGAACGGTGCGTTTTTCATCGGGGTTCTACTTATTCGAAAAGAGTTGGAAACGTAATCAGGGTCTGCGCAGTGGAGGATGTCACTTGGCCTTGCCATCTCCCCCGGTCGGCGCAGCAGCGCCGCCGTTACCCGAAGTGGCAGCCTGGCCAGATGTCATCCCGCCAATGGCGGTGCCGCCTTCGGACGGTCCTTTGTGTGGCGAGGTGGAATCGACTTTATCGCCCGATCCAGCAGGAACGATGCCGGCAGGGTATTCGCCGGAACGCGTGCTCCCCGAGGCGCTGGTCGGCAGCGGCGGCGTCGAAGGTTTCCTGTCGCAGGCGACCAAAGCCAGAAGCGCCACCAGACCCAGGGTCGTGGCGAATGCTTTGCAGAGATGACGTGGGCTCAAGCTTGACTCCTTTTCAAATTAGTCTAGCAATGGAACAAAGTCCTTGCACCGTGGCATCACCCTACAGACAAATTCCGCCGGCCACGTCGGCTATCGTCGCCAGATGAACGCTTCTTTTCGCCTTGGCTGGCGCACCCTCTGGCGCGATTTGCGCGCGGGCGAACTGCGCCTTTTGATCGTCGCCGTGCTGCTCGCGGTCGCGGCGCTCACCGCCGTCGGGTTCTTTGCCGATCGGCTCAAGGGTGGTTTGCAGCGCGATGCGCGGCAGTTGCTCGGCGGCGATGCGGTGCTGGCCAGCGACAACCCGACGCCACCCGCCTTCGTCGAGCGTGCAAAAGCGTTGGGCCTGCAAGCGGCCGGCACTTATGGCTTTCCGACCATGGCGCGCGCCAGCGATGGCCAAGGCGGCGCCAGCAAGCTGGTCGCGTTGAAAGCTGTCGAGGCCGGCTATCCGTTACGAGGCCGCCTGCAAACCTCGGTCACGGCCGAAGGCGCCGGCGAGCCGACACGTGACATCCCCGCACCCGGCGACGTGTGGGTCGATGCGTCGCTGCTTGAATCGCTCGGCTTGACGGTCGGCGACATGATGTTGCTGGGCGACACGCAATTGAAGATCGCGCGCATCGTCGTGCTCGAGCCCGACCGGGGCGCCGGCTTCATGAGCTTCGCGCCGCGCGTGATGCTGAACCAGGCCGACGTCGCCCGCACCGGGCTCGTGCAGCCGGCCAGCCGCATCAACTACCGATTTGCCGTGGCGGGCGATGCGGCGGCGGTCAAGTCGTTCAGCGACTTCACCGACGCGACGTTGAAGAAGGGCGAGCTGCGTGGCGCACGGCTCGACTCGTTCGAAACTGGCCGGCCCGAAATGCGGCAGACACTCGACCGCGCCGAAAAGTTCCTGAACCTCGTGGCACTGCTTGCCGCGTTGCTGTCGGCCGTGGCCGTGGCGCTCGCGGCGCGCGGCTTCGCAGCCAGCCATCTCGACGACTGCGCCATGCTGCGGGTGCTCGGGCAGAGCCAGCGCACCATCGCCATGGCGTACGCATTCGAGTTTCTGATCATCGGTCTGGTGGCGAGCGGGCTCGGCGTTGCGATCGGCTTCGGCGTGCACTACGTCTTCGTCGCGCTGCTCGCCGGACTGGTCGATGCGTCGCTGCCGGCGGCCACGTTATGGCCCGTCGCTTTCGGCTTCGGCATGGGCTTGACTCTGCTGTTCGCCTTCGGCCTGCCCCCTGTGTTGCAGCTTGCCAAGGTGCCCCCGCTGCGGGTGATCCGGCGCGATGTCGGCGGCCTCAAGCCGGCGTCGATCGCAGTGCTCACCGTCGGCGTGCTGGGCTTCGCTGCGCTGCTGCTCGCCGCCAGCAGCGACATCAAGCTCGGGCTCATCGCAGTCGGCGGTTTTGCTGCAGCGGTCGCGTTGTTCGCGGCGTTTAGCTGGCTTGCGGTCAAGGTCTTGCGACGCAGTGTCAACGAGACCACGGCCCCACGCTGGCTGGTGCTGGCGACGCGGCAGATCTCGGCGCGCCCCGTGTACGCCGTGGTGCAGGTCAGTGCGCTGGCCGTCGGACTGCTCGCGCTCATCTTGCTGGTGCTGCTGCGCACCGACCTCGTCTCGAGCTGGCGCAAGGCAACGCCGCCCGATGCGCCCAACCGCTTCGTCATCAACGTGATGCCCGAGCAGAGCGACCCGTTCCAGAAGTCGCTGCGCGATGCGGGCGTGTCCAAGTTCGACTGGTACCCGATGATTCGCGGGCGCCTGATCGCGATCAACGACAAGCCGATCGCGCCCGACGACTATGCCGACGACCGCGCCAAGCGACTGGTCGATCGCGAGTTCAACCTCAGCAACAGCGCCGACGCACCGGCGCACAACACCATCACCTCCGGCAAGTGGACGCCCGATGCCAAGGGTGAGATCAGCGTCGAAGAAGGCCTGGCTGAAACGCTCGGGCTGAAGCTCGGCGACACCCTGCGCTTCGATGTCGGCGGCATCCCGAGCGATGCGCGCATCACCTCGCTGCGCAAGGTCGACTGGGGCTCGCTGCACGCCAACTTCTTCGTCATGTACACGGTCGCGACGCTGCCCGATGTGCCGGCGACTTACCTCGCCGCGTTCCGTGCGCCGCCGGTCAAGGGCTTCGACAACGCGTTGGTGCGCAGCTACCCCAACATCACCAACGTCGACATGAGCGCGACCATCGCGCAGGTGCAGCGCGTGCTCGACCAGGTCATCAGCGCGGTCGAGTTCTTGTTCGGCTTCACGTTGGCAGCCGGGCTCGTCGTGCTGTTCGCTGCGGTGACTGCGACGCGCGAAGAGCGGGCGCGCGAGTTCGCGGTGATGCGCGCGGTCGGTGCACGCGCCAGCTTGCTGCGGCAAGTGCAGCGGGCCGAGCTGATCGGCGTCGGCTTGCTGGCCGGACTGCTCGCCAGCATCGTGGCGTCGGCCATCGGGTGGGCGCTGGCGCGCTACGTCTTCGAGTTCACCTGGACCGCGTCGCCGCTGGTGCCGCTGGGCGGCGCGTTGACAGGTGCGGTGCTGGCGCTGGCGGCCGGTTGGTGGGGACTGCGCGAAGTGCTGCGTCGGCCGGTAGTGGAGACATTGCGCCGCGCGGCTGAATGACACCGTCGAACACCGTTAAACGGTGACGACGACAATCGGCCCCATGCAGATTGAAGAAAAACCCAAGTTCGACTCACCCTTCGAGTGGATCGGCGGTGAAGAAAAAGTTAAGGCGCTGGTCGACCGTTTCTACGACCTGATGGAGATCGAGCCCGCCTATGCAGTGCTGCGCGCGGTCCACGGCAACACGCTCGACAACGCGCGCCAGCGGCTCTTCTGGTTCCTGTGCGGATGGCTCGGCGGACCGCAGCATTACACCGACCGGTTCGGTAACCCGATGCTGCGTGCGCGGCACCTGCCGCAGAGCATCGGGGGCCACAGCATCGGCATCAAGGAGCGCGACCAGTGGCTCGCGTGCATGGACCAGGCGATGGGTGAGACGGGTGTCGACGAAGCGCTGCGGGAGCGGCTGCGCGACTCCTTTTTCAAGACCGCGGACTGGATGCGTAACAGGGGAGAGGCGGTGTGAGTGGCATGAACGAAATGAACAACGTGAACAAAATGAACGACATCGTGATCATCGGCGGCGGTCACGCGGCGGCGCAGCTGTGCGCTTCGCTGGTCGAGGCCGGGCAGGGCGCCCGTGTGCATCTGGTGTGCGAGGAGCCTTGCGAGCCGTATCACCGGCCGCCGTTGTCCAAGGCATTCCTGAAAAGCGCTGAAGAAACGACGCAGCCGCACAAGGCCGCTGACTGGTATCGCGAGGCGGGCATCACGTTGCATCTCGGCAATGAGGCCACGGCGATCGACCGCGCTGCGCACACCGTCACGCTGCGCTCAGGCGCCGTACTGCCGTGGGAACGACTGGTGCTCGCGACGGGCACGCGTGCGCGTCGTCTATCCGGCTTGCCCGATGGCCTTGCCAATGTCGCGACGCTGCGGGCGGCCGACGAGGCGCATCGCCTGCGCACGCAGCTCGCGTCGGCGCAGCACGTCATCGTGCTCGGCGGCGGCTTCATCGGACTCGAAGTGGCGGCCACTGCCAAGGCGATGGGCAAGACGGTCCGCGTTGTCGAAGCCGCGCCTCGGCTGATGGGCCGCGCCGTCTCGCCCGAGTTGTCGGCGCATGTGCTGGCGGTGCATCGCGCGGCCGACATCGACATCGTTTTGAACGCCAAGGTTGGCGGTTTCGAAATCTCTGGAGACCGCCTGCAGTCGATCGAGATCGATGGCGTCAAGGTGGCGGTCGACCTGCTGCTGCTCGGCATCGGTGCGGTGCCCGAAACCACCTTGGCCGAGGCGGCCGGACTGGAATGCGCCGACGGCATCGTGGTCGACGCGCACATGCAGACCAGCGACGCGGCGGTGCTGGCGATCGGCGACTGCACGCGCTTTCCGGACCGGCGCGCCGGCCGTGCGCTGCGGCTCGAATCGGTCGCCAACGCGAACGAGCAGGCACGCACCGCGGCCGCCACGCTCACTGGCGCGCCGCGGCCGCACGATGCGTTGCCGTGGTTCTGGTCGGAGCAGGGCGGAATGCGATTGCAGATGGTCGGGCTGGTGCCGGACGAGAGCACACCGGGTCAGGTTACGGTGCGGAGGCCAGGTCCAGGCGCTAACCCCAACGCCTTCTCGCTGTTCCATTACGTCGATGGCCAACTGGTGTGCGTCGAGTCGGCCAACGCGCCGGTCGATCACATGATGAGCCGCAAGCTGATGGAGGCGCAGCGCAACCCCGAGCCGGCGGCGGTGGCCGATGTGGCGGTGCCGTTGAAATCGCTTCTGGGTAGCTGACCGGCATTGCGCCGACAGCGCTACTGGCGTCCCACCGGCGCCAGCAGCACCACCAGCGCGCCGGCGCCGCCTTCGGCCGGCTTGGCCTGCACGAAGGCCAGCACCTCGATCTTCTGGATCAGCCAGCGCTGCGTCTTGGTCTTGAGAACCGGCATCTTGCCGGGCGAGCCAAGCCCTTTGCCATGCACGACGCGCACGCAACGGATCCCTTGACGGTGCGAGGTGCGGATGAAGGCGCCGAGCGCCTCACGCGCTTCGTCGCTTCGCAGTCCATGCAGGTCGCACTGTCGCTGGATCGCCCACTCGCCTGCACGCAGCTTGCGCGTGACGTCGGTACCGATGCCGGGGCGGCGAAAGCTCATCGCGTCGTCGACATCGAGCAGCGTGGTGACGTCGAATTCGTCGCTGATCGACTCGCGCATCACGCGTTGTTCGTCGAGCTGATGTTGGTATGGAATGGGCGCCGGTGGCTCGGGCGTTAGCACCACAGACGCTTTGCGCCGCAGCGGTTCGGTGGCGCCTATAGCGCGGCTGAACAGGTCTTTTTCCGCGGCGCGTTTTTTCTCGACAGCGAGTCGCAGCGCGTCGGCGGCGGCCTCGCGTTCACGCTCCGTCGCCAGCGTTTGCTGAATCTGCTTCAGATCGGCGAGTGAGCGCAGGCCCGCAGGTGATTTGCCGGAATCCGGTTTGACGCGTGCCATCAGATCAATCCTTTTTCTGCCATCGACAGGGTCTGGCCCGCCGCGACGATCACATGATCGAGCACGCGGACATCGACCAGCGCCAGCGCCGCTTTCAATGTCTGTGTTAGCGACTCGTCCGCGCGCGATGGCTCGACGCTGCCGCTCGGATGGTTGTGCGCCAGCACCACGGCCGCGGCGTGATGGTGCAGTGCGCGGATGACGACCTCGCGCGGGTAGACGCTGGTTTGCGTCAGCGTGCCGCGGAACAGTTCTTCGAGCGCGATCAACCGGTGTTGCGCGTCGAGGAACAACGCTGCGAAAACTTCATGTGGCCGCGATGCGATGTGCAGTTGCAGGTAGTGCTTGACGGCGTCCGGCGAGTCGAACACCGCCCGCTCTTTCAGCCGCTCGGCCATGGCGCGGCGCGCGAGTTCGAGCACGGCGGTGAGCTCGGCGCGCTTCGCCGGTCCACCGAGACCCTTGATCTTTTTCAGGTCGTCCAGGCTGGTGTTGAGCAGGCCGGCGAGGCCGCCGAAGGTGTCGAGCAGTTCCTGCGACAACTGGAGCACGTTCTTGCCGACCATGCCGGTGCGCAGCAGCAGCGCCAGCAATTCAACGTCGCCTAGCGCACCGGCGCCGCGAGCAAGCAGCTTCTCGCGCGGGCGGGCGTCGGCGGGGAGGTCCTTGAAGGCCATGCAGGCAGTCGGTGAGGGAATTGGGCGCGGAACTGGAGCCTGCGAGCCCGGCTCCCTAAAATGAGGGCCAGTTTATCGGGACACCCATTTTGTCTTTGCCTCCCACCGCCGTTTCTGCCGCCGCCCCCCACGTTACCGCGCCTGTCGTGAATGCGGGCTCGTTCCTCACCCTGCATTACCGGCTCGCCGGTCCGGCGGGCGACGTCATCAACACCTTCGCGGACAAACCAGCGACGCTGTCGCTCGGCAACGGCGAGCTGTCACCCGCGATGGAAGCACGGCTGATCGGACTTGAAGAAGGCGCGCATGACACCTTCCAGCTACCCGCCGGTGAAGCTTTCGGCGACCGCAATCTCGAGATGCAGCAGTGGGTCGCCAAGACGTTGCTCGCCAAAATGGGCGACCCCGACGAGCGCTATGCGGTCGGCGATGTGGTCCAGTTTCCGACGCCCGATGGCACCGGAAGCTACGCCGGTGCGGTGATCGAGTCGAACGCGACGGCGGTGCGCTTCGACTTCAACCATCCGCTGGCCGGACAGCCCGTGACCTTCGAAGTGCAGCTGATCGGCGTGCTGTGACCGAAGTGAAAACGCTCGACGAAATCGTGTTGGCCGAGCCACGCGGCTTTTGCGCAGGGGTCGACCGCGCCATCGAAATCGTGGAGCGCGCCCTGGCCAAGTTCGGTGCGCCGATCTATGTGCGCCACGAGATCGTGCACAACACCTACGTGGTGAACGAGCTCAAGTCGAAGGGCGCGATCTTCATCGAAGACCTGGCCGATGTGCCGCCGGGCTCGACGCTGGTGTTCAGCGCGCACGGTGTCAGCAAGGCGGTGCAGCAAGAGGCCCGCGCGCGGGGCTTCGACATCTTCGACGCGACCTGCCCGCTCGTCACCAAGGTGCACGTCGAGGTCGCCAAGCTCGCCAAGGAGGGCTACGAATTCATCATGATCGGCCACAAGGGGCATCCTGAAGTCGAGGGCACGATGGGCCAGCTCACGGGCGGCATCCATCTTGTCGAAGACGTCGCCGATGTGGCGACCGTGCGGCCGGCACAGAGCGAAAAACTGGCCGTCGTCACGCAGACGACCCTGAGCGTGGACGACGCGGCCGAGATCGCCGCCGCCGTACGCGCGCGCTTTCCGAAGGTGCGCGAGCCCAAGCAGCAGGACATCTGCTACGCGACGCAAAACCGGCAGGACGCGATCAAGATCATGAGCCCGCAAGTCGACTTGGTGATCGTCGTCGGCAGCCCGACCAGCTCGAACAGCAATCGGTTGCGCGAACTGGCGCAGCGCCTGGGCACCGAGAGCTACATGGTCGATTCGGCGGACGAACTTCAGCCCGCATGGTTCGAAGGCAAGAGTCGCATCGGGATCACGGCCGGCGCTTCTGCGCCGGAGATTCTGGTGACGGAAGTGATCGATCGCGTGAAGGCGCTCGGAGCGGTGTCGGTGCGCAAGATGGACGGGATCGTGGAGACGGTCAAGTTCCCGCTGCCGAAGGGGCTTCGGCTCGCTGGCCAATCTTCACCAGGGCATATCTCGTGAGCACGACAGCGATCGACTGGCGCCGCGAGATCGAAGACGCGGCGCAACGGCTGCACGCGCGTGCCGGGCACTTCCTGCTTCAGACCCCGCTGTGGAAACTGCCGGCTTCGGCCGTTGGCTTGGTAGCACCTGGTGCCGAGGTCTGGTTGAAGCTTGAACACCTGCAGGTCAGCGGCAGCTTCAAGGCGCGCGGCATGATGAACCGGCTGCTGGCCAACGACATTCCGGCCAGCGGCGTGGTGGTCGCATCGGGGGGTAACGCAGGCATCGCGACGGCGGCAGCAGCGCGTGCGTTGGGCGTGCGCTGTGAGGTGTTTTTGCCCGGTGTTTCGCCCGAAGCCAAGCGCGCCCGGTTGCGTGACTTGGGTGCGGAAGTGGTCGTGGTCGGCGAGATTTACCCGGATGCGCTGGCCGCCTGCATCGCGCGCCAAAAGGAAACCGGTGCGCTGTTGACCCACGCCTACGACCAACCCGAAGTGGTGGCCGGTGCCGGCACGCTGGGCCGCGAAATCGAAGCGCAGGGCGGCTTGCCCGATTCGGTTCTGGTGAGCGTCGGTGGCGGTGGGCTGATCGGCGGGCTGGCGGCCTGGTTCGAGCAGCGCAGCCGCGTGGTCGCGATCGAACCCGAACACGCGCCGACGCTGTTCCGTGCCCGTGAAGCCGGCGAGCCGGTCGATGTGGAAGTTGGCGGTATCGCTGCCGATTCGCTCGGTGCCAAGCGCATCGGCGCGCTGTCGTGGGACATCACGCAGCGCCAGGTACGCGATGCGCTGCTGCTGCCGGACGATGCGATTCGCGCGGCGCAGCGATGGATGTGGAAAGAGATGAAGCTGGCGGTCGAGCCGGCGGCGGCGTTGCCGCTGGCGGCGCTGCAAACCGGCGCATACCGTGTGCGCGACGGCGAACGCGTCTGCCTGATCGTCTGCGGCGCCAATGTCGATCCGGCCACGCTGGCGTGACCGCGTGCGTCGGCTGACTTGAGCTGTGGTCGTCGCCACCTAAAATCGGTGGATGCTCGACATCACCCTGCTCCGCAAGGACCTCCCCTCGGTCGTTGCCCGACTCGAAACCCGCAAAGCCAATCAGACCTTTCTCGACGTTCATGCCTTCACAGCGCTGGAGGCTGAACGCAAGATCCTTCAGGTCCGAACCGAAGAGTTGCAGGCACGGCGCAATACGCTCAACAAGCAGATCGGCCCACTGAAAGCCAAGGGCGAATCTGTCGACGCATTGATGACCGAGGTCAATGCGCTCAAGGCCGAGCAAGAGGCGCAAGGCGGTCGCCTCGAAGCCATCCAGCCGGAACTGCAGGCGCTGTTGCTGGCAGTGCCCAACTTGCCGCATGCCAGCGTGCCGGTCGGCACCGACGAGCACGGCAATGTCGAAGTGCGTCGCTGGGCGCCGCAAGGCGGTGCCGGCGCCGCGGCCACGCGGCTCGGCTTCGAAGCGAAAGACCATGTCGACCTGGGTGAACCGCTCGGGCTCGACTTCGAGATGGGCACCAAGCTCGCTGGTTCGCGCTTCAGCGTGTTGAAAGGGCCGATCGCCCGGCTGCATCGCGCGCTCGCACAGTTCATGCTCGACATGCAGACAGAGAAACACGGCTACACGGAATGCTATGTGCCGTACATCGTCAACGCGGCATCGCTCAGCGGCACCGGCCAGTTGCCCAAGTTCGAAGGCGACCTCTTCGCCGCTAAAAAGGGCGGGCAAGACGGCGAGCCGGTGCCGGACAACCAGGCGCTCTACCTCATTCCTACCAGCGAAGTTCCGCTGACCAACTTCGTGCGCGACGAGGTCGTGGCCGAGTCGACGTTGCCGATCAAGCTGACCGCGCACTCGCCGTGCTTTCGCTCCGAAGCCGGCAGCGCCGGGCGCGACACGCGCGGCATGATCCGGCAGCACCAGTTCGACAAGGTCGAGATGGTGCAGATCACGCACCCCGATCGCAGCTACGAAGCGCTCGAAGCCATGACCGGCCATGCCGAGGCGGTGCTGCAGGCGCTGGAGTTGCCGTACCGCGTGGTGCTGTTGTGCACCGGCGACATGGGCTTTGGTTCCAGCAAGACCTACGACCTGGAAGTCTGGTTGCCGGCGCAGGACACGTACCGCGAGATCAGTTCGGTCTCCAACTGCGAAGCTTTTCAGGCGCGCCGATTGCAAGCGCGGTTCAAGAACGCGCAAGGCAAGAACGAACTCGTGCACACGCTCAACGGCTCTGGGCTTGCGGTCGGACGCACGCTGGTCGCGGTGCTCGAAAATCATCAGAACGCCGATGGGTCCATCACCGTGCCGCGAGCGTTGCATCCTTACCTCGGAGGGCTCGAAATGCTCCGAGCCTCTGCTAGAATCTGAGGCTCGACAGCGACCGGAGAGGTGGCAGAGTGGTCGAATGTACCTGACTCGAAATCAGGCGTACGGAAACGTACCGAGGGTTCGAATCCCTCCCTCTCCTCCAGCGATGGATTGCTAAAGCCCCGCCAGCCGGGGCTTTTTTGCGTCTGTTCTGCGGTTAAGAGTTGCGCCGGTGCGACGCTGTCGGGGAAACTTTCGGTGACAATGTAGGACCCCTCGACCGCCAACGGCAGGCAAGTCGCGAGGCGCACAGGTCGGGGAAACCTACAAGGCATGCGGGGTTCAGCTTGATTCGTGACTGCTTCGCTCTCTTTCAGGGGCCCCTTTGTCGAAGGGGCTTTTTTGTAGACCCCGCGGCGGGGTGCCATTCGGAAACATGAAGGGCAATTCTTCCTTCGCCGGCCTGGGCAATTCGTCCTTCGCCAGCCTCACGCCGGCGCCAGCCTCGGCCGATGAAGCAGAACCGTGGGTCCGCGGTGAGCTGATCCGAAGTTTGATGCGGGCATCCCGCGGCTCGCATTTTCTGGCTGCCGCACTGCTGCCTGCCATGATCGGGTTGAGCTGGGGCTACGTGCCGCTGTGGCAACTGATGGTGTGGCTGGCCATCGGGGTCGCCGCCACCTGCTGCCGCGTCTGGGGCGAACAGGTCTACACGCGCCGCTATGCCGATCGCGACTCCGACGGGCAGCAGCGGTTTGTCGAGAAATATCACTTTCTCTGGAGCATCAGCGCCTTTGCCTGGGGCCTGTCGATCCTGATCTTTTTCGAGCGCACGCCGCTCATCAACCAGTTCATGAGCTGGCTGATCGTGGCCGGGGTGGCGACGTTTCCGCTCAACGGGCTGGCACTGCACCCGCCATTGCTCAAGCGCTACGTCAACACGCTCTTCATCACGATGCTTGCAGCGGTGCTGTTCCGCGTCGTCGAGATGAATTTCGAGAAACCGCATTTCAACTACGGCTTTCTGTTGCTGCCGATGCTGCATTGGTGGCTGCTGCTGCGCGCCGGCCGGCGCATCCACGAGACGGCCCGCAACAGCTTCGAACTGCTCTTTCATAACCACATACTGATTGCCTCGCTGACCCAGCAACGGCAGGCCGCCGTGTCGGCCGTGGCCATGAAAAACCGTTTCCTGGCGAGCGCGGCGCACGACATGCGGCAGCCCGTGCTGGCGCTGTCTCTCTACGCCGACTGGCTCCGCAACGAGCCGGAGCTGGTGCAGGAGATCGCGCCGAAGATCGTCCGTGCCACGCATGCGGTCAACGCGCTGTTCGATTCGCTGTTCGACCTGGCGCGCATCGATTCCGGCCAGGTGCGGCTGCACATCGAGCGGGTCGATGTCGGCCAACTGCTGCACGACCTGGAGCTGCAGTACCGGCCGGTGGCAGAGGCCAAAGGCTTGAAGTTCCAAGTGCACATTGCCAAGGGCACGGTACTGACCGACCCCATTCGCGTGCGCCGGATGATCGGCAATCTGATTGCCAACGCCATCAAGTACACCGTCGAGGGGGGCGTGCTGCTGGCGTCGCGGCAAACACGCGACGGCCTCCGGGTCGAGGTGTGGGATACCGGCATCGGCATCGCGCGCGAACATCTGCGCGACGTGTTCCTGGAGTTCTACAAGGTGGCCGACCATGCCGGCACGTCCGATGGTTTCGGCCTCGGACTCGCCATCGTGGCTCGCCTGTCGCACGCGCTAGGCCATCCGGTGAGCGTGCGATCGCGGCTCGGACGCGGCAGCGTGTTTCGGGTTGCATTGCACGACGCCGATGAATCGCAGGCGCAATCCCGGGTCAGTTCTGCGGTCGGCTGATAAACCCCTGGTTGGGGGGTCCTGGAGTTAGCCGGAAGGCTAACCAGTCAATCAGCCGGACAGCAAACCGTTGGTCCGTGCGTAATGCAGCGCCTGCGTACGGCTCTTCACGCCGAGTCGCCGGAACAGACGCCACAGATGCACCTTGACGGTGTGTTCGCTGATTTCGAGCTCAGACGCGATGTCGCGATTGCTCATGCCCTTGTCGAGCATGGCGATGAGCTGCGTCTGGCGCTTCGACAACTTGCTGTTGGCGGCTGCCGCAGGCTCTTCGACATCCGAGTCGGCCATCAAGAGACCGCGCAGGGCGGCCGTCAATTCGGCGGAACTGGCTGACTTTTCGATGTACTGGTCGGCACCCGCTTCGATGCAGGCTTCTTCCATGTCTGCAGCAGGCGAGGCCGAGTACACGGCGATCGGCACATCCGGATAGGTCTGCTTGACCGCGATCACGCCGGAAACACCGGTCGTGTCGGGCAATTTGAGGTCGAGGCAAAACAGGCCGGGCGTACCGTGCTGCTTGACTGCGTTGGCGAGCTTGTCGAGGCGCTCGAGTTCCACGATGTTCTCGGCTGGCCGCAGGCGCCGCAGCACCATGACGATGGCGTCGCGCATCAAGGGGTGATCATCGATGACGTAAATGCTCATGTTTTGCTTTCGTTTGTGCGCAACTTATATATTGACTGTTGCTAGGCGCGCGAATCTCTCCCTTTACTTCAGCTCGCCTGACCGGCGAGTTCCTCCAGCGCAGCCATCACGGCGCGCCGCCCGTCATTGTCGACCGGTTCCAGCTGTTCTGCGAGCGCAGCGAGTGCTTCATTCGGTTGGTATTGCAGTGCCCCGATGGCGCGTCCGGCTTCTTGCGGCGACTGAAAGCCACGGCTTTGCAGCAGCGTGTCGTTGTGGGTATCGAGCAGCTTGAAATAAAAGAGTCCGTCGCGCTCGCGGTATTGCTTGAAGGTCGGCTTGCCCGTCTTGCCCGTCTTGCCACCCTTGCCGGCTTTCTTGCCGACACCCGCATCCTGACCGCCCAGGCTGGCAAGGCTGCGCAGCCCGACAGCGTGGCGCAGCGTCGCCATGAAAGGACGAGAAAGTTCGCGGGCCTTGTCGGCACCGATCAGCAAGGTGCGCTCGATTTGCGCGGGGTCATTCATCAACGCTTCGTAGCGCTCGCGAAGCGGCGTCAGTTCTCGGTCGATCCGCTCGAAGACCATTTGCTTGGCGTCGCCCCAGCCGATACCTTCGACGTAGGCCTTGCGCATTGCGGCTGTCTCGTCGGCAGTCGCGAACGCCTGAAAAATCTGGAACAGGGCCGAGCCCTCGGTCTCCTTCGGCTCGCCCGGCGCGCGCGAGTCGGTCACGATACCGCCGATGAGTTTTTGCAGCTGAGCTCGCGGCGAGAACAGCGGAATGGTGTTGTCGTAGCTCTTGCTCATCTTGCGGCCGTCGAGGCCGGGCAAGGTGGCAACCGCGTCGTCGACCTCGGCTTCGGGCAACACGAAATGCTCGCCGTACGAGTGATTGAAGCGCTGCGCGATGTCGCGCGCCATTTCGATGTGCTGGATCTGGTCGCGCCCAACCGGCACCTTGTGCGCATTGAACATCAATATGTCCGCGCCCATCAGCACCGGGTACATGAAGAGGCCCGCGGTGACGTCCGCATCCGGGTCTTCACCCTTGGCGATGTTTTTGTCGACGGACGCTTTGTACGCGTGCGCACGGTTCAGGATGCCTTTGCCGGTGACGCAGGTCAGCAGCCAGGTGAGTTCCGGAATCTCGGGGATGTCGGATTGGCGGTAGAAGACAACGCGCTCGGGGTCGAGCCCGCAGGCCAACCAGCTGGCAGCAATTTCAAGCGTCGAACGCTGGATGCGCGCCGGGTCATCGATCTTGATGAGGGCGTGGTAGTCCGCCATGAAATAAAAGCTCTGCACATCGGCGCGCTGGCTGAAGCGCACCGACGGCCGCACCAGGCCGGCGTAGTTGCCGAGATGCGGCGTGCCCGATGTGGTGATGCCGGTCAGAAACCGGGTTGCTTTGGGAGGTGTGGATGAAGCCATGTCGAATAGGGCTTGAGTCAACGCAGCAGTGCCGTCAGTGGCGAAATCAGCAGGTCGATGACGTGGTAGCCGACCGCCATGAGCGGGCTGAGCCAGTATTTGCTGACGACGCCTGCAAGCACGAGCGCCATCACGATGAAAAAGCCATAGGGTTCGATGCGCGCCAAAAACGCCTGGGCTTGTCCGCGCGGCAGCAGGCCGGCGAGCACGCGGCCACCATCGAGCGGCGGTAGCGGAAAAAGGTTGAAAGCACACATCACCAGATTGACGAGCACGCCGCCCTTCGCCATCTTGATGAAGAACGGCTCGCTGACACCGGTCGCGATGAGGCCGACGAAGACCAGCGCCCAGAGGATCGCCTGGATGAAGTTCGAGCCCGGCCCGGCGAGTGCGACCCAGATCATGTCGCGCTTGGGGTTGCGCAGATTGCCGAAGTTGACCGGCACCGGCTTGGCGTAGCCGAACAGGAACGCGCCCGAGGTCGCGAAGTACAGCATCAACGGCATCAGGATCGTGCCGATCGGGTCGATGTGCTTGAACGGGTTGAGGGTCACCCGGCCCATCACGTAGGCCGTGTTGTCGCCGAAGTGCCGGGCCACGTAGCCGTGGGCCGCCTCATGCACTGTGATCGCGAAGAGCACGGGCAACGCGTAGATGAGGATGCTTTGAATCAGGTTGGGAATGTCCACCGGTTCGATTGTCTCAGACGAAAGTGGGGAGGCTCTTCGTGACCGCCGGCAATCAGGTCACAACCCCAGCAGCGCGAGCGAGCCGCGGCCCATGCGGATCACGACCGGGTCGTCGCCGGTACCCATCGGCGTCAGGTCGACCACGGTGGTCGGCTCGGACGGGCAGGCGCCAGCGTCGATGACGGCGCCGAGCTGCTTTTCGAAGCGCTCGCGAATCGTCTGCGCGTCATTCAGCGCCTCGGTCTCGCCGGGGGGGATCAGCGTGGTCGCGAGCAGCGGCGCGCCGTGCAGCGTGAGCAGCTCGCTCAGCACCTTGTGATCCGGTACGCGCAGGCCGATGGTCTTGCGCTGCGGATGGCTGACGCGCCGCGGTACTTCCTTTGTCGCTTCGAGCAGAAAGGTATACGGGCCGGGTGTCGCCGCTTTCAACAGCCGGTACTGCTTGTTGTCGACGCGGGCGTAATGCGACACCTCGCTCAGGTCGCGACATAGCAGGGTGAGGTGGTGCTTCTCGTCGACCTGCCGGATGCGGCGCAACTGGTCGACCGCGTCCTTGTCGTCGAGGTGGCAGGCCAGCGCGTAGCTGGAGTCGGTCGGCACGGCGACGATTTCGCCGCGCGCGAGCAAAGCAACCGCCTGCTTCAGCAGTCGTTGTTGCGGGTTTTCAGGATGCACTTCAAAAAACTGGGCCATGGCAATCGATCAGGTTCGCGGGCTCGAGGTGAGCAGATTCAAAAACAGGTTGAGCAGGTTCAGCCCTCGGCAGGCTCGATGGGCAAGCGCCGCTCTTTGACGGTCAGCCAGGCGCCGGCCGCGCCGCATACAGCGATCAGCCCGATGCCCGCCAGCGACGCAATGTCCGGCACGTGCGAGAACATCAGCCAGCCGCCGAGCATCGCAAAGCCGATCTGTGCGTAGAGGTACGGGGTGAGCGTCGATGCGGCTGCGCGCTGGTACGCCAGGATGAGCAAAAAATGGCCGACCGTGCCCATGAACCCCATCAGGCACAGCAGCGCCCACCAGTGCCACGAGGGCAGCGCCGTCCAGACGAAGGGCAGGGCGCACGACGCGATCAGCGTGCCGACCCAGCCGGTATAGAAATGCATGGTGAGCGGATTCTCGGTCTGCGCCAGCTTGCTCGTCAGCAACTGGAACCATGCGTTGGTCAGCACCAGCCCCATCGGCAACAAGATCGCCCAGCTGAAGCTGCTGCCACCCGGGCGCAGGATGACCAGCGTGCCAAGGAAGCCGCCACATACCAGCGTCCAGCGCAGCGGAGACACACGCTCTTTGAAGATCGTGGCGGCCAGCAGTGTGATGACCAGCGGCGCGATCAACACGATGGAGGTGAACTCCGGCAGCGGCATGTAGCGCAGGCTGAAAAAAGCGAAAAGGCTGGTCGTCAGCAGCAAAGCGCCGCGCAGCACGTGGTACCTGGGGTGTGCCGTGGCCAGCAAGGATGTCCCATAGACCGGCAGCAACACAGCTGTCGTCGCGACCGCCTGGAAGGCATAGCGAAACCACACGCCCATGATGATCGGCACCGCGCCGACCGAAATCTTGGTGGCGGTGTCGAGCGTCGAAAAGCAGGCCACTGCCAAAACCACCATGCCAATACCGGCCAGGATGCGTTCGGATTCGAGATCGCGCGCGCCCCGCTCCGCTGGCTGCACCGCGCTCACTGAATGCGGTTTTCGAGCAGTTCCCAGACCGGCGTGAGTTTGCCGGGCAGCCAGGGGAGCTTGCCGAGGTCCATGTGACTTTCGTCGGGGCTATGGAAGTCGCTGCCGCGCGATGCCGCAAAGCCGAATTCAAGTGCCTTGTCGGCGTACTCGACGTACTCGGCCGGCGTGTGGCTCCCGGTAACGACCTCGATCGCCTTGCCGCCGTGCGCCTGGAATTCGAGGAATAGCGCGTACTCCTCGTTGGCGGTGAACTTGTAGCGACCCGGATGCGCGATCACAGCGATGCCCTTGGCGTCGGTGATCCAGCGGATCGCGTCCTTGAGCGTGGCCCAGCGGTGCGGCACGTAGCCCGGCTTGCCCTCGGTCAGGTATTTGCGAAAGACCTCGTAGGTGTCTTTGCAAACGCCGCTTTCGACCAGGAACCGCGCGAAGTGCGTGCGCGAAATCAATTCAGGGTTGCCGACGAAAGTGAGTGCGCCTTCGTAGGCACCCTTGATGCCGACCTTGGCCAGCCCCTCGGACATTTCCATGGCCCGCTTGCCGCGACCGCCGCGCGTGTCGTAAAGGCCCTGACTGATGGCGGCGTCGTCCGGGTCGAAGCCGAGCCCGACGATGTGCACCGTTTCATTCGCGAAGGTGACGGAGATCTCGGTGCCCGTCAGATAGCGCATGCCATTTTCGCGGGCCGCAGCAGCGGCGCGGTGCTGGCCGCCGACTTCGTCATGGTCGGTGAGCGCCCACAGCTCGACGCCGTTCGCCGCTGCGCGGGCAGCAAGGGCCTCCGGCGTCAATGTGCCGTCGGAAACCACGGAATGGCAATGCAGATCGGCGTTCAGGATGTTTTGCACGCTCTAATTTTATGCCTTGCATCCCGCACGCGCAGGACCTGCCGCAAACGCCCCGCTAGCGTCCCTTCTTCTTGCGGAAAGCCAGCCGCGCCGCCACCGCGGTGAAGCTCATGATGAGCGCCACCACGATCCAGAAGCCGTGCTTGTGTTCGGCCAGCGGAATGCCGCCGACGTTCATGCCGAAGAGGCCCGCCATGATGTTGATCGGCAGCGCCAGCACCGTGACCACCGTCAGCACGAAGAGGCTGCGGTTGTTGTCTTCATTGACGTTGGCGGCGATCTCCTCCTGCAGCAGCTTGATGCGCTCCTGCAGCGCCTGCATGTCGCGCAGTACGACCGAGAACTCTTCAGTCGAACCGCGCAGCTCCTGCGCATCGGCTTCGGCCATCCAGCTGGGCGGGTTCTGCAGCAAGCGGAAAAGCGCTGCCGGCTCGGGTGCGAGCAGGCGTTGCAGGCGCACCAGCATCCGGCGCAGCCCGCCGAGCCGCGCGCGCTTGTTGTCGAGACGCGCGGCCAGCAGGTCGTCCTCTATCGCGTCGATGCGCGATGTCGCGTCGCGCACGATGTGCACCAGCACGTCGGCCTGGGCACGCAGCAGGTGTTCGAGCATTTCGGTGCTCGACCGCGGCGCGTCGCCAGCGTTCACAGCCGTGCGCAGGGCATCGACCGAGCGCAGCGGCTGGGTGCGCGCCGTCACCACGAGCCGCGGGCCGACGCTGATCCACAGCGTGGAGATGTCCGACGGCTCGAAGCTGAACTCGAAGTGCACGTCGTTGATGACGGCGATGAGCGCATCGTCGGCGCGCTCGATGCGGGTCGACGGCAGGCCTTCGTGCAACGTCTCGAAGAAGGTGTCGGAGAGCTGCGCGTGCCGACGGAGCCAGCGCTCGGCCTGGGCATGGCTCAGGTTGAAGTGCAGCCAGAGATAACTTTTGTCGTGGCCTGCAATTCCGGCTGCATCCGTCTGGGCCAGGTAGGCGGCAGCCGCTGCAGAGTCGAGCGGGCGCACCGGCTGCGGTGCCTCGGCATCGAACAGATAGCCGCAGATCAGCCCGGCTTCGTCACCGCCATAGGACGCTGCTACCCCGCCATTCACCGCACCGCTCGCCGCGCTCAAAAGATGTGCGTGAAGAGCCAGTACAACGAGCCTGACAGCAGCATCGCCACCGGCAAGGTCAGCACCCACGCCATCGCCAAGTTACGCAGTGTCGACATCTGCAGGCCGGAGCCGTTGGCCACCATCGAACCCGCCACGCCGGAAGACAGCACGTGCGTGGTCGACACCGGCAGCCCGTACATGTCGGCGGCGCCGATGGTCACCATCGCGACCAGTTCGGCCGAAGCACCTTGCGCATAGCTCAGGTGCGTCTTGCCGATCTTCTCTCCGACGGTGACCACGATGCGCTTCCAGCCGATCATGGTGCCGAGGCCCAGAGCGATCGCGACGGCGACCTTGACCCACAGCGGAATGAACTTGGTGGCGTCGTCGATTTCCTTGCGAAACTCGCCAACCTTGGCCGTGGTGTCGGTATCGAAATGCGCCGCGTCGCTCTTGCCTAGATGGCGCAGCGCTTCCGACGCGAGGTACATGTCGTTTCGCACGTTGGCCACGGCCTCTGCCGGCACGCCAGCGAGCGAGCCGTGTTCCTTCACCTGCTGTGCGATGCTGCCGGCTGTCGCGCCGAGTGCAGGCACGACCGATGCATTGAACTCGCGTGTGCGCACGTAGGTCGACAGCACTTCGCGTGCCGCCGCAGGCCGCAGCGCAGGCAGCGATGCAACCGCCGATGCATTGCGGTTCAGCGCGCTTTGCGCGCTTTCTGCGACCGCGACGAAGCGTACCGTTTGATCTGTCGGCATCGAGCGATTGAGCGCGTACGCCATCGGCACCGTGCCGACGAGGATCAGCATGATCAGCCCCATGCCTTTTTGCCCATCATTGGAGCCGTGCGCGAACGACACGCCGGTGCAGGTAAGGATCAACAGACCGCGAATCCACCAGGGCGGAGGAGCCTCGCCGCGTGGCTCCTCGTAGAGTGCGCGGTTCTTGACGAAGGCGCGCAGCGCGAGCAACAGCAAGGCCGCGCAGCCGAAGCCGACGAGCGGCGACAGCAGCAGCGAATAGCCGATCTTCACGGCTTGCGGCCAGTCCACGCCACTGGTTCCGTCGCGCCCGTGCATCAGCGCATTGGCAACGCCGACACCGATGATCGAGCCGATCAACGTGTGCGAAGAAGACGCCGGCAAACCGAGCCACCAAGTGCCGAGGTTCCACATGATGGCGGCGATCAGCAGTGCGAACACCATCGCGAAGCCGGCGCCCGAGCCCACCTGCAGGATGAGCTCGACCGGCAGCAGCGAGATGATGCCGAAAGCCACCGCACCGCTCGATACCAGCACGCCCAGAAAATTGAAGAAGCCCGACCAGACGACTGCGAAATTCGGCGGTAACGAGTGCGTGTAGATCACCGTGGCTACTGCGTTGGCCGTGTCGTGAAAACCGTTGACGAACTCGAAGCCCAGCGCCACCAGCAGGGCGACACCAAGCAGGATGTACGGCACCCAGGTCGTGGTCTGTGCGCTGGCCGCGCGTACGTCGGTCGTCAGGCTCCACGCGGTGTACAAGAGCCCGGCGGCGAGCAAGCCCGCGAAGACGATCAGGGTGACCGGGCCGGGCTTGGCGTCGAGCTTTGGCCGTTGCGCCGGCTTCGGATGTACCGGAAGATTCGCGTCGGAAGCCGCAAGGGTGTTCATGGCGTTTTTTTTTGATGTTGGAGTAACCCCGCGCATCGTGGGCGCTGCCGATGACAGGCATGTGTCAGTTGTGGCAAGGTGGCGGTCGATCAAACAAGGGACTTTCCAAATGATTCAGCGCCGCGTATTCGCCACCGCCTTGCCGACATTCGCCGCCGCCGTTGCCGCCGCTGCGCTACTGCCCAGCCTTGCGCTGGCACAGGCGCCGCCCTGGCCCACCAAACAATCGATCAGGATCATTTCGCCCTATGCGCCGGGCGGCACCACCGACGTGCTGGCGCGTCTGCTCGCGCAGCCGCTGCAGCAAAAGCTGGGGCAGACCGTCATCGTCGAAAACAAGGGTGGTGCGGGCGGCAACGTCGGCACCGACTACGTCGCGAAGGCCGCGCCCGATGGCTACACGCTGCTGCTGGCCGCCAGCGGGCCGATCGTGATTTCGCCTTCGCTCTACGCGAAGATCCCGTACGACTCGATCAAGGACTTCACCTTCGTCGCGCCGATCGCCAACGCATCGTTCGTGGTGCTGGCCAATCCGGCGTCGGGTATCACGTCCATCAAGGACCTGATCGCGCGCGCCAAGAAGGGTGAAAAG
The DNA here is from genome assembly GCF_035018885.1 of Variovorax sp. LG9.2. Taxonomy (NCBI): domain Bacteria; kingdom Pseudomonadati; phylum Pseudomonadota; class Betaproteobacteria; order Burkholderiales; family Comamonadaceae; genus Variovorax; species Variovorax sp. LG9.2. Next base: position 191,543 of record NZ_JASJXB010000003.1, on the reverse strand, counting down.
ATCAACTTCGCCTCGGCCGGCTCGGGCACGCCGCAGCACATCATCGGAGAGATGTTCAACCAGGCGGCCGGCATCAAGATGCAGCACATTCCCTACAAGGGCTCGGGCCCGGCGATGAACGATCTGCTGGCCGGCCAGGTGCCGATCTCGTTCGAGAACCCGGTGCCCGCCATGCCTCACGTCAAGGCTGGCAAGGTCAAGGTGCTGGCCAGCACCGGTGCGGTTCGGTCCGCGGCTTTCCCCGACATCCCGACCGTGGCCGAACTCGGCCTGCCGGGCTTCGATGCCAAGCCGTGGTACGGCCTCATGGCGCCGGCTGGCCTGGATCCGGCCATCGCGAAGAAGCTCAACGATGCGGTCCGTGAAGCGCTCTCCAGCACCGAGATGAAGGCCCGCCTTTTCACGCTCGGTGCCGAGCCGATGGCCATGACGACGCCGGAGTTCCAGGCCTTCGCGGAAAAGGATCGCGACAAGTGGACCAAGGTCGTGAAGACCTCAGGCGCCACGCCTGACTGACGCCTTGATGCCGGCGCTCACTGCCGTACAGATCGTTGCGATCGCTCTGCAGTACACGCCGCCCCATGCGGTGTGTGCTTGCGGTGCGCTGCACTGCCCCGGTTGGGAAAGCCTGCCCGCCACCTTCGACGCGTCTTTGCTGCGGCTCGTGGGACGGACCAACGATCGCGATCCGTACGACGAGCCGACGCTCGAAGAACACCATCCGCAAGGCACCCGCTACGACGCGGCCGATGCACCGATCGCGCTCGGCCACTTTCCCTACAACCGCTGCGAGGTCTGGCAGTGCGTTTGTTGCGGGCGACCATTGCTTCGCTACACCGAATACGGCGGCTACTACGTCGACCAGCGCATACGCGAGCTGATTGGCGCGCTCGTGGTCGACACCGCCGCCACCCAAGACCGATAGAGAACCAGAGACTTGATGCCGAACCGCCCCCTCATCGTGCTGCTCGACGATTGCGAACACGCCGCCCGACGGCTGGCCGACTGGAGCGCGATCGAGGCGTTGGCCGAACTGCGCATTTGCCATGCGCCGTTGCGCGGCGATGCGCTGCGCGAAGCCGTGCAAGACGCTGATTGCCTGCTGCTGATGCGCGACCGCACGCCCGTCGATGCGGCGCTGCTCGACGCCATGCCCAAGCTCAAGTACCTGGCCTTCACCGGCACGCGCAACAACGCGATCGACCTGGCTGCGCTGCAGCGACGCGGCGTGCCGGTGGGCTTTACCGAATGGGGTCCGTCCAAGGAGAGCACCTGCGAACTGACGTGGGCGCTCATCTTGGCGGCCATCAAGCGGCTGCCGCAAGCCGTGCAGGCCTTGCAAGGCGGGCAATGGCGCGATGGCGGCGTATTGGGCCAGGTGCTGCACGGCGAACGACTGGGCCTGGTCGGCCTCGGCGAGATCGGCGGTCGCGTCGCGCGCGTTGCCAAGGCTTTCGGCATGGACGTGGTGACCTGGAGCCCGCGCATGACGCCCGAACGCGCGGCCGAACAGGGCGTGCGTGCCGTGCCGCTCGACGAGCTCGTGCAAACGTCGAAGGTCGTGAGCCTGCATCTGGTGATGACCGACGCGACGCGACAGTTGTTCGATGCGGTGCGCTTCGCGCAGATGCGGCCCGATGCGATCTTCGTCAACACCTCGCGCGCGGGGCTGGCCGACGAATCCGCGCTGGTCGCCGCCTTGCAGGCCGGGCGACCGGGCGTTGCCGCACTCGACGTGTACGCGCGTGAGCCGCTGGATGCCGACCATCCGTTGCGCGCGTTGCCCAACGCGCTGTTGTCGCCGCACCTCGGCTTCGTTTCGCAGCCGGTTTTCGAACGGTTTTATGCGGACTTGGCCGAAGGCGTCCTGGCCTGGCTGCGCGGCGATGCGATCCCGCGTTGCATGCCGGGAACGTCTGGCGGCTGACAGCGTCATCTGAGCCGTGCACACTGCGCCATGGCCCGCCGCAGCTCCATCAGCTCCCTGACGTCTTCGCTTACGTCTTCATTCACGCGCGCCTATCAGCGCAACCTGCGCGCGCTCACCAAAGCCGCGCTCAAAGCAGGGACGAAGGCCACGATCAAGACCGGCAAGCGTGCGGTCAGCGAAGTGCAGCGCGCGGCAGTCAAGCAACTGAAGCCGCCACCCGGCAAGGGCGACTGGCTCGCCGGCATGGCGCTCGGCCCCGGCGGCGCGCGGCGCTATCACCTGTTTCGCCCATCGGACCTCGACCTCGCACCGGGCGAGAAGCTCCCACTGATGGTCATGCTGCATGGCTGCGGCCAGACCGGACGCGACTTCGCTGCCATTACTCGCATGAATGCGCTGGCCACCCGCCATCGCTTTCTCGTGCTCTACCCCGAGCAAGACAGGCTCCATCATCCGCAAGGCTGCTGGAACTGGTACGAGACCCGCTCGGGCAAGTCGGCCGCCGAAGCCGCAACGCTGATGGCGGCGGTCGATCAGGTCTGCGTGCTGTATGCGGCCGACCGCGCGCGCGTCGCGGTCGCTGGGCTCTCTGCCGGTGCCGGCATGGCGGCGCTGCTGGCCACGCACTATCCCGCGCGCTTTCAGGCGGTGGTCATGCACTCCGGCGTGGCGCCCGGTGCGGCGCGGTCGTCCGCAACGGCACTGGGCGCGATGCGCGGGCGGCACGTACCTCCCATGCCGGTCACGGCGGTCGGCAAGGCAATGGGCGCCGCCGCCGCGATGACGACGCTCCCGCCCTTGCTCATCCTGCACGGCGACCGCGATGTCGTCGTGTCTTCGAGCAATGCCGGCAGCGCCGCTGCGGTGTGGGCCGCAGCCACCGGTGCAGTGCCTGCCGCGTCACGCCGACTGCAGCGCGGGCGGCGGCATCCGATGCGCGTGACCGACTTCAAGCTGCGCGGCAAGACCAGCGTCACGTTGTGCGAGATCGCCGGCCTGGGTCACGCGTGGAGCGGTGGCGCTGCGCGCCTGGCCTTCAGCGACCCGGCGGGTCCGGATGCGACGCGGATGGCGTGGGCCTTTGCGGCGCGGCAGTTCGCCCGCGCCTGATCTCGTACGCCACCCGGCGTATTTGTAGGAGACGACCTCGTCAGCACACTCCGTCCATCGACAGCGAAGGTGCTGGCGACAAGTTCAATACAACCGGAGAAGGATGCACATGCAACGTCGTTTCACACTCAAGGCACTTACCGCCAGCGTCGCTTTCGCGGCACTGGGCGTGGCCCCTGCTTTCGCAGCCGACACCATCAAGGTCGGCATCCTGCACTCCCTTTCGGGCACGATGGCGATCTCCGAAACGGCGCTGAAGGACATGGCGCTGATGACGATCGAAGAGATCAACAAAAAGGGCGGCGTGATGGGCAAGCAGCTCGAGCCCGTGATCGTCGACCCGGCTTCCAACTGGCCGCTGTTCGCTGAAAAGACCAAGCAGCTGCTGGGTCAGGACAAGGTCGCCGTGATCTTCGGCTGCTGGACCTCGGTGTCGCGCAAGTCAGTGTTGCCGGTGATCGAAGAGCAGAACGGCCTCTTGTTCTACCCCGTGCAATACGAGGGCGAAGAGCTCTCCAAGAACGTGTTCTACACGGGTGCAGCGCCTAACCAGCAAGCCATTCCCGCTGTCGAGTATTTGATGAGCAAGGCCGGCGGCGGCGCCAAGCGCTTCGTGCTGCTGGGCACCGACTACGTCTACCCGCGCACCACCAACAAGATCCTGCGCGCCTTCCTGAAGAGCAAGGGTGTGAAGGACTCGGACATCGACGAGAAGTACACGCCGTTCGGCCACAGCGACTATCAAACCATCGTTGCCGACATCAAGAAGTTCTCTCAAGGCGGCAAGACGGCCGTGATCTCGACGATCAACGGTGACTCCAACGTGCCGTTCTATAAGGAACTCGGCAACGCCGGCCTGAAGGCCAAGGACGTGCCGGTCGTCGCCTTCTCGGTAGGCGAAGAAGAGCTGCGCGGCGTGGACACCAAGCCACTCGTCGGCCACCTTGCTGCATGGAACTACTTTATGTCGGTCAAGAACCCGACCAACACCGCCTGGATCAAGACGTGGAGCGACTACGCCAAGGCGAAGAAGCTGCCGGGTCAGATGGACAAGCCTTTGACCAACGATCCGATGGAAGCCACCTACGTCGGCATCAACATGTGGAAGCAGGCCGTCGAGAAGGCCAAGTCGACCGACACCGACAAGGTCATTGCCGCCATGGCCGGCCAGACCTTCAAGGCACCGGACGGCTTCACCGTCGAAATGGACCCGAAGAACCATCACCTGCACAAGCCGGTGTTCATCGGTGAAATCAAGGCCGACGGCCAGTTCGGTGTGGTGTGGAAAACGCCGGCGCCAGTCAAGGCGCAGCCCTGGAGCCCGTTCATCGAAGGCAACGACAAAAAGCCTGACCAACCAGCAGGGAAATCCTCTTAACTTTCGCTCGCCTCGTTCAAGTGACCTGTTTTGGGCTCGATCTTTTCTTGGGGGATCGGGCCCTGTTTTATTTGAGGATGATGTGAATACAGCCCCGCGCCGAATCTTGCATGCCGCTTTCGCCGCGCTGCTTCTGGTGTCCGCACATGCGCATGCATTGACCGCAGACGAAGCCAAGGCCATCGCCACCGGCGAGACCGAAGACCGCGTTGCCGCGCTCAACAAGGCCGTCGCCACTGCCGACGACAAGACGATTGCCTTCATCCAGGCGCTGACCGACGATGCCGTCAGGGTCACCGAAGACAAGGTCTTCGTGATGAAGGACCAGAACGGAGACGTAAAGGGCTACGACCCGGTCACCGGTGCCGAGCTCAAGGTGCCCGACACGGCCGAAGACGTGGTCAACAACAACCTGATGCGCGGCGCCCTCGACGCTGCGAAATCGATGCTCACCCTGATGAGCAGCAAGGACGAGGCGGTGCGCCTCGAAGCCGCCAACGCGCTGCTCAAAGATCCGGACGAGTCGCGTATTCCGATGGTCGAGAAGGTGCTGGCCGGCGAGACCAACACCGCCATCAAGGCCAAGCTCGAACTGGTGCGCGCGGCCTCGCTGCTCAACAGCGCCGATGCCGCCAAGCGCATCGCCGCTGCGGCCGCGTTGTCCGAAAGCAAGAACCCCGACACCAAGCTGCTGCTGAACGAACGCCTGACCGACGAGAGCGACCCGACCGTCAAGGCGGCGCTGCAAAAAGCCATTGCCAGCATCGACGGCGCGCTGGTGTGGGGCGACCGCATCAACGCAGTGTTCAGCGGCATCAGCCTCGGCTCGGTGCTGTTGCTGGCCGCACTCGGCCTTGCCATCACCTACGGCCTGATGGGCGTCATCAACATGGCCCACGGCGAGCTGATGATGATCGGCGCCTACGCCACCTACATGATGCAGGGGCTGTTTCAGCGCTACCTGCCGGAGTCGTGGTTCGGCGGCTATCTGGTCGCTGCGATCCCGGTTTCGTTTCTGGCGTCGGCGCTGGTCGGCGCCATCCTCGAACGCGGCGTCATTCGCTTCCTCTACGGCCGACCGCTCGAAACATTGCTCGCCACCTGGGGCATCAGCCTGATGCTGCAGCAGCTGGTGCGCACGCTGTTCGGCGCACAGAACGTCGGCGTCGAAAACCCCTCATGGATGAGCGGTGGCTTCACCATGCTCGGCAACGTCGCGCTGCCCTGGAACCGCATCTGCATCATCGTCTTCGCGGTACTGGTGTTGCTGGCGATGGGCTGGCTCATCGGCAAGACACGACTCGGTTTGTTCGTGCGCGGCGTTACGCAGAACCGACCGATCGCCTCGTGCATGGGCGTCAACACGGCGCGGATCGACACCTACGCGTTCGCGCTCGGTTCGGGCATCGCAGGACTGGCGGGCTGTGCGCTCAGTCAGATCGGCAACGTCGGTCCTGACCTCGGCCAAAGCTACATCGTCGACTCCTTCATGGTGGTCGTGATGGGTGGCGTCGGGCAACTGGCCGGCACGGTGTACGCGGCGCTCGGCCTCGGCATCCTGAACAAGTTCATCGAAGGCTGGGCCGGCGCGGTGCTCGCAAAGATATGCGTGCTCGTCTTCCTCATCATCTTCATCCAGAAGCGGCCCCAGGGCATCTTCGCGATCAAGGGCCGGAGTGCAGAAGCATGACCAATATCAGCAAAGTCAAACTCCCCGCCAAGGGCCCGCTGATGAGCGGCAAAGGCTGGACGATTTTCTTCATCGCGCTGATCGTTATTTGCGCGGTGGCACCGGTGCTCAACATCGTCGTGCCGGACGGCAGCCCGCTGCACATGAGCGATTACGCGGTGGCACTGGTCGGCAAGATCATGTGCTACGCGATCTGCGCGCTGGCGATGGATTTGGTCTGGGGATACACCGGCATCCTGTCGCTCGGGCACGGGCTGTTCTTTGCGCTCGGCGGCTACATGATGGGCATGTACCTGATGCGCCAGATCGGCCGCGACGGCAACTACAAGAGCGACCTGCCGGACTTCATGGTGTTCCTCGACTGGAAGGAACTGCCGTGGCACTGGACCTTCAGCGGCAGCTTTATCGCGACGCTGATCCTCATCGTGCTGGTGCCTGGTCTGATCGCGCTGGTGTTCGGCTTCTTCGCCTTCCGTTCGCGCATCAAGGGCGTGTACTTTTCGATCATTACGCAGGCGCTGACCTTCGCGGCACTGCTGCTCTTCTTTCGCAACGAGACGGGCTTCGGCGGCAACAACGGCTTCACCGACTTCAAGCGCATCCTGGGTATTCCGCTTGCCACGCAAGAGATGCGCATGACGATCTTCGCGCTCACCGGCATCACGTTGCTGCTGTTCTTTTTGTTCTCGAAGTGGCTCATCGGAAGCAAGTTCGGCCGTGTGCTGCAGGCCATTCGCGATGCCGAAACGCGCGTGATGTTCTCGGGCTACAACCCACTGCCCTACAAGCTCACCATCTGGGTCATCTCGGCCATCATGTGCGGCGTGGCGGGCGCGTTGTACGTGCCGCAGGTCGGCATCATCAACCCCGGTGAAATGAGCACGGCCAACTCGATCGAGATCGCCATCTGGGCCGCAGTGGGCGGCCGCGCGACGCTCATCGGGCCGATCATCGGCGCCTTCATCGTCAACGGCGCAAAGAGCTGGCTGACGGTCGCGTACCCGGAGTACTGGCTGTACTTCCTCGGCGCTATCTTCATTGCAGTGACGCTCTTCTTGCCGGACGGCATCGTCGGGTTGGTCAAGAAATTGTGGAAGCGCGACAACGCGCCGCCCGCTGCAAGGCTCGAAGCGCAACGCTCGCTCGCGGCTGAAACCGGAGGAGCAGGCGCATGACACCCGACTTGATGGAAGAAGGCGCGCAACGCGTCGCCAAGCTGCACGGCATCGACCACGGCTCGACGACCGAGTCAGGTGGCCGCGAGGCGGGCTACGGCCGCATCGGTACGCCGGGCGAAGTCGACGTCACCCACGGCCGCATCCTGTACCTCGAAGACGTCAGCGTGAGCTTCGACGGCTTCAAGGCGATCAACAAGCTGAGCCTGGACATCGCGCCCGGCGAGCTGCGCTGCATCATCGGCCCCAACGGCGCCGGCAAGACCACGATGATGGACATCATCACCGGCAAGACGCGCCCCGATTCGGGCACGGTGTTCTTTGGCAGCACCATCGACCTCCTGCGTCACAAGGAAGCCGACATCGCACAGCTCGGCATCGGTCGCAAGTTCCAGAAGCCGACGGTATTCGAGCATCTCACCGTGTTCGAGAACCTCGAGCTTGCGTTGAAGACCGACAAGGGCGTACGGCGCTCGATGTTCTTCAAACTCGACTCGACGCAGAGCGATCGGCTTGCTGAAATCCTGGAGACGATTCACTTGTCGGACAGCGTGTCGCGCATGGCGGGCAACCTGAGCCACGGACAAAAGCAGTGGCTCGAGATCGGCATGCTGTTGATGCAGGACCCGAAGCTGCTGCTGCTCGACGAGCCTGTCGCTGGCATGACGGATGAAGAAACGGCGCGCACCGCAGAGCTTTTTCTGACGCTTAAGGGCAAGCACTCCTTGATGGTGGTGGAGCACGACATGAGCTTCATCCGTACGATCTCCGAGATCGTCACTGTGCTGTGCGATGGCTCTGTACTGGCGCAGGGAACGCTGGACGAGGTGCAGGCGGATGAGCGGGTCATCGAGGTTTATCTTGGCCGCTGAAGAAAGAACAACCATGCTCACGGTCAAGAACATTCACCAGTACTACGGCGGTTCGCACATCCTGCGCGACGTGAGCTTCACGGCCACGCTCGGCAAGGTCACCGTACTGCTCGGCCGCAACGGCGTCGGCAAGACGACCTTGCTCAAGTCGTTGATTGGCCTGGTGCCGATCAAGAGCGGCAGCATCCAGTTCGACGGACAGGCGATCCAGAAGAAGACACCTTACGAGCGCGCGCGTTCGGGCATGGGCTTCGTGCCGCAAGGCCGCGAGATTTTTGCGCGGCTGACCGTCGAAGAAAACCTGCGCATGGGGCTGGCCTACAGGAGCGGCAGCACGCCGATTCCGCCTGAGCTGTACGAGCTTTTCCCCGTCCTCAAGCAGATGCTGCATCGGCGTGGCGGCGATCTTTCCGGTGGTCAGCAGCAGCAACTCGCCATCGCGCGGGCACTCGCACCGGGACCGAAGCTGCTCATCCTCGACGAGCCGACCGAGGGCATCCAGCCATCGATCATCAAGGACATCGGTCGTGTCATTCGCATGCTCGCCGACCGCGGCGACATGGCGATCGTGCTGTGCGAGCAGTACTACGACTTCGCGCAGGAGCTGGCCGACGACTACCTCGTGATGGAGCGCGGCGAAGTCATCGCGCGCGGTCTGGGCAAGGACATGGAAGCGCAGGGCGTTCGCCAGCTGGTTGCGATCTAGGGGGTGTCTCGGGCTTGGAAAGCGATTTAGGGGTTTACCCTAAAATCTGTTTTTGCCCGCGGGTCGCCGGGCCTTTCAAGGATCCGGTTTTGAACCCTCCCATCGCACCCTCTTCTGCTGCACTGGCCGAAGCGGCAACCACTGCACCGTCCAACGTCAACTTCGGCCGCGCCATGCTTGCGCTCGGCGTGGGCGGCTTCGCCATCGGCACGGGTGAATTCGTCATCATGGGTTTGTTGCCTGAAGTGGCAGCCGACATCGGGGTCAGCATTCCGCAAGCCGGACACGTCATCAGCGCCTATGCGTTGGGCGTCGTCATCGGTGCGCCGGTATTGGCAGTGATGGCTGCGGGCTGGCATCGCCGGGCGCTTCTCATCGCGCTGATGGCGGTGTTCGCAGCCGGCAACTTCGCCAGCGCGCTCGCGCCGGGTTATCTCTCGCTCAACCTGTTGCGCTTCGCTACAGGCCTGCCGCACGGAACCTACTTCGGCGTCGCGGCGCTGGTGGCCGCCGCACTTGCACCGCCCGATCGACGCGCGCGTGCAGTCGGTCTCGTGATGCTCGGGCTGACAGGTGCCACGCTGATCGGCGTGCCGATTGCGGCGTGGCTCGGGCAGGTCTTCGGCTGGCGCGCTGCCTTCGTCTTCGTCGGCGTGATCGCTTTGATCGCCATCGTGCTGCTGAACCGCGACATCCCCGACATCGCACCTAAAGCCGGTGCGAGCCCGTGGCGCGAACTCGGCGCACTCAAGCGCAAGCAAGTGTGGTTCACGCTCGGCATCGGTGCCATCGGCTTCGGCGGCATGTTCTCGGTGTTCAGCTACATCAAGCCGACGTTGATCGAAGTGGCGGGGTTGCCGCTGGCCGGCGTGCCCTTCGTGCTGGCGTTGTTCGGCCTGGGCATGGTGGCCGGCAACCTGGTGGGCGCGCGGCTTGCTGACAAGTCGTTGCTGCGCACCATCGGCGGTCTCTTGGTGTGGTCGGCGCTGGTGCTGGCGCTGTTCTCTTTTGCGGCGCACCACGTCGTCACCGCGGCCATCAACGTTTTCCTGCTGGGCACCATCGTCGCCATCGCACCGGCCTTGCAGATCCGGTTGATGGACGTGGCGGGTGACGCGCAGACGCTGGCGGCTGCGCTCAACCACTCGGCTTTCAACATGGCCAACGCCCTCGGCGCGTGGCTTGGCGGCGCGGCCATCAGCGCCGGCCTGGGCTGGACCTCGACCGGCTGGGTCGGCGTCTTGCTCGCATTCGCGGGCATGGGGGTGTTCGCGTGGTCGATCACCAGTGCGCGGGCCGATACGCGGATGGCGCTGGCCCGCCAGATGACACGCTGATTCCGCTGCTTCGATGGTGGCCCGCGGTGACTGGCCGCTTTTGGTTCCGTAGCGAAATGCGGCACAAATTCGCGGAACCTCGGCTTCGGCAGCGACTGAAGTGAAAAGTCTTGGGTACCTTCGCTGGTCACTCAAACAAAAGACTCAGGAGGAATTTCAGCCATGAATATCGACACCACGGGCATCCAGCGGAGCCATATCCGCAACTCGGTCTTCGCAGTCATCGCATTGGTCATGCTGGTCGCCTTCTGGCCACTTACGAGCGTGCCAACCGGTTACCGTGGCGTCATCACGGTCGGCGGCGCCATCAAGAGCCTGAAGGAAGAAGGGTACGTGCTGCTCTGGCCATGGGAAAAGAAGGTGGACTTCAACATTCGAGCCGAGCAGGCCGACGTCGAAAAGGCCGAAGGCAGCACGCTGGATACGCAACCGGTCAATGTCAGCCTGACCGTGCGCTATTCGATCAGCCTGGACCGCGTCACAGAGGTGTACGAAAAGTACAGCCATGACGGTAACTTGGCGAGCTATGTGCAGACTGCGACGGCCGAAGTGTTCAAGGCCGTCACCGCGCGCTACACGGCAACCGATCTGATCGCGAAGCGTTCCAGCGTCAGCAACGACATCAGCGCCCTGCTGCGCGACAAAATGAAAGTGTTCGGCGCGCAGATCATCAGCATCGACATGCGCAACTTCAGTTTCAGCCCGTCGTACATGGCGGCGATCAACGAGAAGGTCACGCAGGAACAATTGCGGCAGGCGGCGGACAACAAGCTCAAGACGGTGGAGTCCGAACAAAAGCAGAAGGTCGCGGTGGCCGAGGCCGAGGCTGACGCCGCGAGGAAAACAGCAGACGGCGAAGCCTATGCACAGCTCAAGATCGCGACGGCACAGGCGGACTCGCTGAAGATCCAGAACGCGGCACTGGCGCAAAACAAGGACGTGCTCGAACTTCGTCGAATCGAGGTCGAGTTGGAAAAGGCGCGCAAGTGGAACGGGGCGTTGCCCACGAGCATCTACGCCGGAGCGCCGATCCCGTTCTTGAATCTCGAAAAGTCTTCGAGGTAGTTCACTCACCTCGCTGCCGTCAGCGCGTTTCACCCGCCGTGTCTATCATGACCACATGAGCATCCCCACCACCCGACTCGGCCGCACCGGCCTCACCGTGTCGCGACTCGCGCTCGGCACCATGACCTTCGGCCTGCAGACCGACGAAGCGACGTCGTTTCGCATCCTCGACAAGGCGACCGAAGGTGGCATCAACTTTCTCGATACGGCCGACGTGTACCCGCTCGGCGGCACGGTCGAGACGGCAGGCCGCACCGAAGAGATCATCGGCCGCTGGCTGAACGCCAAGGGCAAAAGCCGGCGCAGCGAGTTCATCCTTGCGACCAAGGCGGCGAACAAGGTCGGACCCAATCCGTGGGACCAGGGCAACTCGCGCAAGCACCTGCTGGACGCGATCGACCTGTCGCTCAAGCGCCTGCAGACCGACCACGTCGACCTGTACCAGCTCCATCACAACGACCCGCACACGCCGCTCGACGAAAGCCTCGAAGCGCTCGACACCATCGTGCGGTCCGGCCGTGCGCGCTACATCGGCGTGTCGAACTTCCTTGCTTATCGGCTGGCGCGTGCCATCGGCCGGACCGAGCTGCACAAGCTCACCAAGCTGGTGTCGGTGCAGCCGCGCTACAGCCTGCTGTTTCGCGAGATCGAGCGCGAGTTGCTGCCGCTGGCGGACGAAGACGGCATCGGCGTCATTCCGTACAACCCACTGGCTGGCGGCATGCTGACGGGCAAGTACAAACCGGACTCGAAGCCCGAAGACCAAACGCGCTTCACGCTCGGCACGGCTGGCGCGATGTACCAGGACCGCTACTGGAACGACCGCAGCTTTGCGACGATCGCGCAGTTGCATGCGCTGGCCGACGAAGCCGGCGTGCCGTTGGCGACACTGGCGGTGGCATGGGTGATGGCCAATCCGCTCATCACCGCGCCGTTGCTCGGCGCCAGTCGGCCCGAGCAGCTCGACGCCACGCTGGCTGCGGCCGAGTACAAGCTCGACCCCGCACTCAAACTGAAACTGGACGAGCTGACAGCCGACTACCGCAAGGGCGATGCGCCAAGGTGACTGCGCTCCAGTGACAGGCTCCCGTTGACACGCCGGCGCGAGGCCGCAAAGAATAGTGAAGTTCTCCTTGGCGGGAGCCAGCATGCCTGTCGGTCGTGATCTCATCGTCATCGGCGGTTCAGTGGGCGGCTTGAGCGCACTGTGCCGCTTCGTGGTGCCATTGGCCGCCAACTTTCCTGCGGCCATCGTCGTGGCGATCTTCAACGGTCCGGGCGGCGGCGCTTCATCTGGCGCCGACAGCATGCAGCTTCCTGCAATCGTCGCCCAGCACACCCGCCTTTCGGTGCGCGACGCGGCCGATGGCGAGGAGTTTCATCCCGGCAATATCTATCTGGCGCCGCAGGGAAATCATCTGGTCGTTCTGCCCACCGGCCGCTTCGGCTTCGACGACGCGGCCGCCGTCGATTACCCGGCGCCCTCGGCCGACCCGCTGTTTCGCTCGGCGGCCGCGGCGTACGGGCGACGTGTGATCGGCATCGTGCTGAGCGGCACCGGAGACGATGGCTCGGATGGCCTGAAGGCGATTCATCGGGAAGGCGGCATCTGCATCGTCCAAAGCCCGTCGGATGCCACCGCGCGCGGCATGCCGACAAATGCCTTGTTGTCCAACCACACTGACTTTTGCGTGCTGCTTGACGAGATGCCCAAACTGCTGATGTCACTGGTGAGCCCGACGGGCCGCGCCGGCTGAAACTGTCAGAGCGGTCGGTTAACCGACAACTTCTGGCCGACGGTTGGACTTAACGAAACCGGCACGCAGGTCGAGATCGATGGCGACGTGCTGGTCCATGCGCCGCTCGAAACATCGTTGTTTCGCCGCGCCATGCCGAACCTGCTGCAGAACGCGATCGAGCATTCGCCGGCAGGCGCGTTGTTGGCCGTGACGCTGCGGGAAGCAGTAGATGGCGTCTGGATCCTGGTGTGGAATCCGGGTCAACGCATTGCCCGGAGAGGCCGTCGGTCTGCACTGCCTGTTCCGGGATCGCGCCGCGCTTTGGCGCTCACAATCACGCTTATCAACCTGTTTCGAAAAGACAAAAATGCCCGACACCCTGCTTGGCGGTTTGCGGATCCTGATAACGCAGGCGGACGACTTCATGGGGCCGACGTTGTGCGAAGTCCTGGCTGAGCACGGCGCGGACGTCATCGCGAGTCGGGAATCTTTGACCGACCCGACCGCGCCCGCCGCGGTCGTCACGGCCGCCGGACGCGTCGATGTGTTGATCGCGAATCTGGCCGTTCCGGCACCGTCCACCGAAGCGGTTTCCATCACCGACGACGAATGGCGCTCCACCTTTGCAGCGCTGGTCGATCCGCTGCCGCGGCTGGTGCGGGCCGTGCTGCCTTCGATGATCGAGCGCAAGTCGGGACGCATTCTCGTCATGGGCAGCGCGACGGCCTTGCGCGGAATGCGCCGCACGGCAACGTACGGCGCGGCCCGCGCGGCCCAGATCGGGTACGTCCTGAGTGCGGCCCTCGAGGCTGCTCAGCACAACGTGCAGATCAACGCGATTGCCCAGAATTTCGTGGAGAACCCGACGTACTACCCGGTCGATGTCCAGGCCAGGCCACGCTTTCAGGAGTTCATGAAGCGGGAGGTGCCGCTGGGCAGACTCGTCAGCGCGAGGGAGGACGCCGAGTTCGCCGCTTACCTGTGCAGCAAAGCGGCAGCGTGCTTCGTGGGACAGGTCTTTCCCGTTGCCGGAGGTTGGGCGATTCGCTGAAGCGCTGTCCCGATGCCATCTGGTCGCCCAGCTCGGGACCGAAGCCGAGGCCGCGGTGGCTGCCGCAGCAGCAAGCAATTTCCTTCGCGCTGAACGTTCTTCGCTTCTGCCGCAAAATCTTGGTGACATGCAGCGCTTTGTCCTCCTCCTCGATCACATCAGCGCGCGTGCGCGGGAGTTGCCATGGCGCAACTGATGACGCTCATGATCGAGAACGCGCTCGCCCTGATCTTCGGGGTCAGCCTGGCCGCACGTCTCGGCTTGCCGGTGCCGGCCGCGCCGGTGCTGGTGGTGGCCGGCGCACTGGTGTCCATCGGCCAGGTGTCGCTGCCCGGCGCGTTGCTGGTCGCCGTGCTCGGCAACCTGATCGGCGACGGGGCCTGGTTCTATGCGGGCCGTCGCTACGGTCATCGTTTCATGCGGCTGCTGTGCCGCATCTCGTTGTCGCCGGATTCATGCGTACGCCGCAGCAAATCGCTCATCACGCGCTGGGGCGGCTTGTCGCTGCTCGCGGCCAAGTTCGTGCCCGGCGTGTCGGTCGTGGCACCGCCGATGGCGGGTGCGCTCGGCATGTCGTCCTTGCGCTTCGTGCTGTTCGAAGTCGGTGCGGCATTGGTTTGGGCTGGCGTGTTTCTTGGTTTGGGCTACGCCTTTCGCGACAGTGTGCAAAGCGTGTTGAATGGCCTGGCCGATGCCGGCGGCGTGGCGACTCTCTTGGTGGTGGGCGCGGTGCTCGCGACACTGGCGGTTCGATACGGGCGACGGCGCCGTTTCATTCAACTGACCCGCATGCCGCGCATCTCGGTGAACGAGTTGTATGACTTGATGGGCACCGAAACGCCACCGCTGGTCATCGACGTGCGCGGCAACGCGAGCATTCAGATCGACCCGCGCCGCATTCCCGGCGCACTGCCCTTGAGCCTCAAGGACATCCAGCATCGCCGCACCGCGAATGCCTTCGACGGTGCGCGCGATGTAGTTCTCTATTGCGATTGCCCGAATGACGTGTCGGCTGCCCTGGCGGCGGGCGCGCTGGCCGCGCAAGGCGTGCCGCGCGCCCGGCCACTGGCGGGAGGACTCGATGCGTGGGTGGCGGGGGGCCGGCCGACGTCGTTGCACGCGACAGCGACGGTGGAGCGCAGGGCCGGTGCGCCGGACGCCACCGCAGGCGCCATTGCAGACGCTATCGCAGACGCCACGGCCTTGCCCGGCGTCAATCCCTGAAGCGCTCCAAGAAGCTCGCAAGTGCCCTTACCCGCGGCCCCGCTCGCCAAACCGTCGCAACCGTCGTTCGCCAGCTCTGCCGCACCCCAAGGACTCACCACCGGCCTGACCTTCGTCTTTGCCGTCGCCTGCGGTTTGTCCGTGGCCAACATCTACTACGCCCAGCCGCTGCTCGGTCCGATCTCCGCCAGCCTCGGCCTGCACGCGGGCCTGGCCGGGCTGATCATGACGTTGCTCCAGCTCGGCTACGGGAGCGGCCTGTTGTTGCTGGTGCCGTTGGCCGACGTCGTCGAAAACCGGCGCCTCATCGTCGGCATGCTGTCGGTGGCGGTGCTCGGCTTGCTCGGCATCGCGCTGTCCAATTCGGCTGTTACTTTTCTGGCGGCGTCGTTCGTGGTCGGCCTGTGCGCCGTGGCGGCGCAGGTGCTCGTTCCGTTTGCTTCGCACCTGGCGCCCGAGGCCACGCGTGGCAAGGTGGTCGGCAACATCATGGCGGGGCTGCTGGCCGGCATCATGCTGGCGCGGCCGTTTTCCAGCCTCGTTGCAGCGGGCTTCGGATGGCGCGCCGTGTTCTGGATTTCGGCCGTCGTCATGGCCGCGCTCATCGTCGTGTTGCGGCGCGCGCTGCCTGAGCGGCATCCGCACGGCTCCGTCGGCTACACGCGCACGATGGCATCGTTGCCGGGCATCGTGCGGCGCACGCCGCTGCTGCGCCGGCGTGCGTTCTATCAAGGGATGATGTTCGCGGCGTTCCAGACCTTCTGGACTGCCGTGCCGCTGGCCCTGGTGCACGAGTTCGGCATGGGGCAGGGCGGCATCGCCGCCTTCGCACTGGCCGGTGCCGCAGGTGCATTGGCCGCCCCATGGTCGGGCCGTCTGGCCGACCGCGGCTTGACGCGTCCGGCCACTGGCTGGGCCATCGCGGTGGGGCTGCTGTCGTTCGCAGTGGGCGCCGTGTCGGTGCACTACCACTCGCTCGCCGGCCTGGTGGCGGCCGGCGTGTTGCTCGACGTTGCCGTACAGCTGTGCCAGGTGTTGAGCATCCGCAGCATCTTCATGCTGGCGCCCGAATTGCGCGGCCGCCTGAACGGCCTCTTCATGACGTTCGTTTTCCTGTGTGCGGCCGTGGCGTCGGGCCTCGCAGCAGCGGTCTATGCCTTTCACGGCTGGACGGCGCTGTGCCTTCTGGGTGGCGGCTTCATCTTTGCGGCGGCGCTGTTGTACGCGACCGAATTTCGCAGTCGTCGGATGCTGGCGGCGGCTTGATCTGAGCGTCATACTGACGCCGTCCTGATGCGTGGCTGGAAGCCCGATCTTTGCCTGGTGAACCCGGACGACACCGCCGGCCCAGCGCTCGAGCGTCAACTCGCGGCCGCCAGCTACGACTGCGTAGTGATCGGCGGTGGCCTTCGCATTCCGCCTGAGAGCTTGCTGCTGTTCGAAGTGCTCGTCAACGCCGTCCACAGGGCGGCGCCGGGCGTGCCCATCGCGTTCAACACGCAGCCTCGGGATACTTGGCGATGCAGCGGCGCGCTGGTTGAAAGGCTGAGCCAGCGTTCCTCCGAGACGCATGACTGCAACCGCGACGCAGATCGGCACCGCGCATCGACGCCATGATGCGCAACATGCCGCTGATCGTCGAGGCCTTGGCAGCCAGCAGACCGGCGCGGCGTAATCTGTCGCCATGGATTCCCTGATCGCCGCCTCTGCGCGCTCACTCGCTGCCGGCGATGCGCTCGGCGCGCTCAAGCGGGTGGCCCTGCGCGACGACCCGCCTGCGCTGGCATTGCGCGGCATCGCGATGGCACAACTCGGCGAGCACCCCCGCGCCCGCGAACTGTTGCGACGCGCGGCGCGTGGCTTCGGCGCGCATGAAGAAGCGGCACGCGCTCGTTGCATCGTCGCCGAGGCGGAGGTGGCGCTGGCGATGCGCGACCTTGGCAGCTCTTTCCCGTCTCTGCGCTCGCTGGCCGCGGCGGCGACAACCCTGGAGGCGAGAGCCGATCGCGCCGATACGACCGATCTTGGCAACGCCCTGCAGGCACGCCTGATCGTGGCGCGCAGATTGCTGTTGCTCGGTCGTCTCGACGAGGCTGCGGATGCATTGTCACAGCTCGACGTGCGCGCTTTGCCGTCGCCTTTTGCGGCTGTCGCAGCGGTGGCAGAACTGACGGCGGCCGAGCTGGCGCTGCGTTCGCTGCGGGTGGCGCAGGCGCATGCGGCGCTCGGGCGCGCGCAAGAGGCGGCCGAGCGTGCCCGCGTGCCTGCGCTGATGGCCGAGGTCGCGGAGGCGCAAGCTGCGTTCGACCGTCCGGCCGCGCGGCGCGTTGTCGCCGGCATCGAACTGACACTGCGGCTCGACGAGGTCGCAGCGCTGTTCACCTCGAACGCCCTGGTGGTCGACGCCTGCCGTCGCGGACTGCAGGCGGGCGATGCGTGGCTGCCGCTGGCCAGCCGGCCGGTGCTGTTCGTGCTGCTGCGTGCGCTGGCTGAAGCATGGCCCGGAGAGGTGAACCGCGAAGCTCTGATCGCCGGCGCGTTTCGCATTCGGCGCCCCGACGAGACGCACCGCGCGCGGTTGCGGGTCGAGATCGGCCGTCTGCGTGCGCTGGTGAGCGCATCGGCGCAGATCGAGGCCACGGCGCGCGGCTTCGCGCTTCGACCACACGGAGCGCGCGACGTTGCCGTGCTGGCACCGCCCATCGATGGCGACCAGGCGTCGCTGGTGGCGTTGCTGTCCGATGGCGCGGCATGGTCGACGTCGGCACTTGCGCTGGCTTTGGGTGCCAGCCAACGCACCGTGCAGCGTGCGCTGGCCGAGCTCGAAGCCGAGGGCAGGGTGCGCGCCATCGGGCAGGCGCGGGCGCGCCGCTGGCTTGCGCCGCCGCTGACCGGATTCACGACGATCTTGTTACTCCCCGCTGCGCTGCGGATTCAATAGAGTTGTCTTCACGGCGCCGATTTCAGCGCGCTGAAAAGGAGTCGGACATGAATAGCAATGTGAGCAAAGAGAGACCGGCGGCCAAGGTTCGCCCGGCAGAAATCGTCCGTGAGTACGGGCCGTTCGCCGGGTCCGACAAGGTGCACGGCGTGACCCACGACGGCCACAACGTGTGGGCCGCCACCGGCGCCGTGCTGGTCGCCTTCGACCCATCGAACGGTGCCACCGCATGCACGCTCGACCGCCCCTGCGATGCCGGCACCGCGTTCGACGGCACGCATCTCTATCAAATCGCCGAGACGCGCATCGACAAGATCGACCCGAAGACGGGCGCGGTCGTGGCGTCGATCCCGGCGCCCGGCAGCGGCAGTGATTCAGGGCTCACCTGGGCCGAAGGCAGCCTGTGGGTCGGCCAGTACCGCGACCGCAAGATCCATCAGATCAATCCGGAAACGGGCGCGGTGATCCGATCGATCGAATCGAACCGCTTCGTCACCGGCGTGACTTGGGTGGATGGCGAACTCTGGCACGGTACCTGGGAAGCCGAGGAGAGCGAATTGCGCCGCATCGACCCGCAGAGCGGCACCGTGCTCGACCGTCTCGCGATGCCGAGCGGCACCGGTGTCAGCGGACTCGAGTCCGATGGCGCCGACCTCTTCTATTGCGGCGGCGGCGACAGCGGAAAGGTCCGCGCCGTGCGCCGCCCCAAAAGCTCGAGCTGACGCCGAGTACGGCGCCGTCGACGTCGCGCCGTCAATTCACTTCGCGAGTCCGGCCTTCCCAATAGGGCTTCCGTAGCTCTGTCTTCAAAATCTTCCCAGCGCCCGTCATCGGCAGCGCATCGCGAAACTCCGTGCTGCGCGGGCACTTGTAGCCGGCGATCAGTTGGCGGCAATGGTCCGCCAGTTGCTTTGTCGTCGCGCTGGCGCCCGGTTTGCACACCACCACCGCGTGCACCGACTCGCCCCACTCGTCGCTGGGAATGCCGATCACGGCGCATGCGGCCACAGCAGGGTGCTGGCTCAGGGCGTTCTCGACCTCGGCCGAGTACACGTTCTCGCCGCCGCTCACGATCATGTCCTTCATGCGGTCGACGATGTAGAGATAGCCGTCGTCGTCCATGCGGCCACCGTCGCCGGTATGCATCCAGCCATCGCGCAACGCGGCGGCGGTTTGCTCCGGTTTGTTCCAGTAGCCGAGCATCACGTTGGCACCACGCACCGCCACCTCGCCGACAGTGCCGCGCGGCACCTCGACGCCCAGCGGGTCGACGACGCGCACCTCGGTCGTGAGTGACGCGCGGCCGGCCGATCGCAGCAGGCCGGTCTTTGCCGCTTCGCTCTTGTGATCCGCAAAGCTGAGATACGTCGCGCAGGGTGACAGCTCGGTCATGCCATAGGCCTGGACGAAGTCGGCGCCGGGAAAGCGCTTCATTGCCCGCTGCAGCACGCCTTCGCTGATGACCGACCCGCCATAGCTCATCACCTTCACACTGCTCAGGTCGTACTGCGCCGCGTCCGGATGGTCGGTGGCCAGCTGGATCATGGTGGGCACGAGCATCAGGTGCGTCACGCGCTGCGCCTGGATGACCTGCAGCGTGCCCAGCGGCGTGAACATCGGGGCGATGATGAAGGTGCCGCCGGCGGCCGCATGGGCGAGCATCAGCGCCGCACAGGCGATGTGGAACATCGGCGCGATCAGCAAAGCGCGGCCGCTCGCTTCGGTGAGACCTTCGCCGAGTGCCGACAACGCGTTGGCACACAGGCTGTCGTGCGTGAGCATCACGCCTTTGGGAAATCCGGTGGTGCCCCCGGTGTACATCACGCCGGCGAGATCCTGGCCACTGCGAGCGGCGTCGGCCACAGGGGCGGCGGCCGCCACGATGGCTTCGTAGTCGAGCATGCCTTCGGGCGTCTCGCCATCGCCGACGTAGACCAGCGTCTGCAGCACCTTGCTTCTGCTGCGCAGATCGAGCCCCACCGCTTTGAACTGCTCATCGACCAGCAGGATGCGGGTTTCGCAATCGTCCAGCGAATAGGCGATCTCGGCTGCGCTCCATCGGATGTTGACCGGATTGACCGCACCGCCACCCCACCAGGTGCCGAAGTAGAACTCCAGATAACGGTCGGAGTTGAGACTCAGCATGCCGATTCGATCGCCGCGCGCCATGCCCAGTGCCTGCAGTGCACCCGCCAGTTTGGCGACGCGATCGGCGTACTGCGCGTAACTGTGTTGGCGTGGTCCGCAGATCGTTGCTGTCCGCCGGGGATGCTGCTGCACAGCGCGGTGCAGTCCTTGAGTGAGATACAGCGGCATGGGCTTCTCCGCGACAGTTTTTTGGTTTACCGGCGCGACGATATCGGCAAACGGCAGCGGCAATGCCTAGGCAGAACCCGTGCTGCAAGATGCCGCCCATGATCGAACTTCCCCACAGCCCCGCCGCCGACCGCAACAAGCAACCCATCCTCGATGCGCTGAGTCGGCTCCTGGGAGCGGGCGGCAATGCATTGGAGATTGCTTCCGGAACGGGCCAGCATGTCGCCGCATTCGCGTCGGCTCTGCGCCAATGGGTCTGGCAGCCCACTGACGTCGACGCCAACATGTTGCCCGCGCTGGCGAGCCGCATCGAGGACGCGGGGCTGCCCAATCTGCGACCGCCGCTTCTGCTCGACGTGACGGCGCCTCAGTGGCCGTCGCACGGCGCGGCCTTGACCAAAAGCTTCGACGCGATCTATTGCGCCAACATGTTGCACATCGCGCCGCCCGCCGCATGCGCCGGCCTCATGCGAGGGGCAGCGCGGCATCTGCTTTCCGGCGGAATGCTCATCACGTACGGTCCGTACTTCGACGAAAGCCCGCCGGCGCCGAGTAACCGAGCGTTCGATGAAAGCTTGCGTGCCCGCAATCCGCTCTGGGGAATCCGACGCTTGAAGGATGTCGCGGCAGAGGCCCAGCGCCACGGCCTCGTGTTGCGTGAGCGGCACGAGATGCCCGCGAACAATCTGCTGCTGGTCTTCGTGCTCGCGTGAGACCGAGGAGGTGCTTCAGAATGCGTACATGGACCAGCGATCGAACGATGTTGCAACCCTGACCGACTCGGCACTGGCAGAGGCCGCGTTCATGGAGCGACGCAAGGCCGCGCAAGGGAATTTCTACGCGCTGGAGCGCGCGCAGGAGTTGGAGAGCGAACTGCGCCGTCGCGCGGGCATCGTCAGCACTCTGGGCGCGCCGCTCGCGTTCGCGCGACCACGGCGGGCTCCGTGGTGGCGCTTCTGGTAACGCGATTGCGCGGCTGAGCTCAGACGATGTCGAAGCGATCCAGGTTCATCACCTTGGTCCATGCCGCCACGAAATCAGCGACGAACTTCTGCTTCCCGTCCGAGCTTCCGTAGACTTCGGCGACAGCGCGCAGCTGCGCGTTCGAGCCGAACACCAGATCCGCGCGCGTTCCAGTCCACTTGACTTCGCTCGTCTTGCGGTCGCGCCCTTCGAACTGCTCACCAGCACCGGCGACAGACTTCCACTCCGTACCCATGTCGAGCAGGTTGACAAAGAAGTCATTGCTCAACGTGCCCGGCTTGCTGGTGAGAACACCATGCTTTGAGTTTCCGGTATTGGCGCCGAGCACCCGCAGGCCACCGACGAGCACCGTCATTTCGGGCGCCGTAAGCATCAGCAACTGCGACCGGTCGATCAACATGGCTTCAGCGCTTACGCCCCAGCCTGCCTTCATGAAATTGCGGAAGCCATCGGCTACCGGTTCCAACTGAGCGAACGAATCCACATCGGTTTGCTCTTGCGTGGTGTCCATGCGCCCCGGCGTGAAGGGCACGACGACGCCGCCGCCTGCCGCTTGTTCCACGCCGACACCGCCGGCCAGCACGATCAGGTCGGCCACAGAGACCTTCTTGCCGCCGTTTTGGGCGCCGTTGAATTCGCTCTGGATGCCTTCGAGTGTTTTCAGAACCTTCGACAGCTGGTCTGGCTGGTTGACAGCCCAATCCTTCTGCGGGGCCAGTCGAATCCGTGCACCGTTCGCACCGCCGCGTTTGTCGGAGCCGCGGAAAGTCGAAGCCGACGCCCAGGCGGTAGAGACCAGCTGCGCGTTGGTCAAGCCCGATGCCGCGATCTTCTTCTTCAGGGTTTCGATGTCTTGTGCATCGACTACGGCGTGGTCGAGCGCAGGAATCGGGTCCTGCCAGATCAAGACTTCAGCCGGCACGTCGGAACCGAGGTAGCGAACGCGTGGTCCCATGTCGCGGTGCGTCAGCTTGAACCAGGCGCGGGCGAAGGCGTCGGCAAACTGGTCGGGGTTCGCGAGGAAACGACGCGAAATCTTTTCGTAGGCTGGGTCCGCGCGCATCGCGATGTCTGTGGTCAACATCATCGGAGACAGGCGCTTCGCAGGGTCGAATGCATGCGGGATCGTGCCGGCGCCGGCGCCGTTCTTAGGCGTCCACTGGTGCGCACCTGCTGGGCTCTTCGTCAGTTCCCATTCATATGCGAACAAGTTTTCGAAGTAGCTGTTGCTCCACTTCGTCGGTGTGGTCGACCAGGTGACTTCAAGGCCGCTGCTGATCGCATCGATGCCCTTGCCGGTGCGAAAGCTGCTCTTCCAGCCGAGTCCTTGTTCGTCGACGTGGGAGCCCTCGGGCTCGAATCCGACGTGCTCCGTGGGGCCTGCACCATGGGTCTTGCCGAAAGTGTGGCCGCCGGCGTTCAATGCCACGGTTTCCTCGTCGTTCATTGCCATGCGGCTGAACGTTTCGCGGATGTCATGGGCAGAGGCGGCCGGGTCGGGATTGCCGTCCGGGCCTTCGGGGTTGACGTAGATCAAGCCCATCTGCACCGCGCCGAGCGGCTGCTCGAGCACACGCGAGTGCGGTACTTCGCTGTTGTCGTCTGCGGGCAGGACACCGTGCGTCTTTTCGACGCCCGGCGAGCCCTGTGCATAGCGGATGTCGCCACCCAGCCACTTGGTTTCACGGCCCCAATACACGTCCTGATCGGGTTCCCACACGTCCACGCGGCCACCGGCGAAACCGAAGGTCTTGAACCCCATGCTCTCCAGCGCGACGTTGCCCGTGAGGATCATCAGATCGGCCCAGGAGATCTGGTTGCCGTATTTCTGCTTTATAGGCCAGAGCAGGCGACGCGCCTTGTCCAGATTGGCGTTGTCCGGCCAGCTGTTGATGGGCGAGAAACGTTGCTGACCGCGGGCTGCACCGCCACGACCATCGCCGATGCGGTAAGTGCCGGCGCTGTGCCATGCCATGCGGATGAAGAGGCCGCCGTAATGACCAAAATCGGCTGGCCACCAGTCCTGCGAATCGGTCATCAGAGCAGTGAGATCCGACTTCAGTGCGGTCAGGTCCAGCTTCTTGAATTCTTCGGCGTAGTTGAAGTCGGGTCCCAGCGGGTCTGACTTTGACGAGTGCTGATGCAGCAGATCCACGCGCAATTGATTCGGCCACCATTCACGGGTCGTCGTGCCGGCGCCGGTGGCCTGGTTGAAGGGACACTTCGCTTCGCTCTTTTCACTCATGGGGATGCTCCTGTGGTTTTCAGTACGGGTGGGGAGCAAATTCTGTCGCAGAAACTGGGCAGAAGCGAATAGGACTACCTAATGCCAGTGATAGCGGGCGGGTCCTGCGCCACGATGCGTCGCCGATGCGCAAAGCGAACTACCGTGACGCCGGCCCGTGCGTGCCGCAGCGAAGGCATGACCAACACGCAATCGTCATACGGCGTCAAGATTGGCTCGCCACCGTTGATGCCGATCACGGTGCCCGCTGCGGGGATCACCTCCAGCCCCTTCAAAGGCCTGACGAACTCGACCCCCCCGGCGCGTGCGACGACGCCACCGGTAACCTCCAAAATCCACGGCTTGGCCACGTCGGGCAGCCGCCATGTCGGCAGCATATTTTGAGCATCGGCTTCGTCGACGATGCCCGATGCCAGCAGAAAGCGCAGGCACTGATCCTGCGCCAGGTCGCGGCTTCGCAGGTCACCATGAAAACCGCATTCCACCAACAGCGAGCGGGCACCGGCGGCCACGCCGTCAGCACTGCCGAAGCGGCCATAGTCGCGCATGCGAACACCGTCTTTGTGCCCTGCGTCGACCACGATGTGCTCGGCGGCTTTCATCTGCACCGCAAGTTCGATGTTCGCGGGCTGAAGGCCGCTCAGCGTCAATGGCGGTCCAGGTTCATGCATCGAATGGAGGTCGAGCAACCAGTCGGCTTCGCGCACGAAAGGCTCGAGCGCTGCGGCCCGACGTCGCTCAATGGTCACAGGCTCCGCCAGGCGCTCGAGCGACCATTGGCGGTTCAGGTCTTCGTCCACGAAGCGCGATGCGTCGTGGTTTGCTGCGTCGAAGCGATCGAAGGCTGCGAGGTTGCACAACGCCAGTGTCAGCTGGCCGCGGCGCGGACGCACGCCGGCTTCAAGCAGCCCTTTCAGCGCCCAGGCGCCGCAAAGTTCGTTGCCATGCACCAGCGCCGAGATCATCACGTGCCGCCCCGGCGCACCACTGTCGAAGCGAAAGACGCCTTCGACGCCAGTGTTGCCGACGCGCCAAGGCGTGATGTCCGGAGCCGTTAGCGCGAAAGCGGTGATGTCTTGCATGCTGACTTGTCCTAGATATTGCGAACGGCACGATCTTGCAGCAAGTGGCCGACGCTCGGCCTCGGAGGCTTATGTCGCCATGTTTCTTTGAGCGCCCGACTGTGCCTTGCGAGCTTGGTAAACGGCCATCCCGATTCCGGCAACGCTCCCGGTGAGCGCCTGGACCGACAGCCCTTTGGTCGGTAAGAAAAGGTCGAGTGCGATCAAGCCGCTGCCCAGAACGCACGCCACCGCGACACGCCAGCGCGGTGCCGCAGCCCAGCCACCCAGCACGAAGCCGAGGTGGCTCAGGAGTGAGCCCAATGGCTGGAGCAAGTACACGAACGCCATATCCTCATCCCCGATGTGGAAGACGCCGATGAAGGCCCGCAAAAGCCAGGTTAGAGCGAGCAAGCCAAGCAACGCGAACGGAAGCACCGCGGCCCATCGCCCGATATCCGGCCAGGTTCGCATTCCCTTGAAGCCGCCGCTGTCGTCGATGCTGAGAAAGCTTGGCTTCTTTGTTGGCTTCGGGCTGGGCGACTCCGCGTTGCCCAGTTTCTTTTTGACTCGGACGAACAAGGCGACAACGACGGCGATCATCGCCAGGGAGACGAGAAGGGAGAGCGTATTTGGCATGTTGGTCAATGCCCGCATTGGTTGGACGCTTCAACCGTCTTGTTGCGCGCGTTGGACCATGCAGTGGCGGCTGGGGCGATTGCCTGACCGTCGCCGGCCTCGACGAGTCCCGCTAACGTGCGGGTCGCACCCATGAGCGAATCGACCGACGACTTGTACATCTCGCACACCGGGTCCCACGCAGGCTTGGCCTTGGCGTCGCGCTTCATCGTGCCGAGTTCTGCGTTGGCGAGGCTCAGTGCCTGCAGCGGCGCTGCGATGGCTGCGACTTGCGTCTTGTCGGACAGACCGGCTTTCACCGCGGTCGTGAGCTTGCGCACTTCGAGCGACACCTTGAGCTTGTGGAAGCGCACCGTGCCGGGCGTGAGCGAGGCCAACTCGGCCTCGTCGCGTTTGAGCGTTTGCTTTGAGAGGGCGATGCCGAACACGCTGGTCGCCTTGCCGGCAGCGATGAGCGCTGCCACGAACGGACCGTCCATCGCCCGCGCTTTGACACCCTTGTCGCTCAGGTATTCCTTGGTCTTCTCGTAGGTGTCGGCTTCTTTCAGCAGCGGGTTCAGTCTTTCGAGCGCGGCCTTGAGCGCCGTGGCTGGTTCGTCGAGTTCCGGCAGTGACTCGCTGATCGCCGTCGCCCGGTCGAAGGCCTGCAATGGCGCGTCGACATCGTTGCCAATTACCCGGTAACTGTCGAGCGGCGGATTTCCCTTGGCATTCATCTTCGGGTTGGACTGGCGATAGTCTTTGAGGATGTTGCCGAAGTCGTGCCATTGAAGCAGCTTGTTGTAGGCGACCACATAGGCGTTGAGTTTCTCGGCCTCTTGCTTTTCCGGCACCACGAGGCCGGCGAGTTTGGGTACAACGTCGGGCTTGCAGGCAGCGAGTGAAAGGGTGAGGGCAAGAGTCGCCGCGCCACAGGCGAGGCAGACACAAAGGCGCGCGGCGGAGGCGCGCGGTGATACCGACATGACCGTCATGAAATTCCTCCTGAATCTTTTTGTATGAGCCGGGGACTCTACACAGCGCACACCTGCTTTTGCCCATAGTCACGTGCCTTTGTCGACGGTTTCACAGAGAGCCTGTGCATCTGGTGTGCCTTTTGACTTTTGCTGCGCTCACTACACTGAACCCCATGCGCCAAGCCACCCACTTGCATCGCGATCCAACTCGCCTCACTTCCTATTTCCAGGGCGGCTCTGTGATGCGCAGCCGAAGCGTGAGCGACATCGTGTTGTCGGCCGTCCTCGATGTGCCTGCGCCTTCAGGGAGGTTGATGGCCGACTGGGAAAGAGAGGTCTCTGCGCGCCTGGGCCTCGAACCCGGTGATGTCGAGCCTTTGCCCTTGACGCGCGCACGTGCGCGCTGGCCGGACTACAAGTACTGCGTTCAGGCGGCATCGGACTGGACGCGTGCGATCGGACTCGAAGAGGTCATCGCCACCAGTGACATCGCGCTGATGGCGTGCCGCGGCGCGAGGTACCACCATGACGGCGCGCAATACGGTGGTGCCGCTTTCTGCAATCTCTTCCTGAGCGAGGACAAGGGGCTCGACGTGCACTTCCCGGTGAGCGGACATCGCATTCCGCTGGTCAGGGGCACGGTGCTGGTATTCGATACGGGCCAGCCGCACGCGGTGATCAGGCGCGACCGCGGCGGCTTCAATGCAGCCGATTTCGCATCCGATCTGGATTGCACTCAAGTCTTCCTGACATGGGAACTTCCGATCGAAAACATCGATGTCGCGCGCGCACTGGGAGTCGACTTCGACATCGAGCCTTCGATCGCGTCACGACTGGAGGAAGAGCAAGTCTGGTGGAACGACGCGCCAATGAGCGTATGCCCGGAATCCGGGACTTGTCAGTTGCCGATGGGCGTTGGCGGTGCGCATGGCAAGTGAAAGACATTGAACTGTTCCCACCGGCCGGCACCTGCACGACAAAAGCGGATGTGGCCACGGCGCAATATCGCAGCTATCTACATCGCCCAGATCCGGGGCGCCGCCGCGCGCAGTGCCCACACTTCCGCGCGCCACGCCAGCCACACCTGACGCAGCAACTGCATAGCCGGCTCCACAACCGGCGCCAGCACGCGCAGCACGATCACCTGCGGCTGCGGACTGGTCGTGCCGACCGATTCGCAGAGGCTGTGCGCATCGCTCAACGCGCGCGCAATGTCGAGCAAGGTATCGCGCCGTGCCTTCGGCATGGGGGACCCACTGATGAAAAAGAGCGACGCCATGCAGCGGTTGCCAGCCAATCCGATGGGGCTCTGGAGCAACCGCCGGTCGGCCGCGTCGATGCGCCCGCGCTCCAGCCATTTGCCGGGCACTTCGATGTGCTGCAGCAGCGTGCCGCGGTCGAAGGGCCGGTTGGCGTGCGGCAGGCCGAGGGCGGTCACGTCCCAGCCGATGAGTTCGGCGCCGGGTGCGGCATCGATGGTGATGTGGTTCTCGGCGCGGCAGCCGCTGTAGCAGATCGCCTCCAGCGGCAGCCATTCGAGGCGTGCCTCCGGTGCCAGCGTGAGGTGCGTTCGTTGCAAAGCCAACTCACCGTCGGAGCGATAGAAGCGCGATGCGCCGGGCGTCGTGATCAGGCCGTGACTGCCGCCTGCGACCTTGACGTCGATGTCGAGCGTGTCGCCGCCGACCAGTCCGCCGGGTGGGTGGACCAGCACGTTATGGCACACCGCATCGCCTTCGGGATACAGGCTCTGCAGGATGCGCAGTGGACCGTCGTGCCTGAAACGGGCGACGCTGCGGTTTTGTTCGTTCTGGTAGTCGAGATGAAGTCGGGCGTGCCAGGGCATGAGGTGAGTCTACGGGGCCGGCTTGCGGCTACGCCCCGTCCGCGCCCTCGTGCGCCGCAGCGGCATCGTGGATCAACGCGGGCCCGATGCATTCGATGGCATGCGGCGACGCGCTGAACACCGCGCGGCACGACATCGCGTTCATGCGCCGCTGGGCGCTGTCGCCGTGATACTTCTGCATGCGTGTCGCGTCGAGCCCGTACACCACGCGGCCGATGCCCGCCCAGAAGATAGCGCCCGCGCACATCACGCAGGGCTCGCCCGATGCGTAGAGGGTCGCGGCTGCCAGGTCGTCCCGCGTCACGCCGCGATCGGCCAGGGCGCGGATGGCGTTGAGTTCCGCGTGGCCTGTGAGGTCGCCGGTTTCAGCAATGTTGTTGAAGGCCTCGGCCAGCACCTCGTTGCCCGCCGAAACGATGACCGAACCATACGGCTGGTTGCCGCGGCGCCGGGCCGCATGCGACCATACGATCGCCTTGCGCAGATAGCGGCCATCGCGCTCGTCGAGCTCGTTTTCTTCAGGAAAAGCGGCGTTGGAATTCATGGTGTGTCTTTGTGCTTCCGGGCTCGGACACGCAGGACGCATGCCAATAGCCGGGCGTGCGTGTTGCATATCGGTGCACGGGAGCGCGAAGAGCGTTAGCCTTCCAAAAGAGAACGCCCATTTCAATTCAACCCAACACCGGACGTCATCGACATGGTTACACGCGGATTCACCGGGCGACGGCCCACGGCGGCCTTTGCCAACCGCTTGCCGCCGGGCCAGTTCGAGACGGATGACTTCCCGGTGTTGTCGAAGGGGCCGGCGCCTCGCATCGACATGGCTGCCTGGCGGTTCACTCTGAGCGACGGCCCGCGGCCTTTGAAGCGCTGGACCTGGGACGAGTTCATGGCGCTGCCTCGCACTGTGTGGCAAGGCGACATCCACTGCGTCACCACCTGGTCGAAATTCGACACCCGTTGGGAAGGCGTGACGATCGACGATTTGCTGACCGACGCCGGCATCGCGGCGCCCACGCCGTGGCTGCTTGCGCTGTCGCTCGACGACTACGACACCAACGTGCCGGCCGCCGATCTGCTCGGCGGGCGTGCCATGGTCGCAACGCATTTCGATGGCCAGCCGCTCGCGCCAGAGCATGGCGGCCCGGCGCGCTTGCTGGTGCCGCACCTGTACTTCTGGAAGAGCGCGAAGTGGATCAAGGGACTCAAGTTCACCGCGCGCGACGAAGCTGGATTCTGGGAACTGCGCGGCTATCACATATACGGCGATCCCTGGCGTCAGCAACGCTATTCGGACGATCCTTGATGGAAGCCAGCGAGCCGAAGGGCCCGTGGCGTGAGGCAAAAATACAGCGCATCGCGCCGCTCACGCCGCGCATCAAAAGCTTCTTTCTCGATGCGCCTTCGCTGGCGTCGCAACTGGCTTCGCACGGGGCGGGCCAACACCTCGATGTGCGACTGACTGCGCCCGGCGGCTACGCTGCACAACGCAGTTATTCGATCGCTTCGGCCCCCCGCGTGGGGCCCGTCGAACTCATCATCGAGAAGCTCGATAACGGTGAAGTCTCGCCTTTCTTCCACGATATCGCCGAGGTCGGCGACAGCATCGAAGTGCGCGGGCCGCTCGGCGGGCACTTCGTCTGGCGACCGGCCGATGGCGGGCCGCTGTTGTTGATCGCAGGCGGCTCAGGCATCGCGCCGTTGATGGCGATGGTGCGTGCGTGGGCTGCCGAGCCCACCACAACGCCGGTGCTGCTGCTCTGTTCCGCACGCACTGCGGCGGACCTTCCATTCCACGCCGAGTTGCTCGCACTCGAAGCGACGCGGCCCGGCTTCACTTTCGTCGCCGTGACCACGCGCGAGCGACCGCCGCGGCTGGTCGATCGGGGTCGACGGCTCGATGCCGGTGCAATAGCCGATGTGCTTGGCGACTGGAACAACGCACCGCGTCATGTGTTCGTCTGCGGCGCCAACCGGTTCGTCGAAGCGGTGGCCAACGGACTGGTCGATGCCGGCGTGCCGGCGACGCGAATCAAGACCGAGCGCTACGGCGGCGCTTGACGCCAATGCAGACGTGTCTCAGGTGCCGCGTTTGTCTTCATTGCGATCCCAGAAGCCGCGGTGCGTGGCGATCATTTCATCGGCCAGCACCGGCACCGGACCGATCACCTCGACCGCCTTCTGCCCGCTTGCGAACACCTCGCGGCACGGCAGGCTCAAGGTCGGGTTCTCGGGGTGGTCGCCGGTGAGCGCGAGCAGGTCGGCTTCTTCGGCGCCGTAGACGATGCGGCCGATGTTCGCCCAGTACGCGGTGCCCGCACACATCGCGCACGGCTCGAAGGTCGTGACCAGCGTGCACTGCCACAGGTAGTCAGCAGGCCAGTTCTGCGACGCGTGGCGCGCGAGCGTGGCCTCTGCATGATGGACAGTGTCGATGTTGCCCTGCTCGGCCAGTACCGTCTCGCCGTCGGGTGCGATGAGCACTGCCCCGAACGGGTGTCGGCCCATCGCCATGGCGCGTCGCGCGACTGCATCTGCCCGGCGCAACGCTTGCGCTATCTGTTCATCGGTCATTCGTTGATCACGTGTGGATCACTCATTCTGCGAGCCTCTGTGCGCCCAGCCGGTCGTGTGCTTTTCAATCACGCTGAAGAGCTCGTACATCGCCATCGCCATCGCGCCGACCACCATGAGGCCGGCAAAGGCCAGGCCCATCTGCATGGCCGAGCCGGCGGAGATCAGCAGGTAGCCTATGCCTTCGTTGGCGGCCGTCATCTCTGACACGGTGGTGCCGACGAAGGCCAGGGTGATTGCGACCTTGAGGGAAGCGAAGAAGTACGGCATGGAGCGCGGCAAGCCGATCTTGATCAGCACGTCCCAGCGCTTGGCGCCGAGCACGCGCAGCACGTCTTCCAGCTCTGGCTCCAGCGTCGCGAGGCCTGTCGCGATGTTGACCATGATCGGGAAGAAGCTGATCAAGAACGCGGTGAGGATGGCCGGCCCGGCACCGATGCCGAACCAAACGACAAGGATCGGCACGAAGGCCGCCTTGGGCAGCGCGTTGAAAGCCGTCATGAGCGGGTACATCGCCGCATACGCCAGTCGCGAGCTGCCGACCACGAAGCCGAGCAGCACGCCCACCACGATCGCCAGCCCGAAGCCCGCCATCGTGACCCAGTAAGTGCGCCACGCATG
Organism: Variovorax sp. LG9.2; assembly: GCF_035018885.1. NCBI lineage: Bacteria > Pseudomonadati > Pseudomonadota > Betaproteobacteria > Burkholderiales > Comamonadaceae > Variovorax > Variovorax sp. LG9.2. Next base: position 160,083 of record NZ_JASJXB010000003.1, on the reverse strand, counting down.
GCCAGCGATGATGAGCTTGAACTCCCAGAACTGCGTCCAGATGCGCCACGGGCTCGGAAAGATGAACTCCGACACGCCGAAGCCGTCGCAGATGATTTGCCACAGCACCAGAACCGCGACCAGAAGTAGCCACGGCGACCAGCGCTCGATCTCCTTGCTGTTCTTCATCATGGTGTCACCACCGTCGATGACTTGGCCGCGGCGCTGATGCCGGTATTGCCTGTACTTCCCCGTATAGCGCCGATGTGGCTGCGCAACTCGAGCACGATATCGGTGAACTCCTTGGTGTAGGTGAGTTCGAGTTCGCGTGGACGCGGCAATTCGATCTCGCGCTTGACGACGAAGCGGCCGGGGCTCTTGCTCATCACGTACACCGTGTCGGCCAGAAAAGCGGATTCGCGCAGGTCGTGCGTGACCAGGATCACGTTGAACTGCTGCTCGGTCCAGAGGTCGCGCAGGATGCACCAGAGCTCCTCACGCGTGAAGGCATCGAGCGCGCCGAAGGGCTCGTCGAGCAACAGCATCTTGGGTTCGTGAATGAGCGCTCGGCAGATGCTGGCGCGCTGCTGCATGCCGCCCGACAGCTGCCACGGAAACTTGTCTTCATAGCCCGCCAGCCCCACCTTCTGCAGCAGCTTGCGGGCGCGCTCGACGTACTCTTTTCGATTGCGCTTGAACGACGAGCGATAGGGCTCGACGATCTCCAGCGGCAGCAGCACGTTGTCGACCGTGGTGCGCCAGGGCAGCAGCGACGGCGCCTGAAACGCCATGCCCGAAATCTTGAGGGGCCCGGTGACCGGCGAACCGTCGATGCGGATGCGGCCCATCGACGGCATGCGCAGCCCAGTCGCGAGCTTCATGAAGGTCGATTTGCCGCAGCCCGAAGGCCCGACGATGGCGATGAACTCGCCACGCTTCACCTTGAGGTCGATGGCTTCGACCGCGAAGTGATTGGCGCGCAGCAGCTCTTCGTTGTAGGCGAGCCAGACGTCCTGGAAGTCGACGAAAGGGGCGTCCGGTCGGCCAATCGGACCCGCAGTGCCGGCCGTCACTTCTTCAGGACGTTGAGCTCGGCCGCGGTCGGCAGCAGCGTGCCGTTCCATACGGCATCGGGGCTCACGCGGGTCTTGGTATTGAAGGCGTCCGACACCTGCGATGCCATCAGTGCCATGCGGCCGGCGTTCACGTTGCCGAAGCCTTCGGCACGCGCGTCGGGCGTGTTGATGACAGTGTCGATGGCGAGTTGCAGGCGTCGCGTTTCGAGCTTGCTGTCGATGATGCCGTCCCGCGCCTTCACCGATTCGATCGCGACGGTCGGGCTCGCGATCACTTCCTTCATGCCCTTGGCAAAGGCCGCGAGAAACGCCTTCACCGCCGCCGGGTTTTCTTTCAGCAGCTTGGGGGATACGACGATGGCATTGCCATAGAGCTTCACCCCGTAGTCGGGATAGGGCAGCACCACCACGTCGGCCGCCTTGGCGCCGCGCGCTTCGAGGTTGAGCAGCGAGGTGAAGGTGAAGCCAGTGATCGCATCGATGTCGCCGCGCATGAGCATGGTCTCGCGCAGCGCCGGGTCCATGGTGGTCCATTGCACCGCGCCGATGTTGTTGGCCTTGGCGAAGATCGGAAAGGCGCGACGACCGGCGTCGAACACCGGCGCGCCGAGCTTCTTGCCCGTCAGGTCGGCGGGCTTGGTGATGCCGCTCTTCTTCAGCGCCATGACCGACGCCGGCGTGTTGTTGTAGACCATCATCACGGCGATCGGCTTGTTGGGCGCGTCGGGGTTGTTGGCATGGAATTCCATCAGCGCCGCCATGTCGGCAAAGCCCATGTCGTAAGCGCCTGAGGCCACACGCGTCACGGTGCCGCCGGAGCCATTGCCCGCATCGACCGCCACATCCAGCCCCGCCGCCTTGAAGTAGCCCTTGGCCGCCGGATGAAGAAAGAGCGCCGCCGGGCCTTCGAACCGCCAGTCGAGTTGAAACTTGATCGGCGTCATCGTCTGTGCGTCGGCGGCAAGGCCAAAGCTGAGCGCCGAGGCGGAGAGGAAGGTCTGGAGCAGTTGGCGTTTGTTCATTCTGGAATCCGATGAGTGATGCACCGGATTCAAGCAAAAACGGTGCCCGCACGCACTTGGTGCGAACCCGCTCGCGTCTTTTGCGTGGCGCGGCTACTTCTGGATATTGGCGTTTGCGACGGCGAGTGCCGTCATGTTCACCACACGCCGCACCGTGGCTGACGGCGTCAGCACATGCGCCGAGCGCGTTGCACCGAGCAGGATCGGGCCGACCGTGATGCCGTTGCCGCCGGTCATCTTCAACACGTTGAACAGGATGTTCGCGGCGTCGAGGTTCGGGCAGATCAGCAGGTTGGCCGAGCCGGTGAGGGTGCTATCGGGCATCGACTGGAAGCGCACTTCTTCAGACAGGGCGGCGTCGCCGTGCATCTCGCCGTCGCACTCGATGTCGGGTGCCATCTTGGCGAACAGGTCGCGGGCGATGCGCATCTTGCGGGCCGAGCCGCGCTCGGACGTGCCGAAGTTCGAATGCGACAAGAAGGCCACCTTGGGCGGGAGGCCGAAGCGGCGCACTTCTTCGGCGGCCATCATGGCGATCTGCGCCAGTGTCTCGGCGCTCGGGTCTTCATGCACATTGGTGTCGGCGATGAAGAGGGTGTGCTTTTCCAGGGTCAGCGCGTTCAGCGTAGCGAAGCCGGGTCCGCCGCGCTGCGTGCCGAGCAGCTGGCCGAGGATCTTCAAGTGGCTGTCGAAACGGCCGACCAGGCCGCACAACATCGCGTCGGCATCGCCCAGATGGACCATCAACGCGGCGATGGTCGTGTTGGAGCGGCGCACCATCGCCTTCGAGGCTTCCGGAGAGATGCCGCGGCGGCCCATGAGCTTGTGATACGCCTCCCAGTAGGTGCGAAAGCGCGGGTCGTTCTCGGGGTCGACGATGTCGACGTCCTTCTCCAGGTTCAGATGCAGCCCGGCCTTCTTGACACGCGCTTCGATGACCGCCGGCCGGCCGATCAGCACCGGCCGCGCCAGGCCTTCGTCGACTGCCAATTGCGCCGCGCGGAGCACGCGGTCGTCTTCGCCTTCTGCATAGGCCACGCGCTTGGCCTTCGCCAGCTTGGCTGCAGTGAACACCGGCCGCATGAACATGCCAGTCTGGTAGACGAACTGCGTGAGGTGCTGGCGATAGGCTTCCAGGTCTTCGATGGGGCGCAGTGCCACGCCCGACGCCTGCGCGGCCTTGGCGACGGCCGGTGCGATGCGCAGGATCAACCGCGAATCGAAGGGCTTCGGAATGATGTAGTCGGGCCCGAACACCAGCTCCTGCCCCGCATAGGCGGTCGCGACTTCTTCGCTGATGTCGGCCTTGGTCAGCTCGGCGATTTCGCGCACGCAGGCGAGCTTCATTTCTTCGGTGATCTTGCTGGCGCCGCAGTCCAGTGCGCCGCGAAAGATGTACGGAAAGCACAGCACGTTGTTGACCTGGTTCGGATAGTCCGAGCGGCCCGTTGCGATGATGCAGTCGGGCCGCACCGCCTTTGCCAGCTCGGGCCGGATCTCAGGCTCCGGGTTGGCCAGCGCCAGGATGATGGGCTGGCTGCCCATGCTCTTCACCATGTCCTGCGTGACCACGCCGGGCGCCGAGCAGCCGAGGAACACGTCGGCATTTTTCATGACGTCGGCCAGCGTGCGGGCTCCAGTGTCCTTTTGTGCGTAGCGCGACTTCGAATCGTCGAAACCACCGGCACGGCCCATGAAGATCAGGCCCTTCGAATCGACCGCGTAGATGTTGCTGTGCTTGGCACCCAGGCCGACCATCACGTCGAGGCAGGCGATGGCTGCCGCACCCGCACCGGACACCGCGATCTTCACGTCTTCGATCTTCTTGCCGACGAGTTCGAGCCCGTTGATGAGCGCCGCAGCGGAGATGATGGCGGTGCCATGCTGGTCGTCGTGGAACACCGGAATGTTCATGCGCTCGCGCAGCTTGCGCTCGATGTAGAAGCACTCGGGCGCCTTGATGTCCTCGAGGTTGATGCCGCCCAGCGTCGGCTCCAGTGCCGCGATGATGTCGACCAGCTTGTCGGGGTCGTTCTCGGCCAGCTCGATGTCGAACACGTCGATGCCCGCGAACTTCTTGAACAGGCAGGCCTTGCCTTCCATCACCGGCTTGCTGGCGAGTGGCCCGATGTTGCCCAGTCCCAGCACCGCGGTGCCGTTGGTCACCACGCCGACCAGGTTGCCGCGCGACGTATAGACGGCCGCCAGCGACGGGTCGGCCTGGATGTCGAGGCATGGGTATGCCACGCCGGGCGAGTAGGCCAGCGACAGGTCGCGCTGGTTCAGCAGCGGCTTGGTCGGCGTGATCGAGATCTTGCCGCGCACAGGGCTGCGGTGGTACTCGCGTGCGGCGTCGCGCAGTGCTTGTTCGGCGGGGGAAAGGTCGGCTGCCATGAAGTGTCTCCTGGTTCTTTGGGCGAAAGAAACAGGCTACTGCAAAGCATGGTTTCCATGTGTAGTGGAAATACCGTCAAGCCGGCGTCGACCCTGGCTTCAGAGGTGCACGATGTCGTCGAGAAGCCGGTAGTCGGGCAGCGAGGTGTCGATCGCCTTGCCGTCGCGGATCACGGTGCGGTCAAATTGCGTACGCGCCAGCATCTCGCAATAGTTGCGCGCCTTGAGCACGATCAGGTCGGCCGGCATGCCCACCTCGAGCGTGCCGCGGTCGATGCCCATGATGGCGGCCGGGGTGGCGGTCGCGGCCTTGATCCAGTCGTCCAGCGGATGGTCCAGATGCAGGATCTTCACGGCCTGCGTGAAGGTGTCGAGCATGTCGTGATCGCCGTAGGCATAGTACGGGTCGCGGCAGTTGTCGCCGGCCACCGCCACGCGCAAGCCGGCCGCCTTCATTTCGTGCAGCGTGGTCACGCCGCGCCAACGCGGCGTGCGCGCCGTCGGGCTGCGGTCTTGCAGGTACATGTTGACCGTCGGCAGGCTGACGATGTCGATGCCGGCATCGCGGCAGGCCGCGATCGTCTCTTCGATGAACTCGTCGGTCTGCAAGGCCAGCGCGGTGCAATGCCCGCACAGGATGCGGCCCGCAAAGTCCTTTTGCAACGCGGTGCGTGCCACGCGAATGAGCGTTCGCGAGCGCGGGTCGGTCGACTCGTCGACGTGCAGGTCCATGTCGAGTCCGCGTTCCATCGCCAGGGTGAACACGTTGGCCAGCGCCTCGTCGAGTTCTGCCGGCATCGGATCGTCGGGGTACTTGCCGAAGCGCGTGACGCAACCCAGGTTGCCCCCACTCTCGGCCACGATGTCGGCCAGCTGGCGGCCTTCGTCGGTCAGGAAAATGTCCATCGGCGCGATCGACGACACCTGCAGATCGATGCGGCCGGCCCAGCGCTCGCGCATTTCGCGCAGCACTGGAAACGAGATCGAAGACTGCGGTGCCAGCGAGTCGAGGTGCGTGCGGATCGCGACCACGCCCTTGGCATAGGCGGTCGACAAGCCGAACTCCATGCGACGCCGCACGTCTTCGGCGCTCCAGTGCGCCGAGCGGTCGGCCATCGTGGCCTTTGCAGCGCCGGCACCATCGCCGGTGGTGTTGGGCTGACGCGGCCAGATGTGTCCCTTGTCGAGGTGGGTGTGGCAGTCGACCATGCCCGGCAACACCATCGACGCATCGAGATCGGGGCCCAGTTCTGCGGGCAGCGTGCCGGCCGGCTCGATGGCGGCGATGCGACCGTTCTCGATCAACAGGTCAACGGCGACGAGGCCTTCAGAACGACGTGCCGGGAAGTCACCGTCGACCAGGCAACTCGGTGCGCTGAGCTGGCGCAGGGCATGGCGCGAATTCGCGGGCGGCTGGAAAAAAGAGTGGGTCATAGAAAATTCGTGATGTTTCCGAATTGGAAGCTCGAACCGTGCCAGCCCGCACGATGCGTCGACATCCACAGGTGAAAGCGTGGCTACAACGCGGCTTCCGGCGCGACCGCGTGTTGTGCCAACGCCTCCAAAGCCAGCACCAGCGCCGAGTGATCCGCTTGCGCGTGGCCGAGCGCGGCACACGCGTTCATGAGCTGTGCCGCACCTGCGGTCTGCGGCAAAGCCATGCCGAGGGAGCGTGCGCTCTGCATCGCGAGGTTCAGGTCCTTCTGGTGCAGCGCGATGCGAAAGCCCGGCGCGAAGGTGCGCTTGATCATCCGCTCGCCATGCACTTCCAGGATGCGCGACGCCGCGAAGCCGCCCATTAGCGCCTGTCGCACCTTGACCGGGTCGGCGCCGGCTTTCGATGCGAACACCAGCGCTTCGCCGACGGCGGCGATGTTCAGAGCCACGATGATCTGGTTGGCGACCTTGCAGACCTGGCCGTCGCCCGCGCCGCCGACCAGCGTCACATTCTTTCCCAAACGGTCGAGCAGCGGCCGGGCGCGCGCGAAGGCGGCCTCGTTGCCGCCGCACATGATCGTCAGGCTGGCCGCCCTGGCACCGACCTCGCCGCCGGAAACCGGCGCGTCGACATAGCCGCAACCGAGTGCCTCGATCTTCTTGGCAAAGCCCTTGGTGGCAATCGGGTCGATCGAGCTGCAGTCGATGACCAGCTTGCCCTTCGACAAGCCCGTCGCCACGCCGCCTTTGCCGAACAGCACCGTCTCGACATCGGGCGTGTCGGGCAGCATCAGGATGACGATGTTGGCCTGTCGCGCCACCTCGCTGGCCGCGCGGCACACCGTTGCTCTGGATGCGAAGGGCTCGGGTGCCTTGCTGCGTATGTGGACGAACAGGGTGTGGCCGGCCTCGAGCACGGTCTTTCTCCTCAATCCAGCATCGTCATGGCGAGCGATGTGGGTGCGTCTTCCATGCTCTCGACCAGCGGCTCGAACTCGTTAATGGCGTCGATTTCGGTGCCCATCGCGATGTTGGTCACGCGCTCCAGCATCACCTCGATCACCACCGGCACGCCAAACTCGGCCATCAGTTTTTCGGCCCGTTGAATGGCGGGCGCCATCTCTTCCTGCTTGCGCACGCGAATCCCCTTGCAGCCCAGGCCTTCGACCACTTTCATGTGGTCGACCCCATAGCTGGCCTCGATGCCCGCATCGGGCTCGGCGTTGATGTTGTCGAATGCCAGCTGCACGCAGTAGTCCATCTCGAAGCCGCGCTGGCTCTGCCGGATCAAGCCGAGGTAGCTGTTGTTGACGACGATGTGGATGTACGGCAGCTTGAACTGCGCGCCCACGGCGAGCTCTTCGATCATGAACTGGAAGTCGTAGTCACCGGAGAGCGCGACGATCTTTCGTGTCGGGTCGGCGGCCCGCACGCCTAACGCGGCCGGGATGGTCCAGCCCAGCGGGCCGGCCTGTCCGCAGTTGATCCAGTGGCGCGCGTTGTACACGTGCAGAAACTGCGCGGCGGCGATCTGCGAGAGTCCGATGGTGCTGACGTAGCAGGTGTCGTTGCCAAAGCTGTTGTTCATGCACTGGTACACGCGCTGAGGCTTCATCGGAACGTCGGCAAAGTTGGTCTTTCGCAGCATCGTCTTCTTGCGGTTGCGGCACTCGCCGGCCCATTTCGCACGGTCGGGCAACTGGCCGCTGGCCTTCATCTGCTCCGCCACTTCGACGAATTGCTGCAACGCCAGCTTGGCGTCCGACACGATCCCGAAGTCGGGCGTGAAGACGCGGCCGATCTGCGTCGGCTCGATGTCGACGTGCACGAAGGTGCGGCCCTTGGTATAGACGTCGACCGAGCCCGTGTGCCGGTTGGCCCAGCGGTTGCCTATGCCCAGCACGAAGTCGCTCGCCAGCATCGTGGCATTGCCGTAGCGGTGGCTGGTCTGCAGGCCGCACATGCCGGCCATCAGCGAATGGTCGTCGGGGATCGCGCCCCAGCCCATGAGCGTTGGGATCACCGGCACCCCGGTCGCTTCTGCGAAGCGCACCAACAGCTCCGATGCGTCGGCGTTGATGATGCCGCCGCCGGCCACGATCAACGGCCGCTCGGCGGCGTTCAGCATCGCGATCGCCTTTCTGATCTGCGCTTGCGTTGCAGCCGGCTTGTATGGCACCAGCGGCTGGTAGGTGTCGATGTCGAACTCGATGGTGGCCATCTGCACGTCGAACGGCAGGTCGATCAGCACCGGACCGGGTCGACCCGAGCGCATCAGATGGAAAGCCTGTTGAAAGACCTGCGGCATCTGGCCGGGCTCGCGCACCGTGACCGACCACTTGGTCACCGGTTTGCTGATCGACTCGATATCGACCGCCTGGAAGTCTTCCTTGTAGAGCCGTGCGCGCGGCGCCTGGCCGGTGATGCAGAGGATGGGGATCGAATCGGCCCAGGCCGAGTAGAGGCCGGTGATCATGTCGGTGCCGGCCGGGCCCGAAGTGCCGATGCACACGCCGATGTTGCCGGCGACGGCCCGCGTGTAGCCCTCCGCCATGTGCGATGCGCCTTCGACATGGCGCGCGAGAATGTGCGCGATGGTGCCTCGCCTTCGCAACGCCGAATACAGTGGGTTGATGGCGGCGCCGGGCACGCCGAAAGCCTGCGTCACGCCTTCTTTTTCCATCACCAGGACAGCGGCCTGGGCTGCGGTCATCTTTGTCATGTCGTTGTCTCCTCGGGTTCTGTCAGTGCCTCGACTTTAGGAAGACGCGACGTTTCGCAGAAGACGGCGTGGCACCATAAAACCTATTCCGTCACGGAATAAATGGCTAGCATCACTGGATGGACAGACTGTTGGCAATGGAGATGTTCGTGCGCGTGGTCGAGACCGGTAGCTTCTCGAAGGCAGCGCGCGAATTCAACACCACGCAACCCACCGTGACCAAGCAGATCGCAGCGACCGAGGCGCGACTGAAGGTGCGTTTGCTGAACCGAAACACGCGGGGTGTCGGCCTCACCGAACCTGGTGCGCTGTACTACGAAAAGTGCAAGAGCATCGTGCGCGATGCCGAAGAGGCCGACAGCCTCGTGCAGCTGCGACAAGGGCAGGCGCAGGGCTTGTTGCGCATCGGTACCTCGGTCGCTTTCGGCCGTCGCGTCGTCGTGCCGATGGCGCTCGACTACATGCGGCGCAACCCGCAGGTGCAACTCGACCTCAGTTTCGAAGACCGCTATGTCGATCTCATCGCCCAGGGAGTCGACGTCGCGATCCGCATGGGCCGCCTGGCCGACTCGTCGCTGGGCGCGCGCTTTCTCGGCACCAATCCGTGGGTCATGGTGGCGTCACCGGCGTACCTTAAGAAGCACGGCATGCCCAAGCGTGCGCAAGACCTGAGCGGCCATGCGGCGTTGATCTACAGCAGCGTGGTGGGCGACGACGTCTGGCGCATGAACACGCCCAAAGGCGATGCCATCACCGTGCCAGTGTCGGGTCGCTTCAGGTCCAACAACGTGTCGGCCGTGCTGGCCGCGGCGCGCGACGGCATGGGCATCGCGCTGATGCCGCGCTATGTCGCGGGCGAATCGTTGCAGTCGGCCAAGGTGCGAGAAGTGCTCGCCGACCACGCGCTGCCCGAGCAGGAGATGCACGCAGTGTTTCCGTCGCCCAAACTGGTGCCGGGCAAGGTGTCGAGCTTTATTGCCTTCTTACAGGGGCGGTTTGGCGCGGGGTGGTGGACGGCGCGTATTGCATAGAGACCTGCTTCCGCCCGACAGGGCCTTCGCGAGAAGATCGATGACCGACTGTGCATTCAATGTTCGGTACCGAACCGACTGCCGGATGCGGCTTTTGTACCTTGAAAGTGCTCGGGGTAATGTGCTTCACAACACCGGTTACAAAGGCGCTCCACGAAAGGGGTCAGATGATTCAACCTGGATTTGCAACACATGCTCCTGGCTGGGATCGCTTCTTTCGCTTTGTCGGGAGTGACCGTGACGCAGGGGTCTATGTCTGCCCTCACTGCGGCCTGAAGATCTATTCGGAGCGCGCGGCGACGCTGCCGGTTGCAACCGAGCGCACTCACCGCGCCTGGTGCGGCGGCGTGCAACCGAAGCGGCGGCCGAACTTCTCGTCGTGTTCTATCTGCGCGGCCGGGCAATGGATGACGGCCCGTTCCAGGCCACCGTCCACGCGGCGCGGCAACGGCTGGTCAACGGGGAGTCGCCAGTGCTGGACGCTGCGTTGCGACGCGACATCGCCGCGCAGGCTGATCGCACGGATGTCCAGGCGAATGTTCTGAGGCAAGTCGCCACCGTTGCCTCATGGCGGAACTTCGGATAGTTCTGGCGTTCTGGCGCTTCAACCTCGACGCAGGCGCTGCACGGGAGGCCTGAAGTGCCTCGTGCGCGCACTCGTGCCTAGTGCGACCCCGTGGTCTTCTCGTCGTTCTCGTTGGAGAGCGCGAAAAGATCCCACGCCGCCATGAACAGTGCCGCGATCACGGGCCCGATCACGAAGCCATTGATGCCGAAGAGCGCGATGCCGCCGATGGTCGACATCAGGACGACGTAGTCGGGCATCTGCGTGTCCTTGCCGACCAGCAACGGCCGAAGGATGTTGTCGACCAGTCCGATGACGAACACGCCGACGAAGATCAGCACACCGCCTTGCAGCAAATGTCCTGTGGCCAAAAAGTAGAGGGCAACCGGTCCCCAGATCAGTGCTGCGCCCACGGCCGGCAGCAGCGACAAGAACGCCATCAGTACGGCCCAAAGCAGTGCGCCCTGAACGCCCAGAAAGAAGAAGGTGAGGCCGCCGATGGTGCCCTGCGCAATCGCCACTGCCACGTTGCCCTTGATGGTGGCGCGGATGACGGTGGTGAACTTGTTGAGCAGGTAGTGCGTGTGCGGCTTGGCGAGCGGCAATGCGTCGCGAACCGTCTTCGACAATGGCGCGCCATCGCGCAGCAGGAAGAAAAGCAGGTACAGCATCACGAAGAAGCTCACCAGGAAGTCGAAGGTGTTTTGCCCGATGGTTAACGCCTTGCCCGCGACCAGCTGACTGCCTTCTGCCGCACCGGCCGTGATCCGCGCCTCCCATGCGGCCATGTCGCCGAGGTTGAAGCGCTCGAGCAGGTTCAGCAGCCACTGCGGCAACGCGGACAGGATCTGCTGAAAGTAGTTGGCGAAATTGATCTGGCCCGAACGGATATTCTGCGAAACCAGCGCCACCTCTTGGACCAGCGAGACGCCGACCAATGCCAACGGCAGGATCACGATGAAGAGGCAAATGGTGAGCGTCGCCAGCGCCGCCAGCGTGCGCCGCCTGGGCATCTTTCGGAGCAGCAGCTTGTAGAGCGGCGTGAACAAGATGGCGAGGGCCACGCCCCACATCACCGCGCCGAAGAAAGGCATCAACACCCAGATGAAGGCGGCTGTGACGGCGAGCAGAAGCGCCAGGAACACGCCGCGCTGGAGTTGAGGGGAATTCATATGGCTCGGACTTTAGCCGAGCAGCAGCCGTAACGTGTCGGCTGAGGCGCCTTGCAGACACTCAGGGCGATTACCGATTTCAGTGGGGGCGCCCCGTCGTAGGCTGAGATCGAATCACCCCCCAAAAGGGAAGATCTGCAAGGACATCGATCTTGACGACCCGAAAGACAACCAACGACATGACACACGAAAAAGCCCAACCCTCCCGCCGCAGAGCCTTGCTGCAACTCGGAACCGCAGTCGGCGCCAGTGCCCTTGCAGGCTGTGCGACTTCCACCACATCAGGCGCGGCTAGCGGCAAGCCGAAGTTCCAGGTGATCGGCAGCACGGTCCCGCTCATGGGCAGCGACGAGGTGTTTCCGGTGCGGCGCGTCTACTGCATCGGCCGCAACTATGCTGCGCACGCGGTCGAGCGCGGTTCCGACCCGACACGCGAGCCGCCGTTCTTCTTTCAAAAACCGAACGACGCGGTGCAATTGGTGCCGCGTGGCGTGACTGTCGATCACCCGTATCCGCCAGTCACGAAGAACTACCACTACGAAGTCGAACTCGTGGCGGCGCTGCACAAAGGCGGCCGCAACATCCGGCCGGAGCAGGCGCTCGACTGCGTCTATGCCTATGCCGTCGGGCTCGACATGACGCGGCGCGATCTGCAGAACGCGATGGCGGCAGAAAAGAAGCCGTGGGAGATCGGCAAGTCGTTCGACCACTCGGCCGTGGTCAGCCACCTGCATCCGGTGAGCCAGACCGGGCACTTCACCAAGGGCGCGATTTCGCTGAAGGTGAATGGGCAGGTCAAGCAGTCGAGTGACCTGTCGAAAATGATCTGGAGCGTGGCCGAACAGATCGCCAACCTGTCGATCTACAACGAGCTGTTTCCCGGCGACATCATCTATTCGGGCACGCCGGAGAACGTCGGCCCGGTCGTCGTCGGCGATGTGATGACGGGGCACATCGACGGGCTCTACGACATCAACGTGAAGGTGGTCTGAGCGCTGGTGCGCTAGTGCGCCTCGGCCTGCCGCGCCGCGTTGACGATCGCCTCTTCGTCGTGCGTGGTCCCGTTCAGAAACAGGTTCAACAGCACCGCTGCGATCGACGTCAGCAGGATGCCCGACTCGATCAGCGAGTGGATGCTGTGCGGCATCCACTGCTTGAAGTTGGGCGCAATGAGCGGGATCATGCCGACGCCGATCGACACCGCGACGATCATCGCGTTGTGTCGGTTGGTCTTGAAGTCGACGCCCGACAAAATGCGGATGCCGGTGGCAGCGACCATGCCGAACATCACCAGGCCGGCCCCGCCCAGCACCACGGTGGGCAGTGATTCCACCAGCGCCGCCATCTTGGGCAACAGCCCCAGCACGATGAGGATTACGCCGCCCGCCACGCAGACGAAGCGGCTCTTTACGCCCGTGACGGCGACCAGCCCGACGTTTTGCGAGAAGCTGGTGTACGGAAAGGTATTGAAAATGCCGCCGATCAGCGTGCCCAAACCGTCGGTGCGCAGGCCGCGCGCCAGGTCTTGCTGGCTGATCTTGCGGTCGGTCATTTCACCCAGCGCCAGGAACATGCCGGTCGATTCGATCATCACCACGATCATCACGAGCGTCATGGTGAAGATCAAAAACGGATCGAACTGCGGCATGCCGAAGTGGAACGGCAGCACCACGTCGACCCACGCCGCCTTGCCCACCTTTTCAAAGGTCATGATGCCCATGGCCGTCGCGACGACGGCACCGATCACGATGCCCAGCAGCACCGAGATGTTGGCGATGAAGCCCTTGGCGAACTTGACGATGAGCAGAATCGAGACCAACACCAGCGCCGCGATGCCGACCCCCGTGAGGTCGGCGTACCTGGGGTTGGGCACCGTCGGCAGCAGGGCCAGGCCCTTGGGTATCGGCGGGATCGCGGAGCCGGGCGAGGTGACGTCGGCCAGCCACTTGGCGTAGGCCGGGTCGACGACCGTCGGCGCGGTCGGGCCGAACGGGTTGCCGAAGATCCAGTTGATGCCGACGCGCATCAGGCTGATGCCGATGACCGCGATGATGGTGCCGGTGACCACCGGCGGAAAGAACCTCAGCATTCGGCTCACCAGCGGGGCGATTAGTATGGAGATGATGCCGGCGCCGATGATCGAGCCGAACAGCAATTGCGCTCCGGACTGGCCCGGGTTGGTACTGGCGATGGCGACCATCGGTGCCACCGACGCAAAGGTCACGCCCATCATCACCGGCAGCTTGACGCCGAACCACTGCGTCGCACCGAGCGACTGAATCAAGGTGGCGATGCCGCAGCAGAACAAGTCGGCCGAGATCAGCAGCGCGACCTCTTCAGGGCTGAGCTTGAGCGCGCGGCCGACGATGAGCGGCACCGCGACGGCGCCCGCATACATGACCAGCACGTGCTGCAGGCCCAGGGCAGCTAGCTTGCCCGCTGGGAGGTGTTGGTCCACGGGATGAACGGCCGGGTGAGCCGCTTGCAAAAGTGAATCCGTCATGCCATGTTTCCTGTTCACCAAGTTGTACGCGAAACTGTATACAAAGTATCGGACTGGCTGAATAGCGAGAAACCCGCACGCTCTGCGGCGCCGGGTTCGTTTTGCAGCGTCGCCGAGGCGGGGTTGCAAGCTTCACGCCAGCCGGTGGCCGCGGGGCCGCCGTAGGACTTGGCGCTAGGCCACGATGTCATCGTGATCCGAAGACTCCCCGGGTCCGTAGACCAGGGACACACAGTCTCAAGGCCCTCATGGACATCCCGAACAAAGCTTGCCTGTTGAAACAATTTCAGTCGCTGTCCGCCTCTGTGCAGGCGCCACACCCGTGCTCACCCGAACTCGGGCTTCTCTCCTTCGAGCTTGCCGATGTAGACCGCAAGTGGGTGGCGCTGGACGATCCGGTGACTGCCCAGTCCTGGATTGCACAACTGGGATGCACGCATTTGGAACTCGAGGCGGCGGTCCATGCTGTCGGCCACTCCTCAAGGCAGGTCAGCAGTTACCTTGCCCAGATGAGCGGCGACAGGCAGCCGCACCACCCAGCGGACGCGTATCAGGCGGTCCCGTGACGCTTCAGCTGGCGCACGCCCAGCACGCGCGCGTCCGGCCTGATCACAGCTCCTTCTCCGGGATGAACGGCCCGATCAGGCGCAGCCAGAGGCGCTGCCACGTCGTTGTTTCAGGCGGTACCTCGTAGACGACCTGCGTGCCGTCTTCGTTTTTTTCGAGCCACTCGACTTTCTGGCCATCGGTGCTCAAGCGCAATTCGTAAGAACTGCCGGCGTCGCCGAAATCGTCGAGTTGTCGGGCCATCTCCGCGCTGTCGATGATCATTCCGAGTTCGGTGTTGAGCTCAGCCGACCGCGGATCGAGGTTCATCGAACCCAGGAACACCTCCTTTTGGTCGACGATGGCGTTCTTCATGTGCAATGCGCCCGTGCGGCTGCCGAAAATGCCGAGCTTGTGGCGCTTGACGCTGAGCGAGGGGCTCAGCTCCCACACCTTCACGCCTGCCTGCAGGAGCGTTTTAACGTGTGCCTCGTAGCCCACGTAAACCCACGCCTCGTCGGTCGAAGCGAGTGAGTTGGTGATGAGCTCGACACCCAGTCCGGCCCTGCGTGCGCCGACCAGGCTGGCCACCGCGCTGTCGCTCGGGACGAAGTAGGGCGACACCATCTTGATGTTGTTGTGAGCGGTCATGAACCAGCCGATGACCGCTTCGATCACCGTTCCCTTGATCGAGTGGTGCGTCTCGTTGAAGCCTTCGGTCTTAGTGACCGGATCGAACACGACTCGCGCTTTTGCCAGCAGCAGCGGGCTCAACGTCCCGCGCGCCAGTTCGAACGGAAGGTTCAGCATGGGAACGAGTTCGAGCGGCAACAGGCTCGGCTCGCCATCCGTCGGATCGCGCGGCCTGCCGTCGACGGGAATCTCGCTCGCCCGCGGCGGCGCGGCACTGCCTGTGTCGCGCTCGAAGGCCTGCTGGAGCTGGACGCGAGTCGCATCGCTGCGGGCAATGCTCTGCACTGGAAATACCACTTCGCTGTTCCAGTACACGTCGAACGCATGCGACAGGTCGCGCACCATCGGACCGGCGACGAAGGTGTCCATGTCGATGAAGTTGCTGCCGGCGGCGTTGGTCACGTATTCGTCGGCCATGTTCCGGCCGCCCGCCACGGCCGCGACGTTGTCGGCGATGAAGAGCTTGTTGTGCATGCGCCGGTTGACGCGGGCGAAGTCGAAGCCGGAACGTATGTAGCGCGTGACGTCGCTGCCGCGTCCGGCCGGGAACGGATTGAACAGGCGGACCTCGACGTTCGGATAACTGGCCAGGCCCAGCAGGAGTTCGTCTTCCCCCGCGGTGTACAGGTCGTCGATCAGCAACCGAACGCGGACGCCTCGTGCGGCTGCATCGCGCAATGCTCGCATCAGTGCGCGGCCGGTGTTGTCGCCTTGCAGCAGGTAGTACTGGACGTCGACGCTGCGGGTCGCAAGCCGGGTCAGCTCGATGCGTGTCGCGAAGGAATTGGGACCGTACGGTTGCAACCGGAAGCCGGAGCGGTCGTCACCAGGCGCTGCCGGCAGCACCTTCTGCGTGATGGCGGCGAGCGGTGTCTGCGCGTAGTCGACGATGGCGGCCGTTGCAGCCGGGCGAGGCAGCGATGGCAGACCGGCACACGCGCCCAATGCGGCGGTTATGCACAACGGCAACGCAATGCGCATGAGGTGAGCGAACCGTGCAAGCCACCGGGAGAACGTTCCGCGGTGTGCACGCACGTCTGCCCTTCAGGCCAGCAAATCTGCCAGCGTCCGCGCGATCACCTTGGTGGCCCGACGCAGGTCTTCGAGCAGCACCCGCTCGTCGTTGCGTTTGGCGTGCGACTCGAGCACGGTACGCGGGCCGGCGCCGTAGATCACGCCCGGGATGCCGGCCTCGGCGTAGAGCCGTACGTCGGTGTAGAGAGGCGTTCCCATCGCCTTGATCGGTTCGCCGAAGATGGCTACGCCGTGCTTCTGGATCGCGTCGACCAGCGGCTTGTTGCCGGGCAGCGGGCGCATCGAATTCGCGAGCAGCAGGCGTTTGATGCCAACGGTGATTCCAGTGGATTCTGCTGCCGCATCGGCAATTACTTTGCGGATGGTGGCCTCGACGTCGACCGGGTTCTCTTCCGGGATCATGCGGCGGTCGAGCTTGAAGACGACCTTGCCGGGCACCACGTTGGTGTTGGTGCCGCCTTCGATGCGGCCGACGTTGAGGTAAGGGTGCGTGATGCCCTCGACCTTGGACGTCACCTTTTTATAGAGCGCGTTCTGCGCATAGAGAGCATTCAGGATTTTGGTCGCGCCCTGCAATGCGTCGATGCCGGTGTCAGGAATCGCGGCGTGTGCCATCTTGCCGTGCACCGTTACTTCCATCTGCAGGCAGCCGTTGTGCGCGGTGACCACTTCGTAGCTGAAGCCAGCAGCGATCATCAGGTCGGGCTTTGTCAGGCCGTTCTTCAGCAGCCAGCCCGGGCCGAGAAGGCCACCGAATTCCTCGTCGTAGGTGAAGTGCAATTCGACGGTGCCCTTGCTCGGCCTGGCGACGGCTTCGAGCGCGCGCGTTGCGAAGGTGAAGCTGGCGAAGTCGCTCTTGCTCACCGCCGTCGCGCGGCCGTAGATGCTGCCGTCGTCTACCTCGCCACCGTAGGGGTCGTGCGTCCAGCCTTCGCCGGGCGGCACCACGTCGCCGTGCGCATTGAGTGCGACCGTGAGGCCTTCGCCTGCGGCGCCGTACTGTCGCCGCACGATCAGGTTGGTGATCGATTCAAGTCCGTAGTCCGCGACCTCCTGCGCCGGCACCGGATGCTTCTCCGCCTCGAAGCCGAAGTCCTTCAGCAATTCAGCAGTGCGCTCCGCATGCGGCGCGTTGTTGCCCGGTGGCGTGTCGGTCGGCACGCGCACCAGCTGCTGCAGAAATTTCACTTCGTCGTCGAAGTGCGCATCGATCCAGGCGTCGAGCCTTGCGTAGTCGGTCATGAGGTTGTCGGGGTTCAGTGCGTCTGTTCCAGCGCCAGGTTGTCGAGCAGAAGCGAGAAGGCTTCGACCGCCAGCTGGATGTCGTCGTTGGTGCTCGATTCGAGCGGGTTGTGGCTGATGCCCGAGTTGATCCCGCGCACGAAGAGCATCGCTTGCGGCATGACTTCGTGCAGCTTCATCGCATCGTGGCCGGCACCGCTGGGCATGCGGAACAGTGGAATGCCAAGCGCGTCGACCGCCTTCTCCCAACGCTGCTGCCATTGCGCATCGCTCGGCGCGGCGGCGGCGCGCATCGTTTCTTCGAGCGTGTAGCGCACCGCGCGGCGCGCGCAGATGTCCTTCAAGGCAGCCAGCACATCATCGACCACCGCATCGCGCTGCGTGTTGTTCGGCGCGCGAATGTCGAGGCTGAACTTGCAGCTGCCGGGTACGACATTGATGGAGCCGTTGGGCACCTGCAGCATGCCGACCGTGGCAACAGAATCGCCATCTTTGCCGGCGCGTTGTTCCGCGAACAGGATGAGTTCCGACACCGCTGCGCCTGCATCGCGGCGCCGGCCCATCGGCGTGGTGCCGGCGTGGCTCGCCATGCCGATCACTTCGCCGACGTAGCGCACGCTGCCGTTGATCGATGTCACGATGCCGAGCGGCAAGTCGAGCTCGTTCAGCACCGGGCCTTGCTCGATGTGGACCTCGACGAAGCCCAGGTATTTCTTCGGGTCGCGCTGGATCTTCGGGATGTCTTCGGGGTTCAGCCCGGCGTGCGCCATCGCATTGCGCATGGTCACGCCATCGGCATCCTGCTGATCGAGCCAGGCTGGATTGAAGTGCCCGATGAGCGCGCCCGATCCCAGAAAGGTCGCCTTGTAGCGCTGGCCTTCTTCTTCGGCAAAGCCGACGACTTCGAAGGCGAAGGGCAGGCGGCGGTTCAGCTTCTTGAGTTCGCGCACGCAGGCCATCGGCACGAAGATGCCAAGCCGTCCGTCGTACTTTCCGCCATTGCGCACGGTGTCGTAATGCGAACCTGTGATCAGCGCTTTCGCATCGGTTGTCGTCGCCTCGTAGCGGCCGACCACGTTGCCGACCGCGTCGATCCCGACGGTGTCGAAGCCGCAATCGCGCATGCCCTGCGCGAGCTGCGCGGCGCAGGCGCGGTGCGCGTCGGTGAGGTAGGTGACGGTGAGCTGGTCGAGTTCGGCATAGCCCGGATCGGAGTGCACCGACAGCGCCTCCTGCCAGTCCCACACATCGTTGCCGAGCGTCGGTACGTGGGCGAACTTGTCGCCGAGCCGAATCTCGGCGATGCGATGGATGTTGCGCAGCGCCTCGCCCTGTTCGAACGACGGATGGTGATGCACGCGCCGCTCGAAGGTGTCGATGATCTCGCGCTTGGAGAGGCCCGTGCCGCGCGGTCCTCGCACGGCCAGGATGAACGGAAAGCCGAACTTCTGGCCGTAGCTGGCATTGAGTCGGCGGATGTGCGCCAGTTCTTCGCCCGTGCAGTTCGTGAGTCCGGCCTTGCCTTGCTCGTGGGTCGATTCGGCGGTGAGCGTGTTGCTCTCCATCTGCTTGCCGGCGAGCTCCGGATGCAGGCGGATCAGCGCAAGCTGCTGCTCTGCGGTGGCACCGGTCACGGCCTGCGCCATCGCGTGCTTCAGGTGCTGCAGCGAGCGGAAGGGCCGCGCTTGCAATGCCTTCTCTGCCACCCAGGGCGAGTGCTCGTAGATGCCGTCGAGCAATGCAACGGCTTGTGCCGGCGGGGCGGCGTTCAACTGGTCGATGGTGAGGGCCATGTCAGGCTTCGATGGCCGTGGGAACGAAGGGATGCACCTGCTTCCAGTGCCGCGCAATATCGATGCGTCGGCAAATCCATACGCGCTCGTGACCTTGCACGTAGTCCAGAAAACGCTTGAGCGAGCCGATGCGGCCGGGCTTGCCGAGCACGCGGCAATGCATGCCGATGCTCATCATCTTCGGTGCTTCCTCGCCTTCGGCATAGAGCGCATCGAAGCTGTCTTTCAGGTAGTTGAAGAAGTGGTCGCCGGTGTTGAAGCCTTGCGCTTGCACGAAGCGCATGTCGTTGCAATCGAGCGAGTAAGGCACGACGAGATGCGGCACCACGCTGCCATCGGTTTTGGTCACCTGCGCATAGAACGGCAGATCGTCTCCGTAGTAGTCGCTGTCGTACTCGTAGCTGCCCTGGTCGACGACAAGACGGCGCGTGTTGGGGCTGTCGCGGCCGGTGTACCAGCCGACCGGCCATTGCCCGCCCGTCATGTCGCGGATCACCTGGGTTCCGATGTCGATGTGACGCTTCTCTGTGGCGATCGGCAGGTTCTGGTAATGAATCCAGCGCAGTCCGTGGTTGGCGATTTCGTAGCCGTTCTTCATGAAGGTGTCGAGCAACTCGGGGTAGCGCTGCAGCGCCATGCCGACGCCGAATACCGTCAGCGGCAGGCCACGCGATTCGAACTCGCGCAGGATGCGCCAGACACCGGCGCGCGAGCCGTACTCGTACATCGACTCCATCGTCATGTGGCGGTTTTCGTAGGCTTGCGCGGTGACGAGTTCCGACAGAAATGTTTCCGAGGTCGGGTCGCCGTGCAGCGGATTGTTCTCGCCGCCTTCTTCGTAGTTCAAAACGAATTGCAGCGCGATCTTCGCCTGGCCGGGCCATTGCGCGTGCGGCGGGTTGCGGCCATAGCCGACCATGTCGCGCGGATAGATCTCGGGCGGGCGGTCTGGTTCGTTGTCCTGGCGTTTGTCTTGCCGTTTGTCTTGCCGTTTGTCTTGGGTGGGGGTCATGCGTGGCTCCGGTGGCGGGGTCTCAGGACAGCGCCAGGGTGATGTCGTGGGTCGGAACTTTCCGGTCGAAAACGAGATGGGCCTCGACGTGTTCCAGGTGCTCTGCCATGAGGCGTACGGCACGCTCTTCGTCCTTGGCGGCGAGCGCTTTCACGATGTCGGCATGCTCGTCGTTGGAATGCTCGGCAGCGCTGGTGGTCTGGTACATCAGCGTAATGAGGGCGCAGCGCGAGATCAGTTCGCCCAGCATTTGCGCCAGCACCTTGTTGCCCATGAGCTCGGCCATGCGCACATGAAAGTCGCCGAGCAGCTCGGTGCGACCGGAGACGTCTTCACCCGCCACCGCGGCTTTTTCAAGTGCGACATGCTCGCGCAGGGCCTTGATCTTGGCAGGCGTCACGGTCTGCACGAACTCGCGCGTCATCGCGGTTTCCAGCATGCGACGCACCGCGAACACCTGGCGAGCCTCGTCGACGGCCGGCGCCGCGACGAACGCGCCGCGTGCCGGCTCCAGGCGGATCAGCCGATTTTGCGAAAGCTGGAACAAAGCCTGCCTCACCAGGGTGCGAGAGACGCCGAAGTGGTCGGCCAGTTTTTGTTCGGCGAGCTTGCTGCCGGGCTGCAGACGGTGCTCCACTATGGCTTTGGTAAGCGCATCGACAATGGCGCGAGTGCTCGACAGGGTGGCGGGGGCAGCGTCCATGTTTTTGATGATAGACCCAAAGTCAGTAACTGTATACACTTTTGTCCACCGAATGAAGCGACACAAATGAAGGGGCACTTATGGGCTTGAGCACACACGTACTGGACACGATGCATGGCGGCCCTGCTGCCGGCATGTCCGTCGCGCTGTACACCACCGAGGGCGACACCGCCACGCTGGTGCGGCGCTTCACCCTCAATGCCGATGGCCGCAGCGATGGCCCGCTTTACGACAACGACACCATCAAGGTCGGCACCTACCGGCTGGTGTTTGACGTGGCGGGCTACTTCAAGACGCTCGGGGTGAAGTTGCCCGAGCCCAACTTCCTGAACCGCGTGTCGCTCGACTTCGGCGTGGCGCACACCGACCAGCACTACCACGTGCCGTTGCTGGTCAGCCCCTGGGCCTACTCGACCTACCGCGGTTCCTGATCGATGACGCCGATGCGCCTGTGGCGTCTAGAGCTGTCCTTCGGTGAGCGTGTCGAGCTGGAAATGGCCGCCGCGATCCCACAGCCAGGTGTCGGTCCAGGTGACCTTGCCGATGCGCGTGGCCGCCGGAAAAGGCGAAGCCTCCAGCACCGTGCGTTCGATCTCGGCGATCACCTCGGGCGCATGGTTCGGCGCGCGCATCCAGTGCATCGAGAGCACCTTGCCGTTGGTGTCGAGGTTGACCTGCAGCGTGCCGACCGCATAGAGCATCGGCGGCATCTTGCCGTCGTAGATGCGGTCCTTGTTGCCGTCGTAGATGTGGCGTGCGGCGTCCTTGCGATAGTCGCGCGGTGTCGCAGCGACGGAAGGGCGGGGGATCTTTCCTGCCGTGTTGTCCGCGGCGGCGCGACTCAGCTGGCCCGGCACCGGCGAAGTGATGGGCGCGGTCGGGCTGGTGCTGCCGCAGCCGGCAAGCCAGATGGCTCCGACGAGGGCAGTTGCGAACCCAAGATTGCGGGACATCGCCCGACGCAAAAGAGTGGGCAGGCCGGATGGCAAGAAGGACGGCAAGAGAGACTGAAAGTTCATCGGCAGATTTATACCGTGAGCGGGATGACAGGCGCTGACGACGGTTCGACCATTGGCAACCGGAGGTTTCCGTTTTGATCGGCGCCGTCGACGAACTGCTGGCGCGCCTCGCGCACGAAAACGCGGTGTTGGTGCGCGTGACATCGACGCAAGGTTCGGCCCCTCGCGAGGCCGGCACCTGGATGGCGGTGTGGGCGAATGGCCTCACCGGCACCATCGGCGGTGGGCAACTCGAGTTCCAGGCGACCGAAGAAGCGCGCGCCGTGCTGGCCGGCGCGCCGCCCATCGACGGCGTGCGCCGCTACCCGCTCGGTCCGAGCCTGGGCCAATGCTGTGGCGGCGTCATGTTCCTGTCGTACCAGGCGATCGGCGCACGCGATGCGCCAGCGCTCAAGCGGGAATTGGTCGCGCACCTGCCGCCGGTCGCGCTGTTCGGCGGCGGCCATGTCGGCGCCGCGCTCGGGCGGCTGCTCGCGACGCTGCCGTTTTCAGTGCGCTGGATCGACAGCCGCGATGGCGTGTTCCCCGCGGCGCTGCCGGCGCAGATCGACGCCGAGCATTCGGAGCCGGTGCAGGACGCCGTGGCCCAACTCGCGCCCCAGTCGCGCGTGCTCATCATGAGCTTCAGCCATGCCGAAGACCTCGACATCCTCATCGCCTGCCTCAAGCGCCTGAGGGCGCGCGACGACCTGCCGTACATCGGCCTGATCGGCAGCAAGACGAAGTGGGCGACCTTCCGGCACCGACTTGAAGCACGTGGTTTCACCGAAGCCGAGATGAGCCGCGTCACCTGCCCGATCGGTACGCCCGGCATTCACGGCAAGGAGCCGGAGGTCATTGCGGTCGCGGTGGCGGCACAGTTGTTGCAATTCATGGGCTGACCCTCTCGGACGCTCGAAGACGGTTCAAAAAACAGCCCAAAGGCACCTTAAAAGTGTATACACTTCGGTTTACAACAAGCCGCAGCGGAGCGAGTTCCCCTCAAGGAACGGCGTTCGCGGCACTTTCTCTGCTTACAGTGCCCGCGGTGGTGAGCAGGCCAGAACCATTCCGGGGTTGAGCGCAAATGGAAAGTTATTACCTCGACTGGGCCAACCTGCTGCTGCGTTGGGCCCACGTCATCACCGCCATTGCATGGATCGGTGCTTCGTTCTACTTCGTGATGCTGGACAACAGCCTCGAAAAGCCGCAAGACAAGGAATCGCTCGACAAGGGCGTCGGCGGCGAGCAATGGGCGGTGCACGGCGGCGGCTTCTACAACATGCAGAAGTACGGCCTGGCGCCCAAGGTGCTACCGGACCATCTGCACTGGTCGTATTGGGAGAGCTATTCGACGTGGCTTACCGGCTTTGCGCTCTTCACCATGTCGTACCTCTGGAATGCCAGCACGTACCTCATCGACAAGAGCAAGATGGACTGGCAACCCGGTGCCGCCATCGGTGTCGCGCTGGCGTTCTTCGTCGTGTTCTGGATGGTCTACGACAGCATCTGCCAGTTGTTCGGCAAGGGCAAGCACGGCGACACGGTCGTCGGCTTGCTGATCGCGCTTTTCATCGCTTTTGCTACCTGGCTGGCATGCCATTGGTTCGCGGGCCGAGCGGCCTTTTTGCTGGTCGGCGCCATGATGGCCACGACCATGAGCGGCAACGTGTTCTTCTGGATCATTCCCGGCCAGCGCAAGAACGTGCAGGCGCTGCGCGAGGGTCGGCCGGTCGACCCCACGCACGGCGTGCGCGGCAAACAGCGCAGCGTGCACAACACCTACTTCACGCTGCCGGTGCTGTTCGCGATGCTGAGCAACCACTACAGCTTCACCTACACCCACAAATACAACTGGATCGTGCTGCTGCTCATCATGCTGGGCGGCGCGGCCATTCGACAGTTCTTCGTGGTGCGACACCGTTTCAAGTTGGGCAATGCCCGCAACCCGATCGCGTATGCGATGGTCGGCATCTTGGTGCTCGGGCTGACGATCGTCTGGATGAAGCCCGAACCCACTCCTGCGCCGCCGCCCGGCGCGGTGGTGCAGGCTGTCAGCTTCGGTGACGTGCAGAAGGTGCTCGAACAGCGCTGCTACATGTGCCACGGCGCCGCGATGCAGATGAAGAACGTCCGGCTCGACTCACCCGATCAGGTGGCCCTGCACGCGCAGGCGGTGTACCAGCAGGCAGTGGTGACCAAGATCATGCCGATGAACAACGCGACCGGCATCACCGATGCGGAGCGGGCGCTGATCGGGCGCTGGTTCGAGGCGGGGGCCAAAACCCAGTAAGGCCTGGCCCGGCGAGTCCCGGTCGGATCGAGCAGCGCAGCAGCGCGGTAATGCGGTAGCGCGGTAATGCGGTAGCGCAGCCGCCAGAGACGGTCCGCGCCCCTCGTGGCTTCAGGCAAACAGTGCTGCGTACTGTTCCCGCAGCAGCTTCTTCTGCACCTTGCCCATGGCATTGCGTGGCAATTCGCCGACGACGAAGCACTGCTTCGGTATCTTGAAGTTGGCCAGCTTCGACTTCAACTCGGCCAGGATCTTTTGCGGATCGGGCGCCGTGCCCGGCTTGGCAATCACCAGTGCCACACCCACTTCGCCGAAGTCCTTGTGGGGCACGCCGACCACGGCGCTTTCGGCCACGCCGGGCATCTCGTTGATGCTGCCCTCGATCTCGGCCGGATACACGTTGTAGCCGCCGCTGATGATCAAATCCTTGCTGCGGCCGACGATGGTGACGTAGCCACGCGCATCCACCACGCCGACGTCGCCGGTCTTGAAGAATCCGTCGTCGGTGAATTCCTCTTGGGTCTTCTCGGGCATGCGCCAGTAGCCGGCGAAGACGTTCGGGCCCTGGACCTCGATGCCGCCGATCTCTCCCGCCGGCAGCGACTCGTGACCCTCGCCGCGTACCCGCAGCGACACACCGGGCAAGGGGAAGCCGACCGTGCCGCCGCGCCGCTCATCGCCGTGCGGTTCTTCATACGGGTTGGACGTCAGCATGGCGGTCTCGCTCATGCCGTAGCGCTCCAGGATCGTTTGGCCGGTGCGTTCTTTCCACTCGTTGAAGGTCTCGATCAGCAGCGGCGCCGAACCGGCGACGAAGAGCCGCATGTTTCTGCAGGCCTCGCGCGTCAGGCCGGGCTCGGCCAACAGGCGCACATACAACGTCGGAACGCCCATGAAGACCGTCGCTTCGGGCAGCTTGCTGACCACCCGCTTGGGGTCGAACTTCGCCAGCCAGATCATCTTGCTGCCGTTGATCAGCGCGCCATGCAATGCCACGAAAAGCCCATGGACGTGAAAGATCGGCAGCGCGTGAATCAGCACGTCGCCGGGCTTCCAGCCCCAGTATTTTTTCAGCACCCGCGCATTGCTCAGCAGGTTGCCGTGCGACAGCATCGCGCCCTTGCTGCGGCCGGTGGTGCCGCTGGTGTAGAGGATCGCGGCCAGGTCATCGGTCTTCTTGACTGCGACCTGGTGCCGGTCGCTGCAGTGCGCGGCGCGCTCCAGCCAGGTGCCGCTGCGGTCGTCACCCAGCGTGAAGACGTGCGGCACACCGGCCTCGGCGGCGAGCTCGCCGACCCAGCCGACATTCTGCGGGCTGCACACCACGACACTCGGCTCGGCATTGCCGATGAAATACGCCATTTCTCCGCGCTGGTAGGCCGTGTTCAGCGGCAGGAAGACATAGCCGGCGCGCAGCGTCGCCAGGTAGAGCAATGCCGCTTCAACGGATTTTTCGACCTGTACTGCAACGCGTGCGCCCTTCGGCAGCTTGAGCGACGCCAGCAGGTTGGCCATCATCGCGGTGGCCCGTTCGATGTCCTGCCACGTGTAGTTCAGCGGGTGCTCGGTCTCGATGGCAACGCCGGCAAGGTCAGCTGGAAATGCCGCGCGCAAGGCTGAAAAAATATTGTCGTTTTGCATGGCTCGAATCATTGGGAAGGCAATCAGGACTTGGCTGCGATGGCACCCATCACGGCATCCGGTAGCGCGGTGGCGATGCCGGGGAACACGCAGATCAGCACCACCGCCAGCAGCATCAACAGCACGAACGGCAGCACGCCCCAGATGATTTCGTTAAGGGGAATATCGGGCGCGATGTTCTTGATGACAAAGATGTTTAAGCCCACCGGCGGATGAATCAGCCCGGTCTCCATCACGATGGTCATCAGCACGCCGAACCAGATCAGGTCGAAGCCGGCAGCTTTCAGCGGCGGCAGAATGATCGGCGCCGTCATCAGGATGATGCTGACAGGCGGCAAAAAGAAACCCAGCAAGATCACCATCACCAGGACGGTGGCCAGCAGCACCCAGCGCGACAGGTGCATGCCGACCACCCACTCGGCCGTCGACTGGCTGATGTGCAGGTAGCTCATCACGTAAGAGAACAGCAGCGACATGCCGATGATCAGCATCAGCATCGACGACTCCTTGAGCGTGGCGGTGAGGATCGGTGCCACGTCGCGCGGCCGCCAGACGCCGTAGATCACGGCGATCAGCAGCAGCGCCAGCACAGCCCCCAGCCCGGCTGTCTCGCTCGGCGTGGCGAAGCCGCCGTACAGGGCGACCATCACGCCGATCAGCAGCAGCACGAAAGGGACGACACGCGGCAGCATCTCGAACTTCTGCCGCGTGCTGAAGGTCTCGTGCTCCAGCAGCGCCGACGCCGTGCCCGAGCGCGTGTACTCGGCCTCGGCCAGACGGTATTCCTTGCGATAACGCAGCACCGCATAGATCGCGAACAACGACACCAGCAACACCCCTGGAAAGATGCCCGCCAGGAACAGTCGGCCCAGCGATTGTTCGGCCGCCACGGCGTAGAGAATCATCGTCACCGAAGGCGGCAAGAGGATGCCCAGCGTGCCGCCCGCAGCGATGATGCCGGCGGCAAAGCCGGGCGAATAACCGCGCCGGCGCATTTCCGGAATGCCCGCGCTGCCGATGGCCGAGCAGGTCGCCGGGCTGGAGCCGGCCATCGCTGCGAACAGCGCACAGGCGAACACGTTGGCAATGCCCAGACCGCCGGGGATGCGGCCCATCCAGACATGCATCGCGGCATACAGGTCCTGGCCCGCGCGCGATCTGCCGATGGCGGCGCCTTTCAGAATGAACAGCGGAATCGACAGCAGCGTGACGCTGGCCATTTCTTCATAGACGTTTTGCGTGACCGTGTTGAGGGCCGACGCAGGCATGAACAGGTACATGAACAGCACGGCGACGCTGCCCAGCGCGAAAGAAATCGGCGCGCCCGAGAACATGAACAGCAGCGTCATGCCGCCGAAAAACAGCCCTATGGCGAGCATGCTCATGACACCGCTCCGCCCGCCGGCTGGGTCAGTGCGTTGAGGCGGGCACTGAACTGCACCAGCAGTTGCAGGCCGAGCAGGGTCATGCCCACGGCCATGATGCCGTAGGGAATCGTCAACGGCGGCGCCCACGACGAGGACGTGGTCTGTTGCTCGACCCACGCCTCATGAAACAGCGCCCATGACTTCCAGGCGAAAAACGTACAGAACAGCAGGCTCATCAAATCGACCAGCATCAGGCGCCACTTGTCGAGGGATTGGGGCAGCCAGCCGGCCACGGCTTCGATGCCGATATGGCCACGCAGCGACTGCACGTAGGCCGCGCACAGAAAGGTGGCCGCGACGAGGCAGAACACCGCCGCCTCGTCCTGCCAGTCGGTCGAGGCCTGCATGACATAGCGCGAGACCACGCTGTAGGTCAGCACCAGCGCGGCCAGCAACAGGGTCACCATGCCCAGCATGACCATCGCCCGATTGACCCACAGCAGCGCGCGAGCCAACGGTTGCAACGCACGCGGCGTGAACGGATCGATCTGAACAGCGACACGTGGCAATGCCGTGCCGTCGACGGCAGGCGGAATGAACTCGTGGCTCATGCCAGTTTCTGGGCTGCCTTGAGCAGCGCCGCGCAGGACTCGTTTCTGTCGCTGAAATCCTTCCAGGCGGTGGCGCGAGCGATGGTCTGCCATTTCTTCAGCGTGGCTTCGTCCATGTCGACCACCGCCGCGCCGGCCTTGGCGTAGACATCGGCCGCGATCTTGTCGTCGGCACGGGCCGCGTCGCGTCCGAAGATTTCCATTTCGGCGCCGACCGCCATCACCACATCCTGCTGCGCCTTGGGCAGCTTGCCGAACACCTCTTTCGAAATCATCAGTGGCTCCAGCATGAACCAGTAGGTTTTGTCGCGGCCCGAGGTCAGGTGCTTGGCGATCTCTTCGAGCTTGAACGAGATGAAGCTGGTGCTCGACGTCATGGCCGCGTCCATCGCGCCGGTCTGCATCGACGCGTAGATTTCATTGGAGGGCAAGGTAATGACCGCGGCGCCGGCTTGCTTCAGCATCATGTCCATCTCGCGGCTGCCGCCGCGCACCTTCAGGCCCTTGGCGTCGTCGGGCGTGAGCAGTGCGCGGGTGCGACTGGCGACGCCGCCGGCTTGCCAGACCCAACTGACGATGAGGATGCCCTTGTCGTCCAGCACCTTTGCCAGCAGCTTGCCGACCTCGGCGGTCTTCCACGCGGCCGCCTGCTCGTAGCTCGGCACAAGCGCCGGCATCAGACCGATGTTGGTCTCGGCCACCTCGCCACCGGCGTACGACAGCGGAACCAGGCTCATGTCGAGTGCGCCCTTGCGCATGGAAGAGAACTGGGCGTTGGTCTTCATCAGCGACGAGCCGGCATAGACCGATGACTTCAATGCACCGTTGGTCCGCTTCTCGACTTCAGCCGCAAAGCGGCGACAGAGCCGGTCGCGAAAGTCGCCCTCCGTCAAGGTGCCACCCGGAAACTGGTGCGAGATTTTCAGGCTGCTGCCGCCCGCCTGTGCAAACGAGTTGCCAGCCATTGAACCCAGTGCCGTAGCACCAGCGGTATTCAGAAAGTCGCGTCGTGTGAAAGTCATGTTTGTCTCCTGTCTTACTGTGAAATAAACCAAGCGCGCGTCACATATACAAACCTTCGACCTCGCTGGAAGCCGGGATTTGACCCTGAGCGAGCATGGCGCGGTGCTTGTCCAGGCGTTTCAGGTCGTAGAGGTAATTCACCATCAGTCCGTACGACTGCTTCATGCCTTTGACCGACGGATCGCCGGCCCAGTTCAGGCGTTCGACGCGTGCGCCGTTGCCCAGGTGGAACCGGGCCACTGCGTCCAGCGGCTTGCCATCGAGCATCGCGCGACCGAGGTATTCGGCGGCACACCGCAGCAGCATCTGGCGCACCGGAGAACGAGCGTCCAGTGCCGGCGCAGCGTCAGCGGCGGCCAGGAAGTGATTCGCCAGCGGCGGCTCGAAACCCACAGCGCGGCCGAGTGTCGCCCGTGTTTTTACATCCAGCTTGTCGATCATGGCGCCGGCATTTTTGGCCAGCCAGCTGCGAAAACCGGGAATTGGCGACAGCGTGGCGAACGCCTTCAGCTTGGGGAATTCTTCCTTCAGCGTCTCCGCCACCCGCTTGATCAGCGAGTCGCCAAAACTCACGCCGCGCAAGCCTGCCTGCGTGTTGCTGATCGAATAAAAAATAGCGGTGGTGGCCTTGCTCAGATCGGTGGTGTCGGCCGACTCGTCCAGCAGCGGCGTGATGCTGTCGGTCATGCGGTCGACCAATGCTACTTCGACAAAAATCAGCGGATCGTCCGGCAGGCGCGGATGAAAAAAGCCGTAGCAGCGGCGGTCCGAGTCGAGCCGGTTCTTGACGTCGGCCCAGCTCTTGATGTCGTGCACCGCCTCGTAGCGGATCAGCTTTTCGATCAGCGATGCCGGCGAGTCCCAGCTGATACGGCGCAGCTCCAGAAAGCCCACGTCGAACCAGGTCGAGAACATGTATTCCATCTCGACATCCAGCGCCTGCAGCCGCTTGTCGGACTTGAGGTGCGGCAACAGGTCGGCGCGCAGGTCGACCAGAAAACGGATGCCTTCCGGAAACACGCTGAAGCGCTGCAGCAGACGCCGGCGCGGTGACACGGTGGCACGGCGATAGCGCACTTCTGCGACAGCCTCGTCGGGCGTGCCGACTGCACGGGCGAACTGCGCCTGGGCCAGCTGCGTTTTCTGCGAGTCGGCGACGAACTGCTCGCTCATCAGCAGCCACATGTCGCGTCGCTCGTCCTGCGTGGCGCCGGCGTACCAGCCGGCCACGCCGTGAGCGCGGCGTCCGCCTTCGACTTCGCTGACTTGCGGATCGACGATGGCCTTCAACTCCTGCAGCGTGCGGCGCAACACGCGCGGCGACAGCGCCTCTTCTTTCTGTCGCAAGGTAGCCGCCAGGCGTTCACGCGTACTGCGGGCCGGAGCCGGTGCCGGCATCGCCGCATCTGCAGCGGCCGTCGGCGTTTTCGCTGTCTTCTTGTCACCGCCAAGGCGCGACACGTTGCGGTTGAGCCAGTCCGCTGCGGTCACGATGCAAACCTCGATCGTTGGCTGCGGGCCAGCTCACGCAGCGCGTCGCGTTGCCGCGTCAGGTGGGTTCGCATGGCGGCATCCGCACCTTCGCTGTCGCGGCTTTTAAGCGCTGCGAACACCGTCATGTGCTCCGACAAACTCTGCGCCATCCGGCCCGGTGCGCCCAATGATTGAAGCCGCGACAGCTTGAGGATCTTGCGCAGATCGGCGATGGCTTGCGCCAGCCAGCGGTTGTCTGCCAAAGCGATGATCGCCTCGTGGATGGCGAAGTTGGTCGCGTAGTAGTCCTGTATGCGGCCGGCCTGCGCATGCTCGCTCAGCCGCTCGTGCAGCACAGCGAGGTCGACCAGATCGGCATCGCTGGCATTGCGGGCCGCCTCGTAAGCGCAGCGCCCTTCCAGCAGCGCGATGACCGGGAATATCTCGTCGAGGTCCTGCTCGGTGACTTCACTGACGAAGCAGCCGCGACGCGGTTCATGGCGCAGCAGGCCTTCCGAGGTCAGCACCTTCAAGGCCTCGCGCAGGGGCGTACGCGAAATGTTCAGCCGTTCACAGAGTGCGACTTCATCGAGAAAGCTGCCGGGCGCTAGCGCGCCGGCAAAGATCTGCTCGCGCAAGGTGCTGGCAACTTCTTCGTGAAGGGAGCTCTGGACGAGACGCATGGCGGGTGGGACTCCGGTGTAGTGCGGCCGAGACATTGAGGCTGCACACGGAGGAACGGTAGCAGGTTGGTTGGCACGCCGGTCTCGGTAATTACCCATAATTACGAGTAATTATTAGAGCGGACTTGCGCTCGCTTTGTGGGTGTCACGTTGTTTTGGCGGCGGCAGGTCTCTCGGGGCACACCCTCGTTTGAAGCTGATTGCTTATTCGGGTAGGTCTCTGCCCGCGCGGCCATAGGCGCGCAGCAATGCAGGCCACAGCGATTTTCTTTTTGGCTTGTCGGGGCTCATCGCCTCATCCATCAGTTTCTCAAGATGACCTATGGCTGCTTTCCCTCCAAGGTCACCCAATGCCTCGATAGCACCACTTGCGATGAGCAGGTCTGGGCCATCCGCATGGGCTCTGAGGTGCACCGCCAACTCCGTTTTGGTCGTCGCGTTCAACATCTTCATTCGTACTCCGTAATTTATCTACCCGACTCCACATTTGCATCATTCTTCATTGCTGTGTGGATCAGTCCGGCCAAGCTGACGTCGCGTTTGCGAGCCCCTGCCCGCCGAGCGGCACGGGTTGCCTTTGAGCAGTCTGAAACCAACAACCCATGAAGGCTTCGACAGATTGCCAGACCGAGAAGCGGTTCAGATGCGCGGATCCGGGGAGATGGTCCGGTACACCTGTTAGCCGAGCACGTCCTTTGCGGCCTTGCATGCA
The DNA here is from genome assembly GCF_035018885.1 of Variovorax sp. LG9.2. Classification (NCBI taxonomy): domain Bacteria; kingdom Pseudomonadati; phylum Pseudomonadota; class Betaproteobacteria; order Burkholderiales; family Comamonadaceae; genus Variovorax; species Variovorax sp. LG9.2. The sequence continues at coordinate 128,357 of NZ_JASJXB010000003.1, read as the reverse complement.
TTGGCCAACTGCTCACGCATCAGATCGACACAGGCCAAGTCGCCGCGAACCAATGCATTGCGGATCTTCACCGTCTGTGCGAACGATGCTGCCATTCGTCCCTCGCGCGACATTGCAATGCGGCGAAGCCGGCGCACCGGGCCTAGCAAACTGTCGTGAGTGCGATGCAGCACGCTGTTGTCGGCAAGTGACATGACCGTTGCGTAGAAGTCGTCCAGTTCGCGCACGTAGGCGATCGGGTCGGCCGCATCGACCTTCAATCGCATCGTGTCGACCGCCTGGTTCAAGCGCGCACGACCAATGTCATTGATGTTTTGCGCAGCGAGCGCGACTGCAACTCCCTCGAGCGCTGCGCGCACCGTGTAGATCTCGTCGACGTCGCGCACCGTCACCTCGCGAACGAAGACGCCAACGCGGGGGACGATCGTCACCAACCCTTCCCTTTCAAGCTGTGCAAAAGCTTCTCGCACAGGGGTACGGCTGACGCCAAGTTGCTTGGCAAGCTGAATTTCCAGCAACCGGCTTCCCGGGGCGAGCAGATTGCCGACGATGGCCTCTCGCAATGTTGGAACGACAACTGCATCGCTGAGCGCATCCGGTGCTGAAACCTCACGACGAGGCGTCGCGTGATACCGCGTCGCGATTGCCACCAGCTGTTCGTCGGTAGTCAGTCGACTGGTCATGAAGGGCAAGGGAATGTCCACATGGACATCGGTTCAACGTGTGTATACAGTGTATTCACTGAATTCTCTTGGCCGTTAAAGCCGTCAATTATGCAGAACACCTCCTCCTCCGCCCCCGTTTCCATCCAGGAGGCGGACGGCGTCCTGACCTTCACTCTCGACAACCCGTCCGCTGGCAATGAGGTCACCGGGGCAATGTTTGAGGCGATGCTCGGCGCACTTGCACAGCAAGCAGCGCAACCTACGGCGCGGGTGCTCAGACTCCGGGCAAATGGCACAACCTTCTGCACCGGCCGGGAACGTTCCGGCCGGGATGCCGCATCGATTCACGCCGAAGTGTCTCGGCTGATTGCACTCAAAAAGGCGCTGCGCGGCACCTCGCTCATCACCATCGCAGAAGTCCAGGGAGATGCGCACGGATTTGGCCTCGGTATCGCCATCCTCTGCGATTTCACGCTCGTGTCCAGCTCGGCAACCCTCGCGTTCCCGGAAATGCGCAAGGGCCTGCCGCCAGCCGCGATCATGGCCTACCTCGGGCGCTACAGCCTGCCTAAGGCATGCTTTCCACTGGTCCTTTTCGGCGATGCGTTCACGCCTGCGCAAGCACTTGAAGCCGGTTTCGTTACCCGCGTCTGTGCACCTGATGCATTGACCTCCGATGCAGAGACCATCGTCAATCGAATCCTGTCCTTGGATGCAGATGGCGCGCGTCAATGCAAGGGGTTCTTTCAACAAGCTGAGGAGGGCACGCTTGAGCAGAACTTCAACTTGGCCACCGAGACGCTGGTTGTCCGCAGCCTTCGTCTGATGGACCAAGCCCGCAAGTGATTTAGACCGCGCAGACCGCGCAATTGCGGTCCTAGATCGTCTGTCCCGATTCCCACTACAAAAGCTGGAGACACCATGTCCGTCAACGCAGGCGCCCGACTCGATCGACTACCGCTGTCCCAATTTCACCGCAGGATCATGCGGCTGATCGGCATTGGCATGTTCTTCGACGGCTTCGACATCTACATCGCGTCGACGGTGCTCGGCACGACGCTCAAAAGTGGCTTCTCGACCATGGGGCAGAACGCCTTGTTCGTGTCGATAACCTTTCTCGGAATGATGCTCGGCTCGTTTGGCACCGGCTTTTTGGGGGACCGATTCGGACGGCGCTTTACCTATCAGGCCAATCTCGCGTTGTTCGGGATCGCCTCGCTGGCGTCCGCGTTTGCACCGACCATGGCTTTCCTCATCGTCTGCCGATTTTTCATGGGCTTGGGGCTGGGGGCCGAGAACGTTGTTGGCTACTCGACGCTTGCCGAATTCGTGCCACCGGCGGCGCGCGGTCGACTGCAAGGGTGGATGGCCACTTTCGTCGTGACCGGCCTTCCGGTGAGTGCGTTGCTTGGTCTGTTGCTGGTGCCGAGTTTCGGTTGGCGAGTGATGTTCGTGGTGGGTGGACTGGGTGCGTTGGTGGTTTGGTACTTGCGCAAGTCGCTCCCCGAATCGCCGCGGTGGCTCGAGTCGGTTGGCCGCAGCGCAGAGGCCGAAGCGCTGATGACATCGATCGAAAAGGAAGTATCGGCGGAGAAAGGCGCGCTGAGCGCACCGTCCGCCGCTCTGACAGTCGCCGTGTCGCGTTCGTTTTCCACCCTCATGACCCGCCAGATGCTCGTGCGACTGTTCGTCGGATCGGTGGTTCTGGTCGTTATCAACACGTTGCTCTACGGGTTCGTGACCTGGCTGCCCACTTTCTTCGTGAGCGAAGGCATGACCATCGCGAAGTCGCTCGGTTTTGCGCTCTTGATGTCGTTTGGTGCACCGGTCGGCGCGAGCATCGGAGCGCTCACTGCAGACCGCTGGGGACGCAAGCCCATGATCATCGGTGCGTCTGCGATCGCTGCCATTTTCGGCGCGATCTATCCCTTCGTGCGTGACCCGGTCCTCTTGCCGATCGTCGGTCTTTTGCTGGTCATTCCGATCTATGTGCTGGTCGCGCTGCTATTTGGCATGTACGTGCCCGAACTCTTTCCGACCGAGGTCCGCCTCCGCGCATCGGGCATCTGCAACACCTTCGGTCGAGGAGCGACCATCGGCACCCCGTTTCTCGTGGTCTCGCTCTACTCTCAATACGGAGTCCTCGGCGTTCTCACGATGATGATTGCACTGCTCGCGATCCAGATTCTCGTTGTCGCGTTTCTCGGCATCGAATCAAGCCGCCGCGCGCTCGAAGAGGTCAGCGCAGTCTCCACCGACCCGGCTTCGGCGCAACGCCCAGGCGGTTTGCCCAAAGCGTCCCTTTGAACTTACGAACACTGACATCTCACGAAGGACTCGCTTGTGACCGACACCACCCTGCACCACGCCAAACTTTTTATCAACGGCGAGTTCGTCGATGCTGCTTCGGCTGCAACGATGCCGATCGTCGACCCCTCGACGGGCAGGTCAATTGGCGCACTCGCCGCTGCCGGTGAGGTCGATGTCGACCGCGCCGTGCTCGCCGCGCAACGGACCTTTGACGAAGGTGTGTGGCGAGACAAGTCGGTCCATCACCGCGCCAAAGTGCTCAACAAGTTTGCCGACCTCTTCGAAGCCGACATCGAAGCGTTCTTCCGTTTGGAGACGCTCGGCAACGGACGGCCCATCAGCGAGACGCGTGCGCAGATCGCGCGGCTGCCGCAGTTCTACCGCTACTTTGCCGCACTGGCGTTGACGCGTCGCACCGATGTCATTCCGGTCGAAGGTGACTATCTTTGCTACACGCAGCGCGTGCCGCTGGGCGTCGTCGCGCTGATGACCTCGTTCAACCATCCATTGATGATCTTGTCCAAGAGCCTGGCTCCGGCGCTGGCGACTGGTAACAGCGTGGTCATCAAGCCGTCGGAGCAGACACCGCTGACGACCGTTCGGCTCGTTGCCTTGCTCAAGGAAGCAGGCGTACCGGACGGTGTGGTGAACGTCGTGAACGGCGAAGGCCGGGTGGCGGGTGCAGCGTTGGCCAGCCATCCCAAGGTGAAGAAGATCGTCTTCACCGGCGGTACCGACGTGGGCCGCGGAATTGGCGAAGCGGCAGCTCGCAACTTCGCGTTGACAACGCTGGAACTCGGCGGCAAGGGCGCCGTCATCATGTTCGACGACCTCGACATTGACCGTGCAGTAAACGGAGCGGCATTTGCTGCGTTCATCGGAGCGGGGCAAACCTGCGTTTGTGGCGCACGCATTCTCGTGCAACGCAGCATGTACCCCAAGTTCCTTGAAAAGTTCAAGACAAAGGTCGAGTCGATCCGCGTGGGGGATCCCGCCGATCCGCGAACACAACTCGGCCCCGTCATCTCCGAACGATCGCGAGCACGTGTGCTCGCCATGCTGGACCGAGCGGTCAATGCGGGCGCCAAGGTGCTCGCAGGCGGTCAAGTGGCGACCGGTGCGGGGGCCGGCTTCTATATCCAAGCAACCGCACTGTATGACGTCGACCCCGATTCGGAAATTGGTCAGGAAGAAGTGTTTGGTCCTGTCACGGTGGTCATGCCGTTCGACGACGAGGCCGATGCATTGCGCATCGCGAACGGCACGCGGTTCGGGCTGGCTGCTTCCATCTGGACGAACGACGTGGCACGTGCGCACCGCGTTGCGAACAAGCTGACGTTCGGCATCCTGTGGATCAACGATCACCACCGGCTGGACCCGGCCTCGCCGTGGGGTGGTTTCAAGCAAAGCGGCGTGGGCCGCGAGACGGGTATCGAGTCCTATGACCAGTTCACCGAGCCGAAGGCAATTACCGTCAACACCAGCGGGGTGACGGTCGATTGGTACAAGGATGACGGCCAGGCCAAGCGCTTGAACTGATTGCAAGCGACGGGCGTCTCACGCCTGGCGTCTCATGCCGATGCGGCTGGCTCGAGAATTCCTCGACACTGCACGACAGTCGCTGCGGGAGGCCAACTTCGCGGGTACGCGCCTTTGTCTGGTGCTGTGCCTGGTCGGCGCGGGTGATCTGGTGCGCGCTGCCGCCGAGCTGCACGAGCTGAGGCGGTTGGAGCCCGATATGGTGGCTGCGCGCCTGGGAGGCAGGTGACTGGCTGGTGACGCTGAAGTGCGTCAGCGCGAGATCGCTTTCCTTGATGCGGCCAATTGTCAAGCGACCCCGTGAGGGGAGTGTTCGCGCGAGGCACCATGCCGAGCCGGGGGCCATCCGCGGACGGCCGTCGTCCCCTGAGCGCGCGCGGATTTCTCGGCATCAGCATCACGATGCCTCAAAGACTTCGAAGCGAGCACTAGATCCAGGGTCGTCTTCCAGACCCGCGACGCTCTGTCATCCGCCCGCCAGCGCAAGCACCATCGCCAGCCTGTTGTGCCGCTCGACCAGCGGTCCTGCGTCCACTGTCACCAACTGCCCCTCGCGTACCACCACACGTCCGTTCACCACCGTGTATGCGGCTTGCGGACTCGCGCACAACAGCAGGCTGGCGACCGGGTCGTGCACCGCGCCACCGGCGAAGGCGACGGTGTTCAGGTCGAACAGCGCCAGGTCCGCACTCATGCCCGGAGCGAGATGACCGATGTCCGGGCGCCCCAGCACTTCGGCGCCGCCGCGGGTGGCAATCGCCAGCGCATCGCGCGCCGTCATTTCGGCCGGACCGTGATCGCAACCGAAGGGTTCCAGCGAGCGCCCGACGCGTGCCAGCAGCAGCGCCTGACGCGCCTCGTTGACCATGTGCGCGCCATCGTTGCTGGCACTGCCGTCGACACCCAGTCCGACCGGCACACCTGCATCCAGCATCCGGCGGACAGGTGCGATGCCCGATGCCAACCGCATGTTGCTGCACGGGCAATGCGCCACGCCGGTCTTCGTCTTTGCGAACAGCGCAATGCCTTCTGCATCGAGCTTCACGCAGTGCGCGTGCCATACGTCGTGGCCGAGCCAGCCCAGGTCTTGTGCGTACTCGGTCGGCGTGCAGTTGAACTTCTCGCGGCTGTAGGCGATGTCATGGTCGTTTTCGGCGAGGTGCGTGTGCAGCCGAACGCCCTGGCCCTTGAAGGAGCGCGCGAGCAGTGCCGATTCGCGCATCAGGTCGCGGCTCACGCTGAAGGGCGAGCAAGGCGCCACGGCCACGTTGGTCATCGCGCCGTGCGACGCATCGTGAAAGGTTTCGATCAGCCGCTGCGTGTCTTTCAGGATATCGGCTTCGCGCTCGACCACGCTGTCGGGCGGCAGGCCGCCTTGCGATGCGCCGACGCTCATGCTGCCGCGCGTCGCGACGAAGCGCATGCCGATGTCACGCGCCGCCTCGATGCTGTCGTCGAGCCGCACGCCATTGGGATAGATGTACAGATGGTCGCTGCTGGTGGTGCAGCCTGAAAGCAGAAGTTCGGCCATCGCGATCTGCGTCGACACCCGCACCATCTCCGGCGTGAGACCGGCCCAGATCGGATACAGACCGCGCAGCCACGAGAACAGTTCGGCATCCTGCACGGCGGGAATGGCGCGCGTCAGCGACTGGACCATGTGGTGGTGCGTGTTGATCAGTCCCGGCACCACCAGATGGCCGCGCGCATCGATGACTTCGTCCGCCGTTTGCGGCAGCTGGTCGGCCGGGCCGATGGCCTCGACGACGTGGTCGCGCAGCAGCACCGAGGCGTTGCGCAGCTCTTTTCTCGCGTCGTCGAAGGTGGCCACGCAGTCGGCATTGCGGATCAGCAGAGTGGTCATGGCGGGCGAGAATAGAGGGTGGAGACAACACAAATGATCGCATCGAAACCTCTCGCTGAACTGGCCGATCCGCAGATGGAACCGCGTCGCTTTCTCGAACAGCTTTATCGCATTGCCGTGCAGCGCGCCTTGCCGCTGGCCAGCATGGGCGCCTACCTGCCCAAGCCGCCCGATCCCGCCAAGGGCCGCACGCTGGTCATCGGTGCCGGCAAGGCCGGTGGCTCGATGGCGCAGGCGCTCGAAGCGCTGTGGCCGGCCGACGCGCCCATGTCGGGCCTGGTCGTCACGCGCTACGGCCACGTTCCACCGCGGCCTGAAGGATTGAAGCAGCGCGTCGAACTGGTCGAGGCGTCGCATCCGGTGCCGGACGAGGCCGGCATGAAGGCCGCCGAACGCATCCTCGCGCTGACCGAAGGCTTGACTGCCGACGACCTCGTGCTTTGCCTGATCTCCGGCGGCGGCTCGTCGGTGCTGACACTGCCGGCCGAAGGCATGACGCTGGCGGACAAGCAGCGCGTGAACCAGCAACTTCTCGACAGTGGCGCTCACATCGGCGAGATGAACTGCGTGCGCAAGCACCTGTCTCGCGTGAAAGGCGGGCGGCTCGCCGCAGCTTGCGCGCCGGCACGGGTCGTCACGCTGACGATCAGCGATGTGCCCGGCGACGACATGGGCATCATCGCCAGCGGACCGACCGTCCCCGACGACACGACCTGCGCGCAGGCCTTGGCGATCCTCGACCGCTACAAGATCGACATTCCGCCGGCCGTGCGCGCCGGCCTCGAAAGCGGTGCGCTGGAAACGCCGAAGCCGGGCGATGCCGTGTTCAAGGGTCACACCGCACACCTGATCGCGACGCCGCAGCAATCGCTCGAAGCCGCCGCGGTTGCGGCGCGTGCGGCCGGCATCGAGGCATACATCCTGAGCGACGAGATGGAAGGCGAATCGCGCGAAGTCGGCAAGGTGCATGGCGCGCTGGCGCGTGCGGTGGCGCAGCGCGGCCAGCCGTTCGCCAAGCCGTGCGTGATCTTGTCGGGCGGTGAAACCACCGTCACCATCCGGCCGCGCCAGCCCGGTCAACCCAAAGGCCGTGGCGGCCGCGCCGGAGAGTTCTGCATGGGCCTGGCCGGTGCGTTGATGGGCCAGGCCAACGTGTGGGCACTGGCCGCCGACACCGACGGCATCGACGGCGTCGAAGACAACGCCGGTGCCTTCGTCACGCCCGACACGCTGGCGCGTGCGGAGGCAAGGGGTCTCAAGCTGGCACCGCATCTCGACCGCAACGATGCCTACGGTTACTTCGACGCCATCGGCGATCTGCTCGTCACCGGGCCGACACACACCAACGTCAACGACTTCAGGGCGCTGCTGATCCTGTGACAACCGAAACGTCGCCATCGGTGCTGTTCGTGTGCACCGGCAACATCTGCCGCTCGCCGACCGCGCATGCGCTGCTCGTGCACAAGGCGCAGGAAGCCGGTTTTGCGGTGCGCGTCGACAGCGCCGCCGTCTCAGACGAAGAGCGGGGCAATCCGGCCGACCGACGCTCCGTTGCCGAAGCCAAACGCCGCGGCATCGCGATGCCCGATCACCGTGCGCGGCAGATCACTGCAAAAGACTTCGACAGTTTCGATCACGTTGTCGGCATGACGCGCGCGCACGCTGCGGCGCTGCGCCGCATTGCGCCGGTGCACGCCAGCAAGGTGGCTTTGATGATGGACTTTGCAGGGGCGCAAGATCGCGACGTGCCCGACCCCTGGTACGGCGACCAGGCCGCTTTCATTGAAGCCTTCGACATGATCGAGGAGGGCGTCGACGGGTTGTTGGCGCGGCTGCGCCATTTGGCCGACGGGGGTGCTGCCGGTTAGGGCTGTACGCGTTGCGTCGCCTGCTTGCGGCGCGGTCCTTGCGCCCGTCCGCCCACTGCGGAGAATCATCCAACGTCACCACAAACCGAGGAACCGATATGGCGATCACGACAGTCAAGTCCGGTGAGACATGGGCTGCAGGCGACCTCTACGAAAGCTACGTCGGCCGATGGAGCCGCGCTGTAGCGCAGGCGTTCCTGCCCTGGCTCGACGTGCCCGCAAGCTCGCGCTGGCTCGACGTCGGATGCGGCACCGGCGCACTCACCGAATCCATCCTCGCGCATTCGCACCCGGCTGCGGTGGTGGGCGTCGATCTGTCACCGGACTTCATCGCGTATGCACGCGCCCACGTCGCCAGCCCGCTCGCCACATTCGAAGTCGGCAATGCACAGATCCTGGCGCTTCAAGGGCCGCGGTTCGATGCGGCGGTGTCTGCGCTGGTTCTCAATTTCTTGCCGGAGCCCGGCCTTGCGGTGCGGGCGATGGCGGGCAGGGTCCATCCCGGCGGGCGGGTCGCGGCCTACGTGTGGGACTACCGGGGGCAAATGGAGCTCATGCGGTACTTCTGGGATGCCGCCATCGCCCTCGACCCAGCCGCCGGCGCACTCGACGAGGGATTGCGCTTCCCGCTGTGCCAACCGGATCCGTTGCAGGCGCTGTTCGCCGATGCGGGGCTGGTTGACGTCGACGTGCGCGCGCTCGACGTACCAACCGTGTTCCGCGACTTCGACGACTACTGGAGTCCGTTCCTGGCCGGAAACTTTCCAGCGCCAGCCTATGCGATGTCGCTGGGCGGAGAGGCCCGCTTGGCGTTGGGTGAGCGGCTTCGTTCGACGCTGCCCGCAGCGGCGGACGGATCCATTGCGCTGGTCGCGCGCGCCTGGGCGGTGCGAGGCACAGTGCACAGCACGGCGACCTGAGGCGAATGTGTTCGGGAACGAATATTGCACCGCTCGCTGATTGCGAAATGAGTCACTCGCAGGCAGGATATTGATGCACTGCGGGGAAGTTTTGCTGTCCCGCTTTTCTGGTGTCACGCGCCGCCCATGTTCTTCCTCTGGCCTCAGTACCTCTGGTTTTTGCCGGCGCTTGCACTGCTGCCGGTGGCTTATGTATGGCTGCAGCGGCGTCGGGGCAGCGCGGCTTTGCGCTACAGCAGCCTGGGTGTCGTCCGCGCGGCTGCATCGGGCCGCGCTTGGCGGCGGCACCTGCCGCCTGCACTGCTTTTGCTGGCCTGCGTCGGGTTGCTTTTCGCTGCGGCGCGCCCGGTGGCGCGCGTGCCGCTGCCATGGGCCCGGTCGTCGATCCTGCTGGCCATCGACGTGTCGCTCAGCATGCGTGTCACCGACGTCAAACCGAGCCGCATCGTGGCGGCGCAAGAGGCCGCCAAGTTGTTCCTGCGGGAACTGCCGAAAAATATCGAAGTCGGGCTCATCACCTTCGCCGGCAGCAGCACGGTCACCCAGCGTGCGACGCTCGACCGCGAGTCCGTTGCCGCCAGCATCGATGCCTTCCAGATGCAGCTCGGCACGGCCATTGGCGATGCCATCGTGGTGAGTCTGGCGGAGCTGTTCCCCGATGACGGCATCGATCTCGCAGAGATGACATTCGGCAGCAGACCGCAGGGCCGCGGTCTCGACGACAAGGCCAAAACGCCGCCCAAGCAGGTCACGCCCGTGGCGCCGGGCTCGTACGGTTCCGCAGCGATCATCCTGCTGAGCGATGGCCGTCGAACCTCGGGCATCGACACGCTGGCGGCCGCCAAGATGGCCGCCGATCGTGGCGTTCGCATCTACGTGGTGGGTCTGGGAACGGTGGACGGCGACATATCGACACCCGACGGGATGGCGATCTACATGAAGCTGGACGAACCGACGTTGCGCGAAGTGGCGCGCATGACCGGTGGCGAATACTTTCACGCCGGCACCGCAGAGACGCTGCGCACCGTCTACCAGAACCTGGGCTCGCGCGTGGTGGTGCTGAAGCGCGAGACAGAACTCACCGGCTTGGTGACACTGTTCTCTGCGGTAATTGCGATCGCAGCCGCCGCGCTGTCCATGCTCTGGTTCGGGCGATTCACCTGAAAGCTGCCGAGGCGCCCGGTGCCGCGAAAGTTCAGAACAGACTCGCGCCGATGTTGATCAAGAGGGCGAGCACGGTCGTATTGAACAGGTAGGCCAAGATGCAATGCACCGAGCCGATGCGACGCATCATCTTGGAGACGAATGACACGTCGGCCGTCTGGCCCGAGGTGCCGATGACGGCGGCAAAGTAGAAGAAGTCCCCATAGTCCGGCTCGTCGTCCTCTGGAAAGCTCAAGCCTGGTTTGCGTCCGTCGGATTGCGCCGCGTAATAGTCGTGCGCATAGTGCAGCGCGAACATGATCTGGGTGAATGTCCAGGAAGACACGACCGTCAGTGCCGCGAGTCCGATATGCGCGACCTTCGCTGTACCGTGCATGTCCTTGACCACCGTGAGTTCGCCGCCGATGGCAGCAAGACTCGCAATGGCAGAGATCACGACCAGGGTCAGAATCACGAACTGCCCTTCGTCCTGTGCCCTTGCCCGGTAGCGCATGTGTTCGCGGGACGACCGGGTCATCATGCTGACCGCAAGAAAGACATAGAGCATCGCACCCGTGTTCCATGCGATCAGCAATCGGGTGACCAGATGCGCTTCGAGCCGTGCGGGGAACAGCACACCCACCAGGATTGCGGTGAGCGTGGCGACGAGCAGGCGGGGCCGGGCCCGCAATTGCCGGTAAATGCGGTTGTGTCGAAGTTTCATCGCGCTGAAGAAAAGCCATGGAGGGAATGGGTCGGAAAGTGCAACTCGAACCGGGCACCGCCCAGCGCCGAGCTCTGCACCACCAGGCGCCCGGCATGAGCTTTCGCGATCTCGCGAACGATCGCCAGGCCAAGGCCGCTGCCTTCGGCCTCGACGCTGTTACCACGTTGGAATCGCTGGGTGATGCGTTCGCGGTCGGCAGGCTCGATGCCCGGCCCACTGTCGTCCACCGCGATGAACGCGTGGCCTGTGCCAACGGACACGCTGACGTTCACGCGGGCGCCAGACACGCAGTACTTCAGCGCGTTGTCCAGAAGGTTGTTGACGGCCTCGCGGACAAGCGCTGCATCGACCATCACCCAGGCGTGGTCCGAAGCGTCGTCGAAGCCGAAGTCGAGTCCCGCCGACAACGCGCGGAAGACCCACTCGCGCGACGCCTCGAAAGCCAGCACTCTCAAGTCGACGCGGTCCCGGCTCGCGTCGCTTTGCGCTTCCGGCTCTGCGCGGGAAAGCAGCAGCAATTGATTGGCCAGTCGCACCGCGCGCTGCGCTGATTGCTGCAGTTCGACGACCGATATCCGCATCACCGGAAGACTCTCGCTGCGCAAGGCCTGCTCGGCCTGCAATTTCAGCGCGGTCAGAGGGGTTCGAAGCTGGTGCGCGGCGTTGGCGATGAACGCGCGCTGTGCCTGGCCTGCCAGTTCGAGGCGACCGATCACCGCATTCAATGCTTCGATCAAAGGGCGCAATTCGGCCGGGAGGCCGTTCTCAGGCACCGGTTGCAAGCTTCGGTGGCTCATGTCGCGCAATGCGTTGCCGAGCGACAGGATGTTGCGGGTCTGAAAAAAGATCACGCGGTGCAGTACCCAGCCTGCGAGCAACAGCAACACCAACTGCGGAATCCATACGGCCAGCAGAATCTCGCCCGCAAGGTGGCGACGTTTGCGCGTGGTCTCTCCGACCATCACCGAGACCTGTTCGCCCGCACTGGCGAGCGGCACGTCGACGATGGCCCAGCGCATGGCGTGGCCGCCCAGGTCCGCATCGAACAGGCGCGCATTGCGAAACACTTCCGGCGCCTCAGGCTCTCGCGGCGCTTCTGACACTCCGGCGATGTAGCCGCTGCGCGAACCGACCACGCGATACACGGTCTGGTCTTCGTCGTCCCACTGGAACATGGCCTCGGCAGAGCGCGGCAGGTCGAGTCCGGCGCGCGGGCCGATCTGTCGCACCGCCTGTGCCAGGCTGTTGGCCGAGTCGTAGAGCCAGCGGTCGAACACCTCGTGCACGTAGTAGCGCGTGATGCCGTAAGAGAGCGCGCCGCTGAGCAGGAAGAGCGCTGCCATGCGCCAAAGCAAACGTGTTTCCAGGCGCCGCTGCAGGCTGTCGTCGGGGCTCCGGGTGGGCGCTCTCACGCCACGCTCGCCAAACGGCGCAGCAGGTAGCCGAAGCCACGCACCGTCACGATCTCGACATCGTGGCCGGCGATCTTCTGGCGGATGCGGTGCAGGTAGACCTCGATGGTCTTGCCGGCCACGTCGCCATGAAAAGCCATCAGCGTTTCAGTCAGCTGGGCTTTGGTGACCACGCGGTCGACGTTGCCCATCAGGCGCTGCAGCAGCTGGAACTCGCGCGGCGTGAGGCTCAGTGGTACGCCGTCCAGGCTGATGCGTGCGGCATCGGACATCAGGCATAGCGCGCCGGCGGACAACCGCTGCGCCTGTGGATGGCCGCCGCGCCGCAGCACGGCCTGGATGCGTGCGTCGAGTTCGGCCATGTCGAAAGGCTTGACCACATAGTCGTCTGCGCCGGCACGCAGCCCACCGACGCGCTGGTGCTGCTCGTCGCGTGCGGTCAGCACGATGACAGGCAGCGAGTTGCCGGCTTCGCGGATCTGCCGCAGCACGTCGCTGCCGTCCATGTCCGGCAACCCCATGTCGAGCAGTACCAAGGCCGGCAGGTCGCGCCGCATGCTCACGAGCGCCTGCGCGCCGTTGTGCGCCTTCAGCACTCGGTAGCCTCGATGCTGCAGCTCGCGGCCCAGCAGCTCCGCAATTTGAAGGTCGTCTTCGACGATAAGAATCAGGGCGTCCACTGCGCGACTCTAGGCGATGCGGCCGTTATCTATTTTTAAACCACGACCCTTAGGCTGCGCCCCTCTCCGGCTTCGTGGCAGCGCCCCTCAATGAATATCTCGCGTCGATCTGCACATGCCGGCTGGCGGACGCTCACCGTCCTTTTGCTCGTGCTGGCAGTGGGCATTGGCATTGGTACGGAAGTCGCGCGCCACAAGGCGGTGCTGGATGCAGGAACAGCGTCCGCCCCCAGCCCAGCCGTTGCAGCGGCGGCCACGACCGCCCCGTCGGGATCCGGTTTGCTGCGCTATGCCCGCGACGCACCCGAGCTCGCATCGATCCGCATCACGCCGGTCGAGGCTGTGCCACTGCCGGCGCTGCCGCCGGCCAATGCCCACCTGGCCTATGACGAAGACGTGACGGCCAGGGTCAGCTCGCCGGTCGCGGGTCGCGTGGTTCGTCTGATGGTCCAGGCCGGTGACCGCGTGCGGCGTGGCGCCGCGCTGGCTGAACTTGACTCGCCCGACCTGGCGTCGGCCCAGTCCGACCTGGCCAAGGCGAAAGCCGACGAGGCGCACAAGCGGCAGAGCGTCGAGCGCACCCGGGCGCTGGCCGAAACCGAAACCGGTTCGCGCAAGGACAACGAGGCGGCCGAGGCCGATTTGCAGCAGGCCGTCGCAGAGACCCGTCGCGCTGCCCAGCGGATGAACAACCTGGCAACGGCAACGGCAACGGCAACGGCAACGGTCAGCGGTTCAGGTCGCTTCGTGCTCCGGGCGCCGATCGACGGCGTGGTGGTCGACCGGCAGATCAACGCCGGCATGGAAGTGCGCCCCGATCTGGCCAACCCGCTGTTCGTCATCACCGACACGGCAAAACTCTGGGCCTTGGCAGACGTGTCCGAAACGGCCTTGAATGCGGTGCACGCGGGGCAGCCGGTGGAACTCGAGGTCGATGCCTGGCCCGGCCAGCGTTTTGCCGGCGTGGTGCGCCACGTGGGCGCCGCGCTCGATGCCGCATCGCGTCGCCTGCAGGTGCGTTGCGAGATCGCCAACGCCGACGGCCGGCTCCGAGCAGAGATGTTCTCGCGCGTGGCTTTTCTCTCCGACACGCAGGCGACGGCAATTCGGGTACCCAACGGCAGCCTGGTGCTCAACGGTATGCAGAACTTCGTCATCGTGGAGCAGGAGCCGGGCGTTTTCGCGCGGCGGCCGGTGCAACTCCGCTGGAGTGGGCCTGACACCACCTATCTGTCCGCAGGCCTGCACGCCGGTGATCGGATCGTGTCCGAAGGCGCGCTCTTGCTGGCGTCCGAGTTTCCTGCCCATGCTGAATAAGTTCGTTCGCTTCGTGTTGGCCCAGCCGGTCTTCGTGCTGGTGATGACGGTGGCGTTGGCCGCCTTCGGCATCAATGCGGTCCTGCACTTGCCGATCGAGGCCTTTCCCGACGTGCAGGATGTGCAAGTCCAGATCATCACTCTGAGCGCCGGCTCCGCGCCGGAAGAGGTCGAGCGAACGCTGACGCTGCCGATCGAGCGCGAGATGACCGGTGTGCCGGGCGAGACCCAGTTGCGCTCGGTCTCCATGACCGGTCTGTCGGTGGTCACGCTGACCTTTGCAGATGGCACCGACAACTACTTCGCGCGCTCGCAAGTGCTGGAACATCTGGGCAACGTGACGCTGCCCACGGGTGTGCAGCCAACGCTCGCGCCACTCACCACCGCCGTCGGCGAGGTACTGCGCTATGTCGTGCAGGCGCCGCCGGACATGGCCGAGAACGACGTGCGTGCGCTGCAGGATTGGGTCGTACGCCCGGCCCTGCGCATGGTGCCGGGCGTGGCCGACGTGGCGAGCTTTGGCGGCACGGTCAAGGAGTACCAGGTGCTGGTGGACCCGGCACGGCTCAAGCGTTTCGGCGTGACCCTGGACCAGGTCGCGCTGGCCCTGACCAACAACAGCGCGAACGTCGGTGGCGGGGTGCTGCGCCGAGGCGACGAGGCGCTGGTCGTGCGCAGTATAGGACTGGTCGATTCGCTCGCCAGCATCGGCCAGGTGATCGTGCAGGCCAAGCAAGGCCGCACCGTGCTGGTGTCTGACATCGCCCAGGTGGAACTCGGCCACAAGCCGAGGTCGGGCATCGTCGCCTACGACGATCACGACAGCGTCGTCGAGGGCGTCGTGAGCATGACCAAGGGTCAAAACGCCGCCGTGGTGGTGGCGGGTGTCGAACAGGCCATGGCGGCGCTGGCGCCGCGCCTGCCGCGAGGCGTGACCTTGCCGGTGGTCTACACGCGGACCGACTTGATCCACCAGACGGTCGACACGGTGGTCGAAAACCTGGTGACCGGCGCCTTGCTTGTGATCGTCATCCTGGTCGTGTTCCTGCGCAACTGGCGTGCCGCGGTCATCGTCGCGACGGTGATCCCGCTGTCGCTGCTGTTCGCTTTCATCATGCTCGACCTGCGCGGCATACCGGCCAATCTGATCTCGCTCGGCGCTGTCGATTTCGGCATCATCATCGACAGCGCCGTCGTGCTGGTGGAGGCATTGATGGTCCGGCTCGCCCTGGACCGGAGCCTCTCGGTGACGGCGCCAGCGCACACGCCTTCGAGGCCCGGCGCCGCCGACCAGAAGGCGCTTACCTTTCATTCGCGGCTGCGGGTGTTGCGCGAAACCGTGGTGGACCTGGGCCGGCCGATCCTCTTCTCCAAGGGGATCATCATCATCGCGTTCCTGCCGATCTTCACCTTCCAGCGGGTCGAAGGAAAGATCTTCGCGCCCGTGGCTTTCACACTGACCTTCGCGTTGCTCGGCGCGCTCGTGCTGACCGTCACGCTGGTACCGACGCTGCTGCGTTTTGCCATGCGCGGCGCCAACATGGCCGAGCGGCGCAGCCAGTGGATGGAGCATCTGCAGTCGGGCTACCAGCGCCTGCTCTTGTGGGGTGGTGTGCGGCGCGTCATCGTCTTCACCCTGTCGCTGATGGTGCTGGGCGTGACGCTGTTGCTGGCGCCGCTGCTCGGCAGCGAGTTCTTGCCCAAGCTGGACGAAGGCAACATCTGGCTGGCCATCACCTTGCCGACCTCGACCGCCATCGACACCACCAAGCAGGTGGAGCGCAAGGTGCGTGCGGTGCTGCGCAGCTATCCGGAAGTGCGCCGGGTCATCACGCAGGTCGGGCGACCCGACGACGGCACCGATGCCAAGGGACCGAACAACCTGGAAATTCTGGCCGACCTGGTGCCGCGCAGCCAGTGGCACTTTGCCGACAAGCAGGCGCTGGTGGAAGACATGACTCGCCGCCTCAAAGCGCTGCCTGGCGTGCCGACCAATTTTTCGCAAGTGATCGAAGACAACGTCGAGGAGTCGTTGTCCGGCGTCAAGGGCGAGATCGCCGTCAAGATCTACGGGCCCGACCTGCAGGTGCTGGAAAAGAAGAGCGATCAGATCGCCGCCGTGCTGCGCGGATTGCGCGGGGCGGCCGACGTCGCAGCGATCCGCATCGGCGGCCAGAGCGAAGTCGACATCCAGGTCGACCGGCGGCGGCTCGCGCGGCTGGGCATCAGCGTAGCGGACGTCAACACGGTCATCGGCAGCGCGCTGGGCGACGTGGCGGTGAACAGCTTCTACGAGGGCGACCGGCGCTTCGACGTGACGATGCAAGTTGCGAAAGGCGCGCGCGCATCGATCGACGACATCGGAGCATTGCAGGTCAACCTGCCCGACGGCGCCGGCACCGTGTCACTCGACCAGGTCGCGCACATCGCATTGCGTCAGGGCGCCTCGCGGGTGAGCCGCGAAGGCGGCGAGCGCAATGCGTCGGTCAAAGCCAATCTGCTCGGGCGTGACCAGGGCAGCTTCATCGCCGAGGCGCAGCAGGCGGTGGCGGCACAGGTCGTGTTGCCGCCGGGCTACCGCATCACCTGGGGCGGCCAGTTCGAGAACCAGCAGCGCGCCGTCAAGCGGCTCGCCGTGATCGTGCCGATCAGCGCACTGCTGATTTTCTCGCTGCTGTTCTGGGCTTTCGGCTCGGTCCGGTACGCCTGCCTGGTGCTGGTGCTGGTGCCGTTCACCCTGATCGGCGGCATTGCCGGCCTGGCGATCGCGGGGCTTCACTTCTCGGTGTCGGCGGCGGTCGGCTTCATCGCGGTGGCCGGGATATCGGTGCAGAACGGCGTGATCATGGTGGAGCACATTGCCGACAACCTCGATGCGTCGGTCTCGCTTTTCGAGAATGCGGTGGCGGGCGCCGTCGCCCGGTTGCGCCCGATTCTGATGACGGCGCTGATGGCCGGCCTAGGCCTGTTGCCAGCGGCGTTGTCGCATGGCATCGGCTCCGAAACGCAGCGCCCGTTCGCCGTGGTGATCGTCGGCGGCGTGGTGTCGGCCACGCTGTTCACGCTGCTGTTGCTGCCATTGCTCTATCCGATCTTCGCGGGTGGCAAGCAGAAACGGCAAGAGGATTTCGAACCCGCTGTCGTTCCTGCTCCGGCTCCCGTTATTCCGGGCACACCATGATGTTCCTTCGAGATGGGTTTGCAGCGGTCTCGTTGGCGCTGGTCGCCGGCTGCGCTGTCGGCCCCGACTTCGTTGCGCCTCCAACACCGGCGCCGCCGGGCTACACCGCCGCGCCGGTTGCCGTGGTCACCCGCGGCACCGACATTCCGGCGCTGTGGTGGGAGCTTTTTCAGTCGCCCGCGCTGAGCCGACTGGTGGCGCGCGCGCTGTCGAACAACCCCGGGATCGAATCGGCCCAGGCCGCACTGAAGGCTGCGCGTGAAAACGCCGAAGCGCAGCGCGGCGCCTTCTTTCCGCAGGTCGGCGTGACAACGATGTCGAGCCGGCAGTCCTCGTCCACCACGCTGTCGTCGCCGCTAAATGACAACCGCTACATCTTCAACCTGCACACGCCGCAGCTGAACATCGCCTACACGCCCGATGTCTTCGGTGGCAATCGGCGACTGCTCGAATCGCAGCAGGCGCAGGCCGACGCGCAGCAATTTTTATACGAGGCCACGCGCCTGACGCTGGCCGCCAACGTCGTCTTGGCTGCCGTCACCGAGGCATCGATTCGCGGACAGATCGCCGCCGCGAACGACACCGTGCAGCTGCAGCAACGCCAACTTCTGCTGCTGCAGCGGCAACGAAAACTGGGTGCCATCGGCATCGCAGACACCGCCGCCCAGGAAAGTCTGCTGGCGCAGACCCAGGGCGCGATGCTGCTGCTTGAAAAACAACTCGCGCTGCAACGCAACCAGTTGTCGACCCTGCTCGGTCAGCGGCCCGACGAGGCACTGCCAGAGCGTTTCGAGCTGGCCGACCTCGTGCTGCCCAAAGCGCTGCCTTTGAGCCTGCCGTCGCAACTGGCCGACCAGCGCCCGGATGTGCGCGCGGCGCTGGCGCAACTGCAGTCGGCCAGTGCGCAGATCGGGGTCGCCGTGGCCGCCCGTTTGCCGGCCATCACGCTCACCGCGAACGCCGGTTCGACCGCGCTGACGGTGGGCAGCCTGTTCGGACCCGGCACCGGCTTCTGGGCACTGGGCGCAGGACTCGTGCAACCGCTGTTCGATGGCGGCACGCTGCTTCACCGCCAACGCGCTGCCGAGGCGACCTATGAAGAGGCCAGGGCGCAGTACCGGGGTGTGGTGATCGGCGCCTTCCAGAGCGTTGCCGATGCGCTCCAGGCACTCGACCATGACACGCGGATGGTCGATGCGGCCGCGCAGGGCGAGGAGGCTGCCGCGCGGTCGTTGCGGGCTGCGCAACACCGCTTCAATACGGGTGACACCGGCTTGTTCGAAGTGCTCGGTGCCCAGTTGATCGAGAGCCAGGCCAAGAGCACGGCGGTGCAGGCG
Organism: Variovorax sp. LG9.2; assembly: GCF_035018885.1. Lineage (NCBI taxonomy): Bacteria > Pseudomonadati > Pseudomonadota > Betaproteobacteria > Burkholderiales > Comamonadaceae > Variovorax > Variovorax sp. LG9.2. Next base: position 109,394 of record NZ_JASJXB010000003.1, on the reverse strand, counting down.
CGCGCGAGTCGCTATGCAGACACCGTCGCGCTGCTGCAGGCGCTCGGTGGTGGCTGGTGGAATCAGCCGGTCCCGCACTAGCGTCCTGAACCCTGGCGTCTTGAACGCTACCGTCTCGAACCGCGCTGCAGCACAGCGCGGCCCCGTTCATCCCCGTCAGCCCATGCGCGTGGGCAGCCAGAGCGCGATGATCGGGAACGCGATGAGGATCACCAGCCGCAGCATGTCGGTCACGATGAAGGGCAGCACGCCCTTGAAGATGGTCGTGAAGCTCACCTCTTTCACCACGCTCTTGATGACGAAGACGTTCATGCCCACCGGCGGATGAATCAGCCCGAGTTCGACCGTCATGACGATGATGACGCCGAACCAGATCGGATCGAAGCCCAGGTGCACGATCACCGGATAGATGATCGGCACCGTCAGGATGATCATCGCCATGGCGTCCATCAGGCAGCCGAGCACGAGGTACATCAGCATGATGAGCGCCAGCACCCCATAGCGGCCGATGCCCAGCCCGGTAAGAAACTCGGTCAGCTTTTGCGGGCTCTGCGTGATGGTCAGAAAGTAGCCGAAGAGCAGGGCGCCGATCAGCACAGTGAACACCGCTGCCGAGGTCCGCGTGGCCGAGAGCAAGGCCTCGCGAATCTTCGGCCCGTCGAGCTTGCCGCGTACCAGGCCGAGGATGAAGGCGCCGCTCGCGCCCACGCCGCCCGCCTCGGTCGGCGTGAAGAAGCCACCGTAGAGCCCGCCGATCACGAAGATGAAAAGCACCAGCGGCGCCCACACGTTCTTCAGGTCGACCAGGCGTTCCGACCAGGGTTTGTTCTCGCCGGCCGGCAGCCAGTCGGGCCGTACCTTGACGATGATCGCGATGGTGATGACGTACATCAGCATCGCCAGCAGGCCGGGGATGATGCCGGCCATGAAGAGCTTGCCGATGTCTTGCTGCGTCAGGATGGCGTAGACCGCGAGCACCGTCGACGGCGGCAGGATGGCGCCGAGCGTGCCGCCCGCGGCGATCACCCCGGTCGAAAACGACTGCGGGTAATTGAAGCGCCGCATCTCCGGATAGGCCACGGCAGAGAAAGTCGCCGCGGTGGCGACTGACGAGCCGCAAATGGCCGCGAAGCCGCCGCAGGCCAGCACGGTGGCCACGCCGAGTCCGCCCCGCAGGTGGCCGATCATCGAGTTGGCTGCCTTGAAGAGTTCGCGGCTCACGCCCGACACCGACACCAGCGCCCCCATCAGCATGAACATGGGGATGACGCCGAAGGTGTAGTCGGTGACGGTGCGCATCGAGGTCTGGCCGACCAGCTTGAGCGCGGGCATCGGCCCGACGATCCACGCATAGCCGGTGACACCGACCAGCCCCATCGCCATGCCCACGGGCACGCGCAGCAGCATCAGCGCGAAGAGCGCGACGAAACCCAATACCGCTATCGCATCGGCGCTCATTCGTCTGCTCTCTGTTCAGGCTTGACTTCGTCCAGCTGCTCGGGGTGAAAGATAAGGCGATAGGTGCGGATGCCGATCAGCAGCACCGCGCAGACATCGCCGAACCAGGCGACCGCATAGAACGGCCAGGTCGGGATGTTCATGTCGTAGGTCTGCACGTTGTCGACGTAAGTGCCGCGCACCTTGTCGAACAGCATGGCGGTCTGCACCGCCACCACGAACAGCAAGACCAGCGTCGCGAAGACGTCGATCGCGCGCTTCATGCGCGGCCCGGCGGTCGACCACACCAGGTCGACCGTGATGTGGCTGCCGCGGTAGCTGGTCGCCGCGATGCCCCAGAAGATCAGGATGCCGAGAAACATCCGGCCGAAGTCGTAGGCATCGGGAATCGAGGTGTTGAAGAACTTGCGCAACACCACCGCGATGAAGATGTTCAGCGCAACCAGGCCGACGAAGATGGCTGCCAGCCATTCGATGCCGTTGATCATCCGGTCCATCACGCCGACCCGGCGCTTCTGGCCGGCCACAGGAGACACCGAATCCATCGACTACAGCGCCGCCTTGTTCTTTGCGAGACTGGCCTTGAGGCCGTCCATCACCGCTTTCGGATCCTGGCCGGCCTTCTTGACGGCCTCGCCCCACTGCACTTCTCCCGGCGCCGTCGCCTTGCGCCATGCATCGAGTTGCTCGGGCGTCAGCTTGTAGATCTCGTGGCCGGCTTGCGCGGCGATCTTGGCGTGTCCGGCAAACTCGAAGTCGGCCCACGGTGCGGCGACGCGCTCGGCCCATTCGCTGGTGCAGTGGTCGTCGATGACCTTTTTCTGGGCCGCCGACATGCTCTCGTATTTGTCCTTGTTCATGCCCCAGACGAAGGGCGTGACGTAGAGCGGCACATCCATGTGAAAGCTCACGACCTTGTCGATGCCGAAGAGGCCGATCGAGCCCCACGGAAAGGTGATGGCATCGGCCACGCCGCGCTCCAGCATGTCGCGCGATTCGGGCGCCGAGGCCTGCACGTTGGTGCCGCCGAGGGCCGTCACCATCTGGCCGATGGTGCTGGTGGCGGGCCGGATCTTCATGCCCTTGATGTCGGTGGGCAGCGTGATCTTCTTGCGCGCATGAAAGGTGCCGGGGTCGTGCACGAAGGCGAAGCAGAACTTGATGTCCTTCATTTCCTTGGCGGCGTACGGCCGGTACCACTCGTCGATGGCGGCGCTGCCACTCTTGCCGTTGGCGAACAGGAACGGCAGCGACGCGCCGGCCATGATCGGGAAGCGGCCGGGCTGGTAACCCGGGTTGATGTAGGCGAGGTCGGCGATGCCGTCGCGCGCCATGTCGTAGTGGTCGAACGCCTTGCCCAGTTGTTCCGAGGGGAAGAGCGTCGCGGTGATGCTGCCGTTGGACGCCTTCTTGATGTCGTCGGCCCAGGCCTGCAAGGAAGGGTTGAGCGGATGCTGCGCCGGCACCCAGCTCGACATCTTGAGGTTGACCGGCTTGTCTTGCGCGTGTGCGGGCAGGGCGGCGGTCAACGCTGCGGCCAGCGCGAGCAGGGCCGCGGGGAAACCAATGCGGGAAGTCTTCATTTCTTTGTCTCCTTGGATGTCGGAATCTGGGGGTGTTCGGATCGAATTCAGTTATGTTTTATAAGAACTGTGCGCTGCCGCCTATTCACGTTTTCCTTGGGTCGCCCGCTTGGGTAACCTATTGCCGAGTCAACTAAAACTGGAGCACAACTTGTCTGCAATCGAAACTTCCACCTCTTCGCCGTCCACAGCGCCAGTCGCTGTCGTGACCGGCGCAGCACGCGGCATCGGCCTGGCCGTTGCCAACTGGTTTCTCGCCCAGGGCCATCGGGTCGCGCTGCTCGATATCGACAAGACGACGCTTGCAACTGCAGCGGCCGGACTCGCGAATGACGCGGATGTGCTCGCATTGAGTTGCGATGTCTCCGATCCGGACCAGGTTCAGACGGCCATAGACAAGGTCGTCGCGCGCTTCGGCCGCATCGATGCACTGGTCAACAACGCCGGCGTGGCGGCATTCAAACCGATTGGCGAACACACCTTCAAGGATTGGCGCACCGTCATGGCCACGAATCTCGATGGCGCGTTCCTGTGCTCGCAGGCTTGCGTGCCGGTGATGCTCAAGACGGGCGGCGGCGCGATCGTCAACATCGCATCGATTTCAGGTCTACGGGCGAGCACCTTGCGCGCGGCCTATGGCACGAGCAAGGCAGCGCTCATCCACCTCACCAAACAGCAGGCGGCCGAGCTCGGAACAGTCGGCATCCGCGCCAACGCCGTCGCACCCGGACCGGTCGAAACCGAAATGGCCAAACTGGTGCACACGCCAGCGATTCGCGCCGACTATCACGATGCCATTCCGCTCGGTCGCTATGGAACGATGGAAGAGATCGCCGCGGTCACCGGCTTTCTTTGCAGCCCCGCGGCGAGCTACGTCAACGGTCAGGTCATCGCCGTCGATGGCGGTTTCGAGGCATCGGGTGTGGGCATTCCGACTCTGCGCAAAGACGCCGCGCAGCCGTAAATTCAGAAATAGTTCGGCATAGCTTTGGCAAGCCGCTGGGGCTGCGCGTGCGTAAGACTGCCGGGAATTTCTGACAGGTCGGGACAAGCCCGAGGACTACAAAAGTGAGAAGGAGCGGGCCGTAGCTTGACGCTCCCATTTCAACTCACTGCCACGCCCGGTTGACTGCCATGCCCAAAAAACCCAGCATTCCTCCCGCAGAACGCGACGCCACGCACGCGGCCGCTCGCAACACGGACAGCGGTCCCGCCCAGCCAGCACCACCTGCCGCAGGCAAGGGCGATTTGCCGACGCAAAAGTCGATCGACACGCAGGCGATGGCCAGCGCCATGCCCTCCAATCCGAACAAGTCATCGGAGTACGGCGAGGTGAATGCGCTCAATACGCCCAAGGGTGCCACTGTCGAGGCGCCCTCGCGTCTTCCAGCAGCCAGTACGCTGAGTGAGCAAAACTTCTCCGACAAGGTCGGCACCGCAGCGCGTGAGGGTGTCAATGCAACCATCGACACGCTCGACCGCGTGCGCGTCGACTCGAGCGGTCAGATGTTGACGACCAACCAGGGTGTCCCGGTCGCAGACAACCAAAACTCGCTCAAGGCCGGCGCGCGCGGCCCCGCCTTGCTGGAAGACTTCATCCTTCGCGAGAAGATCACGCATTTCGACCACGAGCGCATTCCCGAGCGGATCGTGCATGCACGTGGTTCGGGCGCACATGGCTTTTTCGAATGCTATGAACCCCTGACCAAGTACACCAAAGCCGCACCGTTCAAGGAAGCCGGCAAAGTGACGCCTGTCTTCGTCCGTTTCTCGACCGTCGCCGGCGAGCGTGGCTCCAAGGACACGGCGCGCGATGTCCGCGGCTTCGCGGTCAAGTTCTATACCGACGAAGGCAACTGGGACTTGGTTGGCAACAACATGCCGGTTTTCTTTATCCAGGATGCGATCAAGTTCCCCGACTTGATTCATGCCGTGAAGCCGGAGCCGCACAACCAGATGCCGCAGGCCGCCAGTGCGCACGACACGTTTTGGGACTTCGCGTCTCTGATGCCCGAATCGACGCACATGCTGATGTGGCAGATGTCCGACCGTGCAATCCCACGCAGCTACCGGATGATGCAGGGCTTTGGCGTGCATACCTTCCGGCTGGTCAATGAAGCGGGCGAGTCTGTGCTCGTGAAATTCCATTGGCAACCCAAGCTCGGAACACATTCGATGGTCTGGGAAGAAGCAGTAAAGGTCTCTGGCGCGGACCCGGACTTTCATCGCCGTGACCTGTGGGAAGCCATCGAGGCCGGCGAGTACCCGGAGTGGGAATTGGGTCTGCAGATCTTCACGGAAGAGCAGGCAGAAAAGTTCAGCTTCGACATACTCGATGCGACCAAGCTCATCCCCGAAGAGTTGGTGCCAGTTCAATTGGTCGGCCGGATGGTACTCAACCGCAACCCGGACAACTTCTTCGCCGAGACTGAGCAGGTTGCGTTCTGCACGGCTCATATCGTGCCCGGACTCGACTTCACCAATGATCCATTGTTGGCCGGTCGTATCCACTCCTATGTCGATACGCAAATCAGTCGACTGGGTGGGCCGAACTTTCATGAGTTGCCCATCAACGCGCCGATCGCTCAGGTGCACAACAACCAGCGGGACGGCATGCACCGCCAGGCGATCAACCGCGGCCGCGTGGCGTATGAGCCCAACTCGCTGGCCGGCGGATGCCCGTTTCAGGCCGGTGCCGCCCAGGGATTCACCAGTGTGGCGCGACGACTCGATGCAAAGGAGAGCGCAGACAAGGTCCGCATCAAGCCCGAGAAGTTTGCCGACCACTACACGCAGGCCAAGCTGTTCTTCGAAAGCCAGACCGAAGCGGAAAAGGCGCACATCGGCAATGCATTCCGATTCGAGTTGTCCAAAGTGACAGTGCCGGCCATTCGCGAACGCGTGGTCGCCAGCCTGCTCAATGCGGCGCCCGATCTCGCGGCACGCATCGCACAAGATCTCGGCATGGAGTTGCCTGCGCCACTGCCCAAGGCATTGGAAGTGCCGGCGGTGCCTGAAGTGGAAACGTCCCCGGCGCTGTCGCTCATGGCTCGCTCTGGTGACGGTGGCATTCGCACACGCAAGATCGCGATCCTGGTAGCCAACGGAGTCGAAGGCGCCTCACTCGGAAAGCTGGTCTCGGCCCTGGTCGCGGCGGGCGCGGTTCCGCGTTTGGTCGCGAGGCGACTCGGCACCTATGTCGGCATCGGCGGGGAGAAGTTCGCTGCCGACGCGACAATGGAAAATTCGCCCGGCTTCCTGTTCGACGCACTCGTGCTTCCGGACGGCGCGGCTGCAGTAGAAGCCCTTGACGCTGATGCGCATACGCTTGAGTTCGTGCGTGCTACCTATTGGCACTGCAAACCGATCCTGGCCTTTGGCGCATCCGATGCGTTGCTCGCGGAGGCACAAATTCCGATGACGCTGCCCGACGGATCAGCGGACGCGGGTCTTCTGCTCGCGGATGTTGGCAGTGCCGATTCCGCGATCGCGGAGTTCATCGCTGCAGTGGGATCATCACGGCAGTACGCACGGGAGAACGATCGACCGAAAGCGGCAGTGGTCGCCTGAGCGGCATGTGCTTGCTGACCGGCGCGAGCTGCATCGACAGGCCTACGACATCGGTCTGAATCCGATGACATCGGCCTGTCCCTTGCCCATGAATATTCGCCTCTTGCCTCTTCATTCGAAGAGGTCCAACCCAGCTTGCAAAGCAGGCGCTGAAGGAGATGACATGGCAACAGACAATGGCGAAATCGGTGTGGGTGAACCCAATCGTGACCCCATCACCGGCGCACCCGGCGCGCATCCGGTCGGCACTGGCGTCGGCGCAACGGGCGGTGCGTTGGCAGGCGCAGCGGCGGGTTCGCTCGCGGGCCCTGTCGGGACAGTGATCGGCCTGGTGGCCGGTGCCGTCGTCGGTGGCCTCGGTGGCAAGGCCGTGGCCGAAGGTGTGAACCCGACGCAAGAAGATGCGTACTGGCGCGAGAACTACGAAAAGGAAAGCTACTACACGGCAGGCCGCAGCTATGACGACTACGGCCCGGCTTACGAGATGGGCTGGTCTGGCAGGGCGCAACGTGGAGCCGACTTCGACGCTGTCGAGCCGGCGATGGCGAGCGAGTGGGCGGCGACGCGTGCTGGCCGGTCGAGCCTCGACTGGCCGTCGGCACGACCTGCCGTGCAGGCCGCGTGGGACCGTGCAGACGACACCTACTACGGCAAGCAGGCCAACGGCAGTGACATCGTCAATCACGAAGATTTGTCCAACGACGACGTGGTCGATGTGCTCAACGATCTGCTCGAGAACGCACGCGATGGCGAGTATGGTTTTCGCACTTGCGCGGAGCAGGTGGAGACAGCCAATGCGAAGCAACTTTTTGCAAGCCGCGCTGAAGGTTGCCGCCAGGCGGGTGACGAACTCGTCGCGCTGATTCGCGCCTATGGCGGTGAGCCGGCATCGGGTGGTACGGCCGCCGGTGCCCTGCATCGCGGCTGGGTACAGGTCAAGGGCAGCATGGGTGCCGACAGCGAACTGTCGATCCTCGAGTCTTGCGAGCGCGGCGAAGACTCAGGCATTGCGCGTTACAGGAAGGCACTCAAGCAAAGCTTGCCTGCGGATGTGCGCGCGGTCGTTCAGAAGCAGGCAGACGGCGCCCAGCGCAATCATGATCAGATTCGTGATCTGAGGAATGCGGCGCGCGAGCGTGCCTGAAGCCATGGCCGGGTTGCTTATGAATGGCAACCCGGCTGTCCGCGCAGACCTTCAGCGCGGCGCCGCAGTCGACGTTGCAAGGGCATATCGTCGGCAATGGTCGAGATACCCTTTTTCATGTGAGGCGACGAGCTCCACTACGCTGGTCCATAGCCAAGGTGGCGCGTCAATCACCTTAGAGTGACTCGACACAAGCTCCTTGCGCCACGCCTTTCGCGTGGCTTCGTCCATCTGCCTTGCGTGTGAGGCACCGACCACGCGAGCAAGGTAATACGCCGCCGTCATGGCTTCATCCACAGTCAGCTGGGAAAATTCCAGTTTCAAGTCTTGTGGCAGCAGTTCGCGCACGAACACCGAACGGCGCAATACGCGATCCGCGTGCATGCGACTCCCGAGAAACGGTGACATCGCCTTTGCGCCCGCTACAACACGGTTTGCATTGTCAGGGGGCATAAGACCTTCGTCCCGGTCATGCGGAGCGACTGCAGTGATCGCTTCCTTGATGTCCAGTAGACAAAAGTCGCGGCCTTGGGCGGTGTCGCGTCCAACGTCGACGAGCACGGCATAGCGAAGTCGACCGAGCGAGCTGCACCCTTTCATCCAGTACGCAACGTCGAGCATGCGCACCTCTGCTGCATTGTCACGATGACTGAGGCGCGTTACGAGGCTGTGGACCTCTGCACCATGGACGAGCCGCTGAACGCTTTCTCGCTCCGCTTCCGACACTGGCCAGAAACGCTTGCCGAGAGGAATCTTTCGGGTCGCGCCTTCGATCCGTTCCCTGGCGAGGTGACGCCAGGTGCGCTGCTTTGCTTCGCGCATTGCCTGCGCCACGGTCAATGGTTTGAGCAGAGGTCGAGATACCTTGCGCGGCGCAAAAGCATCTGTGTACCCGAGGCTCAGCTGCTCGATCATCCGCGCCGTGACGACGCCCGGCAGATCCGAGCCACGCGCTGCAGAGGCCAATGAAAGTCCCAACCGAACGAGGTCGTGTGCCGGATTGCCGACGACTGTCTGATCGAAGTCGCGGATCTCGATGGCGAGATCGCCATGGACGTCGGCCACCGGTCCAACATTGCCGATATGGCAGTCCCCGCAAATCCAGACCGAGGGGCCTTCAGGCAGAGCGACGCGTTCGACGGAGTCGAGCCAGTCGTAGAACCGCGCGGTATTGCCGCGAACATAGGCATGCGCGGAGCGCGCCATCTTGGCGTTGCGTGCTCCCACGAGGATGGGCAGACGTTGATCGGGCACCGGCGCGCGCACTGATGCATCCGAAGCGTGATTCTTCAAAGTAGGCATGTTGTTTTGGATATCGCCTGAGGGAACGCGGCGCCATATGGCGCTCACGTATCGGGAACACGCAATCTATCCATGACACACGCCGTTGCTGTAGGTCGGCGCATGCACCGTATGTCGTCTTGCTGTCGAGGCGGGAAGGCGATCGATGGCGATCAACGGCGCACTTGCGGGTGCACCGTTTCTTGGCCTTGCGCGCTATGCCGCCGGTATCGGCTGTCCCAAAGTCGCGCCCAAAGCGCCCTGTGCTGGCGTTGACGGCGGCACCGCATCGCCCCACTGCACGACACTTGCGCGCAGCGCGTCCATCAGGTCATCTGCCATCGCCTCGAGCAGGCGAACCTCGCGCTGGTTGAGCGCATGCGGCTCGGTGTCCAGCAGGCAGAGAGTGCCGAGCACTTGGCCTCCAATGTCGCGCAGCGACGCACCGGCGTAGAAGCGAAGCCCCTTCGATTGCAGCGCCGGATTGCCGGCAAAGCGCAGGTCTCTGGCAACGTCTGGCACGACCAGCGTTTGTGCGTTGGCGACGACGTGGCCGCACATCGAGGATGAGCGGGGCATGTGCATGTCGTCGGCACGCACCCGCGCAGCGGCTTCGGCGCTGCGCAGACTGCCGAATGCACCCCTGACCTGTTGCGAGTCATCGTCGATGAACGACACCATGGCCATCGGCACATCGAAGATATCGGCCGCGCGCTTGGAGGCTGCATCGAAGAGGGGCTGCGCCCGTACGTCCAAAGCGCCGCTCGCATGCAATGCCATGATTCGCTGTGCGTCTGCTTCGGGCACGACCGCCTCCATGAAGCCTTCGCTGAGTTGCGCCCCCATCAATGCGGTGATGCGCACCGCCGCCTCGCCGATCGACGTGACCACGGCATCGGCACCGAGCGACTTGCACGCTTCTTCGCCGAGCAGCTCGGCTGGGGCGTTCCACAGGCCGAGCACGATCTGCACGTCGGGCCAGCGCCGCTTGAGGCGTCTGCAAAAGTGTTTGGCCTGCACCCTCGGTTCAGGACTTAAATAAGACAGGCAGACGACCTGCGCCCCATCGAGCGCCAGGCCGGCGATGTAGTCTGCGTTGACCGTTCCCGCAGGGCGGTGCGCGGCGGGGTAATTTTCAAGCGACAGCGCGTGGGCGAGCATGCGCGCGGCCAGGCTATCGACCTCCCACTTGCCACCGATGCACACCACCCGTGCACCATCGGGCGCTTCCGGCGCCGGTTGCTGCTCGAGCAGGTCGTCGATGACGGCGTCCATGCCTATTACGACGCGGTGCCGATGCTCGGCCGTGGCAACGCTTGCGTGGTCGCTCGACGCCATGCGCAAGACAGGCAGGCCGACTTCGCCGTAGAAGCCGATGACGTTGCCGTCGATCACCTGCTCGTTAGCCAGTTCGCTGGCTTCCTCGACATCGCCGGCAATGAGCCGTTGATAGATGCGGGTGGGTGTGTCCAGGGCCGGCTGGCTGCCAAGCAGCACATCGAGAAAACGCAAGCGCGGAAGGTGCCGCCCGATCACCAGCAGGCACACGGTGAGCGGCGTCGACATGATCAGCCCGACCGGACCCCACAACGCAGTCCAGAAGGTGGCCGACACCATCAGCGACATTGCCGACAACCCGGTGCTCGCGCCGTAGAGCCAGGGTTCGATCACGTTGTTGCTGAGCATCTCCAGCGCGGCGATGAGGCCGATTGTCCAGAGCACCATGCTCCAACCCGGGTCGACCGCGAAAGCCAGCGTCAGCGGGAAAACTGCCGAGATCATCGGGCCGACGTAGGGCACGAAGCGCATCACAGCCGCCACGGCGCCCCAGAGCATTGCGCCGGGCACACCGATAAACCAGAGCCCCACGGCCATCGGCACGCCATAACTCAGGTTGACGATGAGCTGCATGGTGAGGTACTTGCTGATGCGCTGGCCGGCCTCGTCCATCGCATCGGTCGACCGGTGCAGGCTGCCGCCCCAGAGCCGCAACAACCTGTCTCTCAAGTCGAGGCGGTCCAGCAGGATCAACACGACGAAGACCAGAACGATGCCGGCATTCGCAAGCGGACCGCTGGCAACCTCCAGCCAGTTGAGCGCCTGCTGAAACGCGGAGGGCGGTCGCTCTGTCAGCTGCACGCGCTGCGGCTGCGGCTGCGGCGGCGTCGCACTGCCCTTCGTCGGCGCGGTACCCGGCGCCGTGCTGGCCGATGTACCGGACGGTGCAGCGGGAGAGGTCTGATCCACCTCGTTCTTGAAGGTGTCGAAGGTCTTGACCACACCGTCGAACATGCCGGGGCGGTTGGCGCTTTCGCGAAGATCGCGCAGCTTCGTCTTGATGTTGCTTTGGTATGTCGGCAGCTCTGCACTCAACGTGCTCACCTGGCTTCCGAGAAACACGCCGGCCAGGCCAACCATGCCCAGGGCAAAGATCACTACGACGATGACCGCAGCCGCGCGAGGCATGCCCCAACGCTTCAGCCGCATGACGAGGGGGTCGAGCACGAAGCCGAGCAGGAACGCGAGCGCCAGCGGAATCAGGATTTCGCGGCCGAAGTACAGCGCGGCGATGATCATGGCGCCGGTAACGAGGCCGATCATCAATTTGAGTTCAGGGATCACCGTCGCCAACGTCGACAGTGCGCTGCCGGAAGGCGCCAGCGGCGACAAGCCCGAAGCGGCGCCTTCTTCACGATGGCTTCCTGCGAAGTCTTGGTTGCTCACTGCGCGCCTTCAGTTTCTGAAGCGGGCACTTTCTAGCGACGCGATGTAACGCGGAGTCGTCCAGCCACGCGACCGTTGGTAGTCCGCCCGCCCGAGTGCATGCGATTGCCTGAGACAGCAGCGGCGTGCCGCAAGCCGCTAGGGTGGGATCAGAACAGTCCTGTATCGAGGATTCGGATTCGTCCTGCACCTGAATGCGCAGACTGCCTGCCAGCGCAATTTCAAGGCGCGGCACGCTACCGGGCTTAAAGTAAAAACGAAGGAGATAACCGTGAACGTCACCGATAAATTCGTGCGCTACCGTCTATGAAGCCTTCGTCCTCGCGTGTCGGCACCATCGCGTCGACAGTCGTTCTGACAGTGGCTGCAATGCTGCTGGCACTCAACTTCACCAGCGGCGAGAAAAAGCTCGACGAGCAGATCAAGCGGGAGTATTCGCTACACGATGCGCAATATCAGCGTGCGCTCGGCGTGCTGCTCGGCCCGCCGATTCTTGATGGCAACCGCTTCGAGGCGCTCTACAACGGTGACCGCATCTTTCCGCCCATGCTGCAGGCCATCCACAGCGCGCAGAAAAGCATCACCTTCGAGACTTACATCTACTGGTCGGGCGACATCGGCAAAGCCTTCGCCGATGCGCTCACCGAACGCGCCAGGGCGGGCATCAAGGTTCATGTGTTGCTCGACTGGGTCGGCAGTGCAAAGATCGATGAGAGTTTCCTAAAGGACATGGGGGCGGCTGGCGTGCAGATCCGCAAGTTCCATCAACCGAGCTGGTATGACATCGCACGCATGAACAACCGGACGCACCGCAAGTTGCTGGTGGTCGATGGCCGCACAGGCTTTACCGGCGGCGTCGGCATCGCTCCCGAATGGACCGGCAACGCGCAAGACGCGGAACATTGGCGCGACTCGCATTTCAAGGTCGAAGGTCCGGTGGTCGCGCAGATGCAGGCAGTGTTCATGGACAACTGGATCAAGGCGTCTGGCGACGTGCTCCATGGGGAAACTTACTTCCCTGCGCTCGCCCCCCTGGGGCCTGCAGTGCCGTCGGGCACCGGTCGGGCGCAGGTGTTCAGCAGTTCGCCCTCGGGCGGCAGCGAAAGCATGCACCTCATGTACCTGTTGTCGATCGCGGCGGCAGCGAAGAATATCGACCTGTCCAGCGCGTACTTCGTGCCGGACGACCTCACCGTCGGCGCGCTGGTCGCCGCGATGCAACGCGGTGTTCGCGTGCGCATCATCGTGCCGGGGCCGATCATCGATTCGCAGTCAGCACGCGGGGCATCGCGTGCAAGCTGGGGTCCGCTGCTCGAAGCCGGCGCCGAAATCAGCGAGTATCAGCCGACGATGTTCCACGTCAAGGTGTTCACGGTAGACGGCCTGCTGTCTTCGGTCGGCTCGACGAACTTCGACAACCGCTCTTTCAGGCTCAACGACGAGGCCAATCTCAATATTTACGACACAGCCTTCGCCGCAGCGCAGACGACTCAATTCGAGGAGGACTTGACGCATTCGAAGCGCGTCACGCTCCAGGCCTGGCGCGACCGGCCGTTGCGGGAAAAGGCGTGGGAGCACATTGCGTCGTTGTTGTCATCGCAGTTGTGAGGGCGACGCTTTCAGCGAAGGCCTCGGATGCTTTGTCAGGCAGCGACCTGATGGCGTTGCTCAGGCCAGGACGTTCAGGCCTGTCTCGTTAATTCGCTGCCCACTGGGGAACGCCAGAACAACATGCGCCGCCAAATCGGCACCGCCACAGCATCCAGTGTGCCGAAGCCCGTGCCACCTTTCGCGTTCGCCCGCCGCCGGCTCTCTGTTTCGTAAAGGTGTGCCAGGCTGAACGCCTTCTTGTTCCCGTGCAAAGCCTCGCGCCGCCAGATGATGGCTTTGACCTGGACTTCGTCGTCGGTCAGCTCGGTCAGATTGGTTTGCAAGTTCATAAAATATTGTCTCTGACCGACAAGAAGACTCGCACGCCGTCAATCAGACCGTTTGCAATCGAGCGAACAATTTCACGGTCCGATGCTCGGTGCTGTATGTCACTAAGGCAGGTTTTCCCGAAAGATCACTTGGCTTCGGGTCGACTCGATTCCGCTCAGCGCATCGCGGCGATCACGCAGGTTGCTGAAGATGCGCACGCAGTTCATCAGCGTGGTTTGCGGGCTTTGAGTGATGACAGCGTCGAGGCTGCCGTCGATTAGCAGTGCGCGCGTATCCGGCGTGAGCCCGTGGCCCACGAACACGACCTTGTGGTCGCGCCCGGCTTCTTTCAGCGCGCGGGCCACGCCGTCCGACGCACCGCCGATGTTGTAGATGCCGCCGAGGTCCGGATGCTGAGCGAGCAGGGCGCGGGTCTGCCGATAGTTCTTTTCGGCGTCGTCCTGACCCTCGCGCAGGTCCACCACCTCCAGCCGCTTGAAGAGTTCGTCGATCACGTGCTGAAAGCCGGCCTCGCGCTCTTCGTGTGCACGGTAGCTGCGGCTGCCGGCAATGAGCGCGACCTTGGCGGTGGTGCGCGCGCCGATAAAGCGGCCGATGAGATAGCCGGCGGTGCGGCCGGCCGCGCGATTGTCCAGGCCGATGTAGGCCGCACGCGCCGAGTTGGAAAGGTCGGAGATCAGCGTGATGACCGGCACGCCTTGCTGCGCCAGCGTGTTGACGGCCTCGCGCACGGCCGCATGTTCGAGCGCCATCATGGCGATGCCGTCGCTGCGCTTGCCGTGCCGCAACAGGGCGGCGGCAAGCGCCTGCGGATTGAAGCCTTCGATGAACTCGGCGCGGCAGGTGACGTTGAACGGTGCCCAGTGCTCCTGCGAGTAGCCGACCATATCGCCCAGCATGCGGATGAAGCGGTTGGTGCCCGCGGGCAGCAGGAACGACAGGCGCAGCGGCGGTGGTGCCAGCGCCGCGTAGAGCGCGGTCTCCGGCAGGTAGTCGAGCGCACCGGCCGCCTTGAGCACCCGCTGCGCAGTGGCGTCGCGCACGCCGGAGCGACGGTTGAGCACACGGTCGACGGTGGCGGTCGACACGTTCGCGGCGCGCGCGATGTCGGCCACGCTGGCGCGCGTCGTCGAAGGCCCGCCCGGCGGTGGCGGTGGCGCTTTCGGGTTAACCCTCATACATCAAAAACCATCAGTGCGTTGATTTGACCGAGCGGAGTATGCCCTCTAAGGTGCGTTTGCGCTGATGGATCGATGACGCATCGATGCATCAAATCGCATCAGAACCATTCCGGAGACACGCATGCAAAAAATCACCCGTCGCGGCGCGCTGCGCACGCTTTCAGCCCTGCCCGCCGCAAGCATCGTGACGGCGATTCCGCGCATCGCGCATGCTGCCGAGTTCTCGTACAAATACGGCAACAACCTGCCGCTGAGCCATCCGCTGAACGTGCGGTCGCAGGAAGCCGCCGACCGCATCGCCAAGGAAACCGACGGCCGGGTCGAGATCAAGATCTTCCCCAACAACCAGCTCGGCGGCGACACCGACATGCTGGCGCAGGTGCGCTCCGGCGGCATCGAGTTCTTCACCCCGTCCGCCCTGGTCATCGCGACGCTGGTGCCGGTCGCTGCCATCAACGCGGTCGGCTTCGCGTTCTCCGACTACAGCCAGGTCTGGAGTGCGATGGACGGCAAGCTCGGCGCCCATGTGCGCGACGCCATCTCCAAGTCGCGCCTCTACGCTTTCGAAAAGATGTGGGACAACGGCTTCCGGCAGACCACCAGCAGCAAAGCGCCGATCACCGCTGCCAAGGACATGGACGGCCTGAAGATCCGCGTGCCGGTGAGCCCGCTGTCGATCTCGATGTTCAAGGGCCTCGGCGCATCGCCTGCCAGCCTGCAGTTCAGCGAGGTGTACTCCGCGCTGCAGACCAAGATCGTCGATGCGCAAGAGAACCCGCTGCCGATCATCCAGGTCGCCAAGTTGTACGAGGTGCAAAAGTTCTGCTCGCTCACCAACCACATCTGGGACGGCTACTGGTTCATCGCCAACGGTCGCGCGTGGGAAGCCTTGCCGGCCGACCTCAAGACCATCGTGGCGCGCGCCATCAACGAGGCGGGCCTGAAGCAGCGTGACGACATCAAGAAGCTGAACGAATCGGTCGTCGGCGACCTCGAGGCCAAGGGCCTCACCATCAACCGGCGGGCTGCCGAAACCTTCCGTGCCAAGCTGCGCGAATCGAGCTTTTACGGCGAGTGGAAAGGCCGCTTCGGCCCCGAAGCCTGGGCCCTGCTCGAAGGCACGAGGGGCAAGCTGGCCTGAAGAGGAGCATGAGCTTGAACGTAAGCGCGATCGCTGCCATTCCGGACATCGCCGTGGCGTCGTTCGGCAATGCGCTGAGCCCTTGGGCCAAGCGCGTCGACGGCTGGCTCGGCTACGTCGTCGAGAGCATCGCGGCGCTGCTGGTGCTGGCCGAGATCTTCGTGCTGGCGGCCGGCGTCACAGCGCGCTATGTCTTTCATTCGCCGCTGGTCTGGTCGGACGAACTGGCGTCGATCCTGTTCCTCTGGCTGTCGATGCTCGGTGCCGTCGTGGCACTGCGCCGCGGTGAGCACATGCGCATGACCGCGCTGGTCGACAAGCTCACGCCTCCGCGGCGCGCCGTGCTGGACGCCTTCGCCATTGCGGCGTCCCTCGCATTTTTGGCACTCGTGCTTTGGCCGGCATTCGACTACGCGCATGAAGAATCTTTCATCGTTACGCCTGCGCTTGAAATCAGCAATGCCTGGCGCGCCGGCGCGCTACCGACCGGCATCGCATTGATGATCGTGGTCGCGCTGCTGCGCATGCTTCGGATCTGCGATGTGCGCCAGATCGCGACGACGCTGATCGGCACCGCCGTGGTGGTGGGCTTGTTCTGGGCGGCCGGTCCGTTGCTGGCACCGCTCGGCAAGTTCAACCTCGTCATCTTCTTCGTCGGCGTAGTGGCGGTCACCGTGTTCTCCGGCGTGCCGATCGCGTTTTCTTTCGCGCTGGCCACCTTCGGCTACCTCGCTCTGACCACGCGCACACCGTTGCTCGTGGTGGTCGGCCGTCTAGACGAAGGCATGTCGCACCTCATCCTGCTGGCAGTGCCGCTGTTCATCTTTCTGGGCGCGCTGATAGAGATGACGGGCATGTCGCGCGCCATGATCCAGTTCCTCGCGAGCATGCTGGGCCGGGTGCGCGGCGGCCTTTCGTATGTACTCATCGGCGCGATGTACCTCGTGTCGGGCATCTCGGGCTCCAAGGTTGCCGACATGGCCGCCATCGCGCCCGTGCTGTTCCCCGAAATGAAGAAGCGCGGCGCCAAGCCGGGCGACCTGGTGGCGCTGCTTGCAACCACCGGAGCGCAGACCAAAACCATTCCGCCATCGATCGTGCTCATCACCATCGGCTCGGTTACCGGCATCTCGATCGCAGCGTTGTTCACCGGCGGCTTGCTGCCGGCCGTGGTCCTGGGTGCGGCGCTCTGCACTGTGGTCTGGTGGCGCTATCGGCATGAAGATTTGAGCGGCGTCGAGCAGCACAGCAAGCGACAGATCGCGCGTCTCCTCGCGGTCGCGTTGCCGGCGGTGTTGCTGCCTTTCGTGATCCGTGCGGCGGTGGTCGAAGGCGTGGCGACAGCGACGGAAGTGTCGACCATCGGCATCGTCTATTCGGTCGTGGTGGGGCTTGCGATCTATCGGCAGTTCGACTGGAAGCGGCTGCGGCCGATGCTTGTCGAAACGGCCTCGCTGTCGGGCGCCATCATCTTCATCGTCGGTTGCGCCACGGCCATGGCGTGGGGGCTCACGCAGTCGGGCTTCTCGCAGGATCTCGCGAAGTGGATGGCCGCGATTCCCGGTGGCAGCTACGGGTTTCTCGCGATCTCGATCGTCGCCTTCATCGTGTTGGGCAGCGTGCTCGAAGGCATCCCGGCCATCGTGCTGTTCGGGCCGTTGCTGTTCCCCATCGCCAAGGCGGCCGGTGTGCACGAGGTGCACTACGCGATGGTCGTCATCTTCGCGATGGGCATCGGCCTCTTCGCGCCGCCCTTCGGCGTCGGCTACTACGGCGCCTGCGCTGTGAGCAAGGTCGATCCGGGCGACGGCATCAAGTACATCGGCGGCTACATCGTCGCGCTGCTGGTCGGCCTGATTCTGGTGGCCGCATTCCCCTGGTTTTCCATCGGCTTTTTGAAGAACTGAAGCCGGACATTTTCACGGAGCATGCAATGAGTCGATTCCTCGGCGAGATTCGCCAACTGGGCTATGTCGTGCACGACATCGAGGCAGCCATGGACTACTGGAGCGGCACGCTCGGTGTCGGCCCCTGGTACTACAACCCGAAGGTGCCTATCGTCAATTACGAGTACCGCGGCGCGTCGCATCAGCCGCACAACTCGGTGGCACTCGCCAACTCGGGCTACGTGCAGGTCGAGTTGATCCAGACCCGCAATGACGTACCGTCGATGTACCGCGACTTTTTGCAGGCCGGTCGCACCGGGCTGCAGCACGTCGCCTACTGGACGGCTGACTACGACGCCGACCTCGCACGCCTCACCGCGCAAGGTTTCAAGCCGGTGATGAGCGGTGAAGTGGGCGAGCGCGGTCGCTTTATCTACTTCGATACCGAGTTCCATCCGGGCACCGTGATCGAGCTGTCGGAAGTCGCCGGACCCAAGGGAAAGATGTTCGACCTGATTCGCGAATCGTCGGTCGGCTGGGACGGCAGCGACCCGGTTCGGCCCTTCCCCGATCTGAGCAAGCTTTGATGGTCATGCCCGGTTCAGATCGCATCCACGCGAGTTACCTGGTCGAGACGCCGCTGGCGCCCGAGGCGGTGGCCGAAGTGATGGCGGGCGAGCAATCGTGCGGCACCTTCACCCGGGTCGAAGGCGAAACGGATGCTTTGCGCAAGCGAGCCCGTGCGACGGTCGAGTCCATCGAAGAGCTGGAATCGGTTGATACGCCTTCGCTACCCAACGCGTTGCTGGAGCGCAAAAAAACGCGCGGGCCATGGCGGCGCGCTACGGTGCATCTGTCTTTCCCGGTTGCCAACATCGGCGCGAATTTGCCGACGCTGGCGGCCTCCGTCTCTGGCAATCTGTACGACCTGGGCGAAGTGACCGGAATGCGGCTGGAGACGATGCACGTGCCCGCCGCGTACCGTGCGCGCTTCGACCTGCCGTCGCTCGGCATCGCCGGCACGCGCCGCGTCGCCGGTGTGGCGACGGGCGCCTTGGTCGGCACCATCATCAAACCCAACGTCGGCTTTTCGGCGGCGGAGACGGCCGAACTTGTCGGCCGTTTGTGCGCGGCCGGCGTCGATTTCATCAAGGACGACGAGGTCAGTGCCGACCCCGACCATGCGCCGCTGGCCGAGCGCGTGCCCGCCGTGATGGCGGCCGTGCGCGCGCACCAGCAGCGCACGGGCAAGCACGTGATGGTGGCCTTCAACATCACCGACGAAACCGATGCGATGCGGCGCCACGCCGACTTGGTCGAGCGCGAAGGCGGATCGTGCGTGATGGCGAGCCTCAACTGGTGCGGCTTCTCCGCCATTCAGACCTTGCGGCGCCATACGCGCCTTGCGGTGCACGGGCACCGCAACGGCTTCGGCGCGATGTCGCGGCATCCTTCGTTGGGCATCGGCTTCCAGGCTTATCAGACGCTGTGGCGGCTGGCCGGCGTCGACCACATGCATGTGCATGGTCTGCAAGGCAAGTTCGCGCAGGCCGATGCGGAAGTCATCTCCTCTGCGTACGACTGCTTTACACCCTTGGCAGAGGGCATCGACGATGCGGTGATGCCGGCGTTCTCGTCCGGTCAATGGGCCGGCACCGTGCCTGCGACCTGGGCTGCCATCGGTCGCGACGATCTGTTGTTCATGTCGGGCGGCGGCATCCTCGCGCATCCGGGCGGGGCCGCTGCCGGCGTGACGAGCATTCGGCAGGCATGGGCGGCTGTGCGCGCTGGAGTGCCGCTTGCCGAGGCGGCGGTCGATGCGCCGGAGCTGGCGCAAGCGCTGGCATTTTTCGGGCGTACTTGACCATGTCGTCAGTGGCGCTGCAGATCGCGCCGCACATCGCGTTTTACGGCGACGACTTCACCGGCGCCACCGATGCGCTGGGCACCGCGACGCGCGCCGGCTTACGCACACTGCTCTTCCTGTCCGTACCCGATGAAGCTCGCATGCACCGGGTCGGTGAACTCGATTGCGTCGGCATCGCCGGCGCGGCGCGATCCATGTCGCCCGAAGAGATGCGCGCAGAGCTGGCACCCGTCTCGCGTTGGTTCGAAAGCCTCGGCGCCTCGGTGCTGCACTACAAGTGCTGCTCGACTTTCGACAGCGCGCCGGAGGTCGGCAGCATTGGCGTCGCGGTCCACGTGTTGCGGCCCGCCGTCTCGCAGCCTTGGGTCGCGGTGGTCGGTGGCCAGCCCGAGCTGCGGCGCTACTGCGTCTTCGGCAATCTGTTCGCTGCGGCCGGCCATGGCGGCGAGGTACAGCGGATCGACCGGCATCCGACCATGAGTCGACATCCTGTCACCCCGATGTACGAGGCCGATTTGCGTCAGCACCTTGCGCTGCAGGAATTAGACGGACTGCGCTCGCTGGCTTATCCGGCGTATGCGGACGGCGCCGAGGCTGTGCATACCTCGATTGAGGCGATGGTGTCGGAGGGGGCGAGCGGCGTGCTGTTCGATGTCGCTCGGCAGGAAGACCTTGCAACGCTCGGCGAAGCACTGTCTTTGAGTTGCAGGTTTGGGCAGTCGATGCTGGTCGTCGGGCCGAGCAGCGTGTTGCAAGCCTTCGCATCGCAGCATGCAACGCCGATCGCCGCCTTATCGCGTGTGGCGCCAGCGCAAGGCTCGGTGCTGGTGCTCGCCGGCAGTCTGTCGCCAGTGACCGCGAAGCAGGTCGCAGCCGCAACGTCCTACGAAAAGGTCTGGCTCGACCCGGTGGCGCTCGCCGCTGCCGAGCCTGCTCACCTCGACACTGTCGCTGCCCAACTGTGCGGCCTGCTCGCCGCAGGGCACAACGTGCTGGCCTGTACCGCGTCCCCGGCGACCGGTGTCGATGCCGGCCTCTCCGCACGCGCATTGGCCCACGCCGGCGGCGCCTTGCTCGTGCGGGTGCTCGGCGCCACGCCCGTGCGCCGCGTCGGCGTTGCGGGCGGTGACACATCGAGCCATGCGGTGCAAGCACTCGATGCTTGGGGTCTGTCGTACATCGCCGCGTTGTCATCCGGCGCCCCACTGTGCCGCGTCCACAGCGATGAACCAACACTCGACGGTATCGAGCTCATGCTCAAGGGCGGCCAGATGGGCGACGACGACGTGTTCGAACGGCTGGTGCACGGCACGCGCTGAGCGCCCACTCTCCGCTGGTCATCGCCCGGTCAGGGCCCGGTGCCATGATCCGCAGGTGAAAAAGTACATCCCCTCTTTCTTGCGCCACGTCGGCCCCGGTGTCATCACCGGTGCGGCCGACGACGACCCGTCGGGCATCGCGACGTACACGCAGGCGGGTGCGCAGTTCGGCACGGGGCTGCTGTGGACGGTGTTTCTTTCGCTGCCTTTCATGATCGCCATCCAGCTGGTGTCGGCCCGCATCGGTCGCGTCACCGGCAAGGGCGTCGCGGCCAATTTGCGGCAGCATTTGCCAGCGCCATTGCTGCTGGGACTGGTCGGCTTGCTGGTGGTGGCTAACACCATCAACATCGCGGCCGACGTCGCGGCGATGGGCGAGTCGCTCAAGCTCGTCATTGGCGGCTCGGCGCACTTTCATTCGCTGATGTTCGGGGTGATCACGGTGCTGCTGCAAGTCTTCGTGCCTTACAGAAAGCTGGCGCATGTACTCAAGTGGCTGACGTTGACGCTCTTCGCATACGTCGCCACAGTGTTGGCGGTGCACGTCGACTGGGGCCGGGTCTTGTATGACCTGGTGGTGCCCAAGCTGCAGTTCGACGGCGGCTACTGGATGATGATCGTCGCGCTGCTCGGCACCACGATTTCGCCCTATCTGTTCTTCTGGCAGGCCTCGCAAGAAGTAGAAGAACTCGGACTGAAGGGTGGGCAACGCGGCACCGACGAAGAGGTCTTGCACGACCTGGCCCGCGTCAAGCAGGACACCTGGATCGGCATGACCTTCTCCAACATCATCGCGTTCTTCGTGATGGTGGTGGGTGCATCGGTGCTCTACGCCGGCGGGGTGCACGACATCACATCGGCCGCGCAAGCCGCGGAGGCATTGCGCCCGCTGGCCGGCGACTTCGCCTTCTGGCTTTTTGCCGGCGGCATCATCGCCACCGGCTTGCTGGCGGTGCCGGTGCTCGCGTCATCAGCTGCTTATGCTGTCGCCGAGGCGTTTGGATGGGAAGAGGGGCTGGAGCGGCACTGGCGCGAGGCCAAGCAGTTCTACGGGATCATTACCGTGGCGACGCTGGTCGGCACGGCCCTCGGCTTCACGCCGATCGACCCGATGAAGGCGCTTTACTGGAGCGCGGTCATCAACGGCGTGGTGGCGGTGCCGATCATGGCCGCGATGATGGTGCTGACGACACGCGCCGATGTCATGGGCCGATTCACTTCAGGTCGCAAGACGCGGTGGCTCGGGTGGGGTGGAACTGCGCTGATGGGATTCGCGGCGTTGATGATGGGTTGGGATCTGGTGCATTGACGGTGCCATGCGTCGGCTGCGCCTTCACCGTGGAGGCGACGCCCGCTGAGAAGCTTGCCGGCAAAGCGCCAACGAACATCAAAGCTCACTCGACAAAGGTCGTCGGCAAGCGCGGCAGGACCACAAGCCAAGCCAAGCCGGCGTTGAGAGCAACGTAAATGGTGACCGCGCCAACAATCTTCTTGTCGCATTTCGTGGAGTGGTTCGGAATCTTTGCTTCTGGCCCGTCAAACGTCTTTCCCCGCAGCATCCAGTCTGCCAGAGGCTGTCTGTCTTCCCCCTGTCGCCGCCCTTAGATTGCCTGCGCGACCTAGGCCGAAAGCCGGCATGTTGACGTACACGTTTTCGTAGCTTCCCGAAGTCGCAGAGTAGGTTTCATGCCAAATTCCGACCGATCCATCCGTTCCGATGGACTTGTTGAAGGCTTTCCGCGCAGGGGGATGCTCGGCGGTTCGCAACTTCGCATAAGCCATGAGCTGTTCCATCGACCGCCAGTACTGAACCATGATCGTCGTGCGCGCAAACCACATCTCGGCATGGATAAAGCCGAGCTCCGGTTGGCGATGAAGCTCGACGAGCATGCGAGGCATCGCGCGGATCACCGGGAGCCACTTGTGAATCTTAAGAGGTGCATTGATCCGCACGCCGATCATGAACACAACGAAGTCACCTTCCAGGTCTGCGGTCATCCGTTCACATCGAATCATGATGTTTTCTCAGGGGTCATGTAGCGATTCTCGCGTCGTCGAGCGCTTTACTGTGAAGCTGCTTTCTCTTTCGAACGACGTGTAGCGCGAGCCTAGTTGGTGACAACTCTGTAGCAGCGACATCGCGTTCGGAGAGGTATTTCATTGAAGACGAAGAGCTGCTTCTGGCCAGACCCCACCACATCCGACAAGACGGCAATGACCCATCGCCCTTGTATCGAGACTTCGTGTCCACGTATTGAGATGTCATCGCGCAACTTCTTGATCCTGCTCAAGTGCCCCCTCGCAGTCGCTTCATAGAATTTTTGAAGTTATTTACGTTCCTCATGCAGCGGTCTCGCTGACCCGCCAAAAATCCCATTCGTCCCTCGCTCACTTGGTCCGAACAGGACCCACACCCCAGGAGTTCAACATGACCCCCGTTCGTACCCTCGTTGCACTGTCCGCTGCCGTACTCGCAAGCGCCTGCGCAAGCCCTGGCTCGGTCAATGCACCGCCGCCTTCGTCCAACGTTGCGGACACCGGCGCGGCCGCATCCATGACCCCGATGGAACCCCGCATGAAGGCGATGCAGGAGATGCACCAGAAGATGATGAACGCCAAGACCCCCGAGGAGCGCAGCGCGCTGATGGCCGATCACATGAAGGCCATGCAGGGCGGCATGAGCATGATGAAGGGCATGAGCGCTATGGATGGCAAAGGGTCCATGGAGGGCATGGGCGCGATGGCCGATACCAAGGGCATGCCGGCCGACATGGCCAAACATCACAAGACGATGGAACAGCGCATGACCACGATGCAAATGATGATGGAATTGATGATGGACCGGATGCCGCCGGCGTCCATGAAGCAGTGAACCGACCATGAGTCACCCACCACCGGTCTCGGTCTCTCCGAAGGGTCCCAGCTACGGTTTCAACTGCAGGCTGGAAGGTCTGACCTTTCCGCAGGCAATCGCGACAGTGACCGACGCGCTGAAGGCAGAAGGCTTCGGCATCCTGACCGACATCGATGTGCAGGCCACGATGAAGGCCAAGCTCGGAATAGACGGGCGGCCATACCGGATTCTCGGCGCCTGCAATCCGCCGTTGGCGCATCGCGCACTTCTCGCCGAGCCCGACATCGGCTTGCTGCTGCCGTGTAACGTGGTCGTGCGCGAAGCGGAAGATGGCGGTTTTGTCGTCGGGTTCATGGACCCCGTCGCGGTGCTGCAAATGGCCACTGATCCCGAGATTGGCCGCGTCGCACGCGAGGTGCGCCAGAGGCTGGACCGAGTACGGTCGGCGTTGATTGACCGGGACACTGCCGCGAAATCGTGAAGGCGTGGACAGGCCGCTAGCCTCAAACTTTTTCGAGCTCTGTCCGAACCCCCCGCCGCCTTGGCGCAACAATTGCTCGTTGTTCAACGTAAACCTCAGGGTTTCCCCGGAGGCCGCATACCGAGGAGCACATACGCAATATGGTCGACATGGTATGCGTCGGGCGGCAGAGGCCGGTAACTTCCGGCTTTGGTCCCAACGTCACACGCACAACGAGCTGCCAACGAGCATGAGCATCCAGAGTTCCACCCAACCGATCCGGTTCTTTCACCGCGGCAAAGTCGTCGAAGTGAGCGGCGCGCATCCGACGCGATCGGTGCTCGACTGGCTGCGCGAAGACGCCCGCTGCACCGGCACCAAGGAAGGCTGCAACGAAGGCGATTGCGGTGCATGCACCGTGGTGATCGGCGAGCTGGCCCGCGCGGGGAATGCATCGGGCGAGGGCGCGGTGGGCGGCCTGAACTTGCAGACCGTCAACGCCTGCATCCAGTTCCTGCCGACGCTGCACGGCAAGGCGCTCTTCACGGTCGAAGATCTGAAGGCCCAGTGCGAGATGAAGCGCGACCCGGCGCAGCATGAAAAGCACGCGGTGCGGCAGTTGCACCCGGTGCAGCAGGCGATGGTCGACTGCCATGGTTCGCAATGCGGCTTTTGTACGCCCGGCTTCGTGATGTCGCTCTGGTCGACCTATGAGCACCACCAGGCTGGCGGCACCCAGCCGACGCGCCAGCAACTGGCCGACGACCTGTCGGGCAACCTGTGCCGCTGCACCGGCTACCGGCCGATTCTCGATGCCGGCCAGCGTATGTTCGACTTGCCGGCGGTGCGGCTCGATACGGCGCCCGCTGTCGCTGCCTTGACCAGCCTGCAGCGCGAGTCCACTTTCACGTATGCGGCGCCGTGGACCGGCAACGCGACGGGTGCCGCAGATGCTTCCGGCGAGACAGTCCCGCGCATCGACCGCTACCACGCCCCCAAAACGCTCGACGAACTGGCGACGTTGCGCGAGCAACACCCGAAGGCGCAATTGCTCGCCGGCTCGACCGACGTCGGCCTGTGGGTCAACAAGCAGTTTCGCGACTTGGGCGACATCATCTACGTCGGCGATGTCGGTGCGATGAAGGTCGTCGAGGAGCGCGGCGACACGCTCTACATCGGCGCCGGCGCCTCGCTCGAATCAGCCTACGGCGCACTCGCGCAACGCGTGCCCGCGCTCACCGACGTGTGGCTTCGCTTCGCGTCGCCGCCGATCCGCCATGCCGGCACCATGGGCGGCAACGTGGCCAATGGCTCGCCCATCGGCGACTCGCCGCCGGTGCTGATGGCGCTCGATGCCGACATCGAATTGCGCCGTGGCGAGCATGTGCGCCAGATGCCGCTCTCCAAGTTCTACATCGACTACATGAAGAACCACCTGCAGCCGGGCGAGTTCGTGCAGGGCCTGGTCGTGCCACTGGTTGCGATGCGGCGGCAGGTGCGCGTCTACAAGATCAGCAAGCGCTTCGATTGCGACATCTCTGCCTTGTGTGCCGGCTTCGCGATCGAGCTCGATGGGGACATCGTCAAGGAAGTGCGGCTTGCTTTCGGCGGCATGGCCGCGACCGTGAAACGCGCGGCGCAGGCAGAAGCTGCCCTCGTCGGCAAGCCGTGGTCGCAGGCCAGCGTCAAGGCGGCAAAGCTCGCCCTGGCGCAAGACTTCCAGCCGCTGTCGGACATGCGGGCTTCGGCCGCATACCGCCTGCAAGTCGCGCAAAACCTGATCCAGCGGCTGTGGCTTGAAACCCGTACGCAGAATGCGTTGCCGATCGAGGCGACGAGCGTGTGGAGCGCGATGCCGCACATCACCGCGGTCGCCGCTGGCACCAATGTTCAGGGAGCCGTCGCATGAACAAGCCCATCGACGCCGCGCTCCTGCAGCCGGCCGAGGCCTTCGCCGATTACCTCAAGAACACAGCGACCCGCATCGACAAAGTCGCAGAAGCCAAGGCGCAGGACGACGGCGCCCGCGTCGGCATCAGCCGGCCGCACGAGTCGGCTCATCTGCATGTCGCAGGCGAGGCAACCTACATCGACGACATTCCAGAACTGGCCGGCACGCTGCATTGCGCGCTGGGCCTGTCTCCCGTCGCCAACGGCCGGCTGACCTCCGTGTCGCTTGACGCCATCCGCGCCATGCCCGGCGTGGTGGACGTGCTGACGGCCAACGACATCCCAGGCACCAACGATTGCGGCTCGATCGTTCACGACGACCCGATCCTGTGCTCCATCGAAAAGCACGACGATGGATCTTCGTGGGGCGACATCCGCTACATCGGCCAGCCGGTGTTCGCGGTCATCGCCGAAACGCGAGATGCGGCGCGCCGTGCTGCTGCGCGCGCCAAAGACGCGCTGATCATCGAAGCCGTGCCGCCCGTGCTCACGCCGCAAGACGCGCACGCAAGGGGCCAGTACGTCGTGCCGCCGATACACGTCATCCGCGAAACGAACAACGGTGGCGCACGCGGCGCCATCGACCGCGCGCCGCACAAGCTCAAGGCGACGCTCGACGTCGGCGGTCAGGAGCAGTTCTATCTGGAAGGGCAAATCAGCTACGCCATCCCCAAAGAGGGCGGCGCGATGCATGTGTACTGCTCGACGCAGCACCCGAGCGAAATGCAGCACCTGGTGGCGCACGCGTTGCATCTGTATGCAAATGAAGTGCATGTCGAGTGCCGGCGCATGGGCGGCGGTTTCGGCGGCAAGGAATCGCAGTCGGCCATCTTCGCGTGCGTGGCGTCGGTTGCGGCGCACAAGCTGCAGAGGCCGGTCAAATTGCGGCTTGACCGCGACGACGACTTCATGATCACCGGTCGACGCCACTGCTTCTGGTACGAGTACGAAGTCGGCTACGACGACGAAGGCCGAGTGCTCGGCGTCGAGATCACGATGGTGTCGCGTGCCGGCCACTCCGCCGATCTGTCGGGTCCGGTGATGACGCGTGCGCTGTGCCACTTCGACAACGCCTACTGGTTGCCCGACGTGGCCATGCACGGCTTCTCCGGCAAGACCAACACGCAGAGCAACACGGCCTTTCGCGGCTTCGGCGGCCCGCAAGGCGCCATCGCGATCGAGAACATCCTCGACACGGTGGCGCGCAAGCTGGACCGCGATCCGCTCGACGTACGTCGCATCAACTTCTACGGCAAGAACGAAAACAACGTCACGCCCTACAAGCAGGTGGTGACCGACAACATCATTCACGAGTTGGTCGCGCAGCTGGAAGAGAGCAGCAACTACCGTGCCCGCCGCGCCGAGATCGCGGGCTTTAACAGCAAGAGCGAAGTGCTCAAGCGCGGCATCGCGCTGGCGCCGCTGAAGTTCGGTATTTCCTTCAACGTGAAGCACTTCAACCAGGCCGGCGCGCTGGTCCATGTGTACACCGACGGATCGATCCTGGTGAACCACGGCGGCACCGAGATGGGCCAGGGCCTGAACACCAAGGTCGCGCAGGTCGTCGCGCACGAGTTGGGTGTCAACTGCGAGAGCGTGCGCGCGACCGCGACCGACACCACCAAGGTCGCCAACACGTCCGCCACCGCCGCATCGACCGGCGCCGACCTGAACGGCAAGGCGGCGCAAGACGCGGCGCGGCAGATTCGCGAACGGCTGGCGGTGTGCGCTGTGGCGCGCCACGGCGGTGATCCAAAAGACGTGCGCTTTGCCAACGACAAGGTCGAGGTCAACGGCCGCACGCTGTCTTTCGCGACCGTCGTCGGCGAGGCGTACTTGGACCGCGTGCAGTTGTGGTCCGACGGCTTCTACGCCACGCCCGGCCTCAGTTGGGACAAGGAGAAGATGGAAGGCCGGCCGTTTTTCTATTACGCCTACGGCGCCGCCGTGAGCGAGGTGATCGTCGACACGCTGACCGGCGAATGGAAGCTGCTGCGCGCCGACATCCTGCACGACGCGGGCAAGTCGTTGAACCCGGCCATCGACATCGGCCAGATCGAGGGCGCCTTCATCCAGGGCATGGGCTGGCTCACCACCGAAGAACTGGTATGGCACCCGCAGAGCGGCAAGCTGACCACGCACGCCCCCAGCACCTACAAGATCCCGACGGCCAACGATTGCCCGCCGGTCTTCAACGTCAAGCTGTTCGAAGGCGACAACTTCGAAGACTCGATCCACCGCAGCAAAGCGGTCGGCGAGCCGCCGTTGCTGCTGCCTTTTTCGGTATTCTTCGCGATTCGCGATGCGGTGTCGGCGGTGGCCGATCACAAGGTCGATCCGCCGTTGCGGTCGCCCGCCACCAGCGAGGCGATCCTGGCCGCGATCACTGCCGTTCAAGCCTAGCCAGCCGTAGACTTCGCGGCATGTTTAGACCCAACGCCATGCTCGAGTCGGCCCCTCTTTTTGCTGTGGGAGCGAGCAATCGTGCGTGACCAGGCGCTTTTCGACAAGATCGATCTTCACTTGATCCGCGTGCTTCATACCGTGCTGACCGACCGCAGCGTTTCACGTGCCGCCATTCGCCTGGGCATGTACCAGCCGGCCGTCTCCGCAGCCCTCAAGCGACTGCGCGACCTGTCAGGCGATCCGCTGCTGGTGCGCTCTGGGTCCGGCATGGTTCCGACCGATGCGGGCCTGCGAATGATCGAGCCCGCCGCCGCCATCCTGCGCGCCGCCGAGGTGTTGTTCACCGATGCACGCGGCTTCGATCCGCGCACCGCCACGAGCACCTTTCGCATCGCCGCCAGCGACTACCTCGACCCGCTTTTTCTGCCGATGCTGGTGGCGCAGATCAAGAGCCAGGCGCCGATGTGCCGCATCGAGATCCATCCGCTATCGCCGGACTCCAACTACCACGGTCACCTGTCGCTCGGCCACGTCGACCTGGTCATCGGCAACTGGCTGAAGCCGCCGGAAGACCTGCACATGGCGCGGCTCTTCGGTGATGAGATCGTCTCGCTCATCAACAAGGATCACCCTGCCGCGCGGCGCGGCTGGGACGTCGACACCTGGCTCGCTGCAGAGCACATTGCGCCGACGCCGATGCACCCCGGCGCGCGCGGCATCATCGACCAGATGCTCGATGCGCTGAAGCTCGAACGCAATATCACCGCGCGCTGCGCCCACTTCAGTTTGATCCCCGACATGGTGGCATCGAGCTTGCTGGTACTGACCACCGGACGTCAGTACTGCGAACGCTTCATTCCGCGCCTGCCGGTGAAGATCGTCGAGTGCCCGATGACGCTGCCGCGCCTCATGTACTACCAGCTGTGGCACGAGCGAACGCACTCGTCGAGCTCGGCGCGCTGGCTGCGCGAGACCACCAAGTCGGTCGCCGCGTCGTTGCGGCCGCCGCCTGGTTCCGGTGTCGTCGCAGCCGACAAAAAGAATCCTTCGACAACCCCCACGAGCCCCACCAAGGTATGACGACCTCCAGACTCCAACTTGCGCACATCACCAAGCGCTACCCGGCGGTGGTGGCCAATAGCGACGTGTCGCTGGTGGTGCAGCCCGGTGAAACCCATGCAGTGCTGGGCGAAAACGGCGCCGGCAAATCGACGCTGATGAAGATCATCTACGGCTCGGTCAAGCCCGACGAAGGCACCGTCATGTTCAACGGCCAGATGGTGAACGTGCGCAACCCGCAGGAGGCGAGGGCGCTCGGCATCAGCATGGTGTTCCAGCACTTCAGTTTGTTCGACACGCTGACCGTGGCGGAGAACGTGTGGCTGGGTTTGGACAAAAGCCTGAGGCTGGCCGAAGTGACCCAGCGCATCACCGCCAAGGCGAGCGAATACGGCTTGGATATCGACCCGGTGCGGCCGGTGCACACGCTCTCGGTCGGCGAAATGCAGCGCGTCGAAATCATCCGCGCACTGCTGACCGACCCCAAGCTGCTGATCCTCGACGAGCCGACCTCGGTGCTGACGCCGCAGGCCGTGGTCAAGCTCTTCGTCGTGCTCAAAAAGCTCGCGTCAGAAGGCTGCAGCATCCTGTACATCAGCCACAAGCTGCACGAGATTCGCGAGCTTTGCACCGCCTGCACGGTGCTGCGCGGCGGCAAGGTCACGGGCGTCTGCAACCCGCAGAACGAAACCAATGAATCGCTCTCGCGCTTGATGATCGGCGCCGAGCCGCCGCCGTTGCAGCATCGCGCGGTGAAGACCGGCGCGGTGGCGCTCAAGGTCGATGCGCTGACGCTGGCACGCGAAGACCAGTTTGGTGTCGACCTCGATGCGGTGTCGCTCGAAGTACGTGCCGGCGAAGTGGTCGGCATCGCCGGCGTATCGGGCAACGGGCAACGTGAATTGCTCTATGCGCTGTCGGGCGAAGACGTGCGCGCCGAAGCCTCGATGATCCAGGTATTCGGCCAGCCCGCCGCCCACATGCGGCCTCGCAAGCGCCGTGCACTCGGCGTGCATTTCGTGCCCGAAGAGCGGTTGGGCCGCGGCGCCGTACCGACGCTGGGCCTCGCGCACAACTTGCTGCTGACGCGCAGCAACGCGGTCGGCAAGACAGGATGGATTCACACCAAGGCGCTCGACCGTCACGCGGCAGAAATCATCAAGCGCTTCAACGTCAAGGCCGGTGGACCGAGCTCGGCAGCGAAGTCGCTGTCGGGCGGCAACCTGCAGAAGTTCATCGTCGGCCGCGAGATCGATGCCAACCCGAAAATCTTCATCGTGTCGCAGCCGACCTGGGGTGTCGATGTCGGTGCCGCGGCGCTGATTCGCGGCGAGATCCTGGCGCTGCGCGATGCCGGCTGCGCTGTGCTGGTGGTGAGCGAAGAGCTCGACGAGCTGTTCGAGATCAGCGACCGTTTGTACGTGATTGCCAAGGGCAAGTTGTCGCCTTCGGTCGACCGCGCCGCTGCCACCGTGCCGCGCATCGGCGAGTGGATGAGCGGACTCTGGGACGCCAACGAGAACGCAGCGAGCGGCGCGACAGCCGCGGATACAGGTGCCGATACAGCCGCCAAGGAGATGTCTCATGTTTAAGCTGGAACCGCGCCCGCAGCTCTCGCGCTTCTGGAGCTACGGCTCGCCCATCCTGGCGCTGCTCATCACCGTGCTCATCGGCATGGTGCTGTTCGCAGCGCTCGGCAAAGACCCGGTCAAGGGGCTGCTGGTATTTTTCTACGAGCCCGTCAAGAGCTGGTACGCCATCGGCGAGTTGATGGTCAAGGCGACGCCGCTGCTCATCATCGCGCTGGGGCTTGCCGTGTGCTTTCGCGCCAACGTATGGAACATCGGCGCTGAAGGGCAGTTCGTGTTCGGTGCGGTGGCTGCAGGAGGCATGGCCTTGCTGGCCGACAAGACAACCGGCCCGTGGATCGTGCCGGCCATCCTGGTCGCGGGCGTGCTCGGTGGCATGTTCTGGGCCGCCATCGTCGCGTGGCTGCGAGACAAGTTCAACGCCAACGAAATCCTGGTGAGCCTGATGCTGGTGTACGTGGCCGTGCTGCTGCTCGGCTACATGGTGGCCGGCCCGTGGAAGGACCCGGGCGGCTACAACTTTCCGCAGAGCAAGACCTTCGAGGCGGTGACGCAGATTCCGCGGCTGATGAAGGGCTCGCGGGTCAGCATCGGCTTGATCATCGCGTTGGTCGGCGTCGGTGTGCTGTGGGTATTCCTGTTCCGCACGCGGGCCGGCTTCGCACAGCAGGTCGGTGGCTTGGCGCCTGCCGCTGCCCGCTATGCGGGCTTCTCGGCACGCCGCGCCGTGTGGATCGCGCTGCTGACGTCCGGTGGTGCCGCCGGGCTCGCTGGCGCGCTCGAAGTCGCGGGCCCGATCGGCCAGCTCACGCCTTACGTGCCGGCCGGCTATGGATTCGCCGCCATCATCGTGGCCTTCGTCGGGCGGCTGCATCCGGTCGGTATGGTGTTCTCGGCGCTGCTGATGAGCATGTTCTATATCGGCGGCGAACTGGCGCAGTCACGGCTCGGTTTGCCCAAGTCGCTGACGGGTGTGTTCCAGGGACTGCTGTTGTTCACGCTGCTGGCCTGCGACACGCTGATCGCCTACCGCATCCGGCGCAAGCTGGCAGTCAAGGCGGTGGCTGTCCGGCCGACGAGTGCGGGCACTTCGTCGCTGCAAGCCAGCACGCCCCTTACCGCGCAGATGCCGCAAGCCACGCCGGAAGGAGCGATCTGATGGAATCGTATGCATTGCTGCTGGGCTCCACGCTCAGCGCCGGCACCATCCTCGCGCTCGCTGCGCTGGGGCTGCTCATCAACGAGAAAGCGGGCATCGTCAACCTCGGCGCCGAGGGGATGATGCTGTGCGCGGCCATCGCCGGCTTCGCTGCGACGGTGACCACGGGCAACGCGTGGCTCGGGTTTCTGGCGGGCATGGCGGCCGGCGCCGTGCTGGCGGCGATCTTCGGCGTGCTGGTGATCTGGCTGAACACCAACCAGTACGCGACCGGTCTGGCGTTGAGCCTTTTCGGCGTGGGGTTCTCGGCCTTTGCCGGCATCGGCTTCGTGCAGGCCAAGCTGCCCGAGACCATTTCCTACGCGATCCCGGTGCTTGGCGACATCCCGCTGATCGGGCCTGCGCTGTTCCGTCATCACCCGCTGGTGTACTTCGCGATCGCGCTGACTTTCGGGTTGATATGGTTTCTGTATCGCACGCGCTCGGGGCTGGTGCTGCGCTCGGTCGGCGAGTCGCCGGAGTCGTCGCATGCGCTGGGCTATCCGGTGCGGCGCATCCGTTTCGCGGCGGTGGTCGTCGGCGGCGCGTTGTGCGGCCTGGCGGGCGCGTATCTGTCGATCGTCTACACCGGCCTTTGGGTCGAAGGGATGGTGGCGGGCAAGGGCTGGATCGCGCTGGCGCTCACCACCTTCGCCACGTGGCGACCGATTCGGGTGCTGCTCGGCGCCTATCTTTTCGGTGGTGTCTCGATGCTCGGATTCCATTTCCAGAGCATCGGCATCGACGTGCCGAGCCAGTTCCTGAGCATGCTGCAATACATCGCGCCGATCGTGGTGCTGGCCATCATCTCGCGCAACCCGGCGTTCATCCGCATCAACATGCCGGCGTCGATCGGAAAGCCGTTTTACCCCGGCTCATAATCGCGTTTTTTCGTGTTTCCCGTCGGTCGTTTCTGTCTTTAGTTTTTGCCAACCTGTCCTTTGAGGATTTATCCAAATGAATGATCTGAACAAGCGCTCCCTGCTCAAGCTCGCTGCTGTCACGGCGGTGGCTTCGGCCGCCCTCATCGGCTGCGGCAAGAAAGAAGAAGCGCCCGCTGCCGCTGCACCTGCTGCGCCGGCACCGACCGCTGCAGCACCGGCGGCAGCACCTGCCGCGCCGCTCAACATCGCCTTTGCCTATGTCGGCCCGGTTGGTGACGGGGGCTGGTCTTTCGCGCACGACAACGGACGCAAGGCGCTGGAGAAGGAATACGGCGACAAGATCAAGACGACCTTCGTTGAGAGCGTGCCTGAATCGGCCGATGCCGAGCGCGTGTTCCGCGACATGGTCGGGCAGGGCAACAAGCTGATCTTCGGCACCACCTTCGGCTACATGGAACCGATGATGAAGGTCGCCGCCGACAACAAGGAAGTGAAGTTCGAGCACGCCACCGGCTACAAGACGGCCGAGAACATGCGCACCTACGACAGCCGCACCTACGAAGGCGCCTACATGGCCGGCATCATCGCCGGCGGCATGACCAAGACCAACCAGCTCGGCGTGGTCGGCTCGGTGCCGATTCCTGAAGTGCTGCGCAACATCAACAGCTTCACGCTGGGTGCGCAGTCGGTCAACCCGAAGATCACGACCAAGGTGGTGTGGGTCAACGAATGGTTCAGCCCGCCGAAGGAGACCGAAGCCGCCACCGCGCTCATCAACGGCGGCGCCGACGTGTTGTTCCAGAACACCGACTCGCCCGCCGTGCTGAAGACCGCGCAGGAAAAAGGCAAGCGCGCCTTCGGCTGGGATTCGGACATGACCGCCTACGGCCCCAAGGCCCACCTGGCATCGGCCGTCATCAACTGGGGTCCGTACTACATCAAGGCCACCAAGGACGCGCTGGATGGCAAGTGGGCGACCGGCCAGAGCTGGTGGGGCGTGAAGGAAGGCGCCATCGACATCGTGTCGATCGCCGACGACGTGCCGGCCGACATCAAGGCCAAGGTCGAGACCGTGAAAGCCGGCCTGAAGGACGGCAGCTATTCGATCTGGAAGGGCCCGATCGTCGGCCAGGACGGCAAGGAACTGGTCGCTGCCGGCGCGGTGGCCGACGACAAGTTCTTGTCGGGCGTGAACTTCTACGTCAAGGGCGTGGACGGCAAGGTGCCCGGCGATAAGAAGTAGAACGAGAGCTCGCCCCCAGGTTGCTGCGCACTTCGTGTCGCAGCGCCCACCCCCTGACCGGGAGCGACACCAGTGGCCCGGCGAAGCCGGTTCCACGGTGTCCCTGGAAGGGCCGCGGGGTGCTTCAGAATGAAGGGTCGCCTTGGGTGGCCCTTTTTCTTTTTTGCGGTTTCGTTTGTCTCATCCCCTAGTTTCCGAAGACGCCACGGCTTTCCTGAAGCGCGGAACGCCTGCGTATCGTCGAGCGACCTTCGCGATCTTCTGCGCCGGCCTGTCGACCTTCGCTTCGATCTACTGCGTTCAGCCTTTGCTGCCGCTGTTCGCGAGCCACTTCGGCGTGTCGGCGGCCAACAGCAGCCTGACGCTGTCGCTGACCACTTTGTGTCTTGCGCTGTGCATGCTGGTTGCGGGTTCGCTGGCCGAAGCACTGGGGCGAAAGCCGGTGATGCTGGTCGCGCTTGGGGTGTCGGGCGTGCTCGGGCTCGCCTGTGCTTTCGTCGATTCGTGGCCGCTGCTGCTCGTGTTGCGTGCGCTGGTCGGCGTTGCGCTCAGCGGGCTGCCTGCTTTGGCGATGGCCTACGTGGGGGAAGAGTTCGATCCGTCGTCGCTGTCGTCGGCGATGGGGCTCTACATCAGCGGCAACGTGCTCGGCGGGCTGGCCGGGCGGTTGCTCTCGGGTGGACTCGCCGACCTCGGTGGCTGGCCCTTGGCGATGGGCGGGATCGCGACGCTGAGCCTGGTATCGCTGGTTATCTTCGCGTGGCTGCTGCCGCCTTCGCGCCACTTCAGGCCGCAACCTTTGTCGCTGCGTGGGCTGACCGGCAACTTCGCGATGCATCTCAAAACACCTGCACTGCGCACCGCCTTCGCGCTGGCTTTTCTGTTGATGGGCAGCTTCGTCGCGGTCTTCAACTACATCGGCTTTCGCCTGGCGTTGCCGCCGTTCGGCCTGTCGTCCACGGTCATCGGTCTGCTCTTTACCGTCTACCTGCTCGGCAGCTACAGCGCGAGCAAGGCGGGGTCGATGGTGGACCGAATCGGGGCGCGCCGCGTGGTGCAGATAGGCATCGGTTTGATGCTGCTCGGAATCGGCGCGCTGGCGACACCGTGGCTGCCGGTGGTGGTGGTCGGGCTTGCTTTGCTCACGGTTGGATTTTTTGCCGCGCACGCGGTGGCCAGTGGCCAGATCGGTCAGCGCGCGCACAGCGCAAAGGCACAGGCCGCGTCGCTGTATTTGTGCGCGTATTACCTCGGCTCAGGGGTGCTCGGCTACGCTGGTGGCGCGCTGTGGCAGCACGCGGGATGGGT
The DNA here is from genome assembly GCF_035018885.1 of Variovorax sp. LG9.2. Lineage (NCBI taxonomy): Bacteria > Pseudomonadati > Pseudomonadota > Betaproteobacteria > Burkholderiales > Comamonadaceae > Variovorax > Variovorax sp. LG9.2. The sequence goes on along the minus strand of NZ_JASJXB010000003.1, from coordinate 73,348 downwards.
CGCGCTGATGGCGGGGGTGGCGATTTCAGTGCTCATCGCCGCTGCCTTGACCCGCCGTTGGTAACCGCGGTGCGGCACACTTGCCGAAGAATCATTTCAGGAGTGCCCCGATGACACCCACGACCACGATCGACTTCTCCAAAATCGCATCCGACCGCCTGCCCGAATTGCTCTGTGCGATGCCCAAGGCGGAGCTGCACATGCACATCGAAGGCTCGCTTGAACCCGAGCTGATCTTCGCGCTGGCGCAGCGCAACAAGGTGTCGATTCCGTATGCCGATGTCGAGGCTTTGCGGCGCGCCTATGCCTTCACCAATCTGCAGAGTTTTCTGGACATCTACTACGCCGGCGCGAGCGTCCTCATCACCGAGCAGGACTTCTACGACATGGCCTGGGCCTACCTGCAGCGCGCCGCGGCCGACAACGTGGTGCACACGGAGATGTTCTTCGATCCGCAGACGCACACAGCGCGTGGCATTCACGTCAAGACGGTCATCGACGGACTGCATCGCGCCTGTGTCGACGCCGAAGCACAGCTCGATGTCAGCGCATCGCTCATCCTTTGCTTTTTGCGCCACCTGAGCGAAGAAGATGCGTTCGAAACGCTGTCGCAAGCACTGCCATATCGCGACCAGTTCATCGGTATCGGGCTCGATTCCGGTGAGGTCGGCAATCCGCCCGAGAAGTTCGCACGGGTGTTCGCGCGCTGCCGCGAGTTGGGCTTTCACCTGGTCGCGCATGCCGGTGAAGAAGGGCCGCCGGAGTATGTGTGGAGTGCGCTCGACGTGCTCAAGGTCGAGCGCGTCGACCATGGCGTGCAGAGTTCCAAAGACCCGGCGCTGATGACGCGGCTCGCGCAAGACCGCATCCCGCTCACCGTATGTCCGCTGTCGAACCTCAAGCTTTGCGTGTTCCCGGTTCTGGCCGACCACAACCTTGGCGCGTTGCTCGATGCCGGCCTGGTCGCGACCGTCAACTCCGACGACCCGGCGTACTTTGGCGGCTATATGAACGAGAACTTTTTGCAGACCTTCGCTGCGACCGGGCTCACCGCGCAGCAGGCGTGGCAGCTGGCGGCCAACAGCTTCGAAGGCAGCTTCATCGATGACACCGCGAAGGCGCGCCACATCGATCGGCTCAACGAGGTTTTCGCGCGCTTCACCTGAGGTCGTGATCTATCGGCGGCCCTCGGGCTGGCCGATGTTTTGCCGGCGGATGGGACAATCCGCCTGCGCAGCCGTTGCTCCAGGCCGTGCACTCTTCTATTTCGGGGCCATGTTGAGGAACACCATGTACAAAAACCTTGTGGCTGCGCTCGCGGCTGCCTGTTGCTTTTTATCTCCCGTCTTTTCTCCCGCTTTGGCCCAGACGGCCAAGCCCGCTGCATCAGGCGATCCGCTCAAGGTCGCCTTCGTCTACGTCGCGCCGCTCACCGACACTGGCTGGGTCCATCAGCACGACCAGGGCCGCAGAGCGATGGAGATCGCGCTCGGCAGCAAGGTCAAGACAAGCTACGTCGAGAACGTAGCCGAAGGGGCCGACGCGGAACGCGTGATTCGCGACCTGGCGATGCAAGGCAACAAGCTCATCTTCACCCCGAGCTTCGGCTACATGGAGCCGACGCTGAAGGTCGCCAAAGACTTCCCTGACGTCAAGTTCGAGTCGATCACAGGCTACAAGACCGCACCCAACGTTGCGACCGCCAACGCGCGCTACTACGAGGGCCGCTACCTGGCGGGCATCGCGGCCGGCCGGATGACAAAGACGCATGTGGCCGGCTACGTGGCCGGATTCCCCATTCCTGAAGTGCTGCAGGGCATCAACGCCTTCACGCTCGGCATGCGTTCGGTCGACCCGACGGCGCGCGTCAAGGTCGTGTGGCTCGACGTCTGGTTCGACCCGTCGAAGGAACGCGACGCGGCCATGACGCTCTTCAACCAGGACGTCGACGTGATCGCCTTCCACACCGGCTCTTCCGCCGTGATGGCGGCAGCGCAAGAGCGCGGCAAGCTGGCCATCGGCTATCACTCCGACATGCGCAAGGTCGGGCCCGACGCCCAACTCGTCGCGGTGACGCACGAATGGGGCGGCTATTACACGCAGCGCGCCCGCGCCGTGCTCGATGGCAGCTGGAAAAGCGGCGATGTCTGGGGCGGCGTGAAGGAGGGCATGGTCCACGTCGGCGACTTCGGCTCCAAGGTGCCCAAAGCCGTGCAGGACGAGGTGCTGGCACGGCAGCGCGCCATCGCCTCCGGCAAGCTGGTGCCGTTCCATGCGGTCGCCGACGTGCGCGACAACGAGGGCAACGTTGTCATCGCCAAGGGCACGAGCCTGAGCGATGCGCAGATCCTCCAGATGAAGTGGCTGGTCGAGGGCGTGCAGGGGCGGGTCGCGCACTGACATCGCGCACCGACATCGGAGACAGGCAGGCGGTGAGGGCGCGCGTACGATCGTCCGAAAGCGTTTTCAGGAGATAGAACCATGTCAGCCGTGCCACCTGCTGCACCCGCCACAGCACCCCAGGCGTTCAGCGCCGCGTTCCCGATTCGTTCGGTCGACGATGTCCGACGGCTCGAAGAAACGCCGCTTGAAAAGGCGCTCACCGTTCGCAGCACCTACGAGCTTTTCTGCAACGTCGCGCGCGCTCATGGAGAGCGCCCCGCGCTTACTTTTCTACGCACCGGCGACCCGGAAGACGAACCGATTCGCTGGACCTACGCCGAGCTGTTGCGCGGCATCCATCAAACGGCCAATCTGCTGCACACGCTGGGCGTCGGTCCGCAGGATGCGGTCGCCGTGTTGCTGCCCGGTTGCCTCGACTATCACCTCGCGTTGTGGGGCGGCGAGGCGGCCGGCATCGTGCAGCCGCTGAACCCGCTGCTGACCGACGAAAAGCTGGTGTCGCTGATGCGGGCGGCCGGTGCCAAGGTGCTGATCGCTTACGGCTCGGACGACGAATCGGGCATGTGGTCGAAGGCCATGCGGCTGCGCAGCCAGGTGCCGACGCTGACGATGGTGCTGCGCGTGGCACCGCACGACGAGCCTGCGGATGCGGCCATCGATCTGCCGGAAGGCGTCGGCGATTTCAGTTCGCTGCGCGCGCAGCAGCCCGACGATCGGCTGGTGAGCGGGCGCGACATCGCACCCGAAGACATCGCCGCGTACTTCCACACCGGCGGCACCACCGGCGCGCCCAAGCTCGCGCGGCACAGCCACGGCGCGCAGGTCTTCACCGCCTGGGCCTGCGTCCAGCTGACCGGTGTCACGCACACCGACGTCACCATCAACGGCTATCCGCTGTTCCATGTCGCGGGCGTGCTGCCGGCCTCGCTGGCGTCGCTGTCGGCGGGTGTCGAGTCGATCATTCCGACGACCTCGTTGTTGCGCAACAAGACGGTGCTGGCCAACTACTGGCGGCTTGTCGACAAGTACCGGCCGACTTCGCTGTCGGCGGTGCCGACGGTGCTGGCCGCACTCGCCAACGTGCCGTTGAACGGTGCCGATCTTTCGTCGATTCGTTACTGCCGCACTGGAGCCGCAGTGCTCGCGCCCGAACTGGCGGCGCGCTTCAAGCGGCTGTTCGGCTTGCATGTGCACGAGAGCCTCGGCATGACTGAAATGGCGGGGATTTCGACGATCACGCCGCCGGGTGTGGAGGGGCAGGCCGGATGCGTCGGCTTTCGGCTGCCCTACTCGCAGATGCGCATCGTGGCACTCGACGACCAGGGCGGCGCCAGCGACCGCGACGTGGCGCCGGGCGAGCACGGCATGGTGCTGTTCAAGTCACCGAATCTGTTCTCGGGCTTCCTCGATCCGGCCGACACGGCCAAGGCCTTCACCGGCGACGGCTGGCTGGCAACCGGCGACCTCGGCTGGCTCGACGATCAGGGCCGGCTCAACCTCACCGGCCGCTCGAAAGACCTGATCATCCGCAGCGGCCACAACATCGATCCGAAGACCATCGAAGACGCGCTGGGCGCTCATCCCGCGGTGCAGTTGTGTGCGGCAGTGGGCGCGCCCGACGCGTATGCGGGCGAGCTGCCGGTGGCCTATGCGACGTTGGTGCCGGGCGCGCAGGTGACCGAGGCTGAACTGCTGGCTTTCACTTCGGCCGGCGTCGACGAAGCGCCTGCGCGACCCAAGTCGGTGACCATCATCGAACACATGCCGATGACCAACGTCGGCAAAATCTACAAGCCGGAACTGCGTGGCCTGGCAGGGCAGCAGGTCGCAAGTGCGCTGGTGGACGCGGTCTGCACCGGCCTGGGGCTTGGCGCGATGGTGCGGCCGGCGGTGCGCATCGAAGGTGAAACCGGCGTCGCGGTGCTGATCGATGCGTCGGCCGCCGGCACGCATGCGGATGCATTGCAGGCGCAACTGCAGGACGCGCTGGGACGGCTGCCGATCAAGACGCGCGTCGCACTGGTCTGAGCGCGCTGGCTTAACGCTCGTATAGCCCCCATACGTGCACGGAAATTGCGGCGTGTCCTCCTGGCCTTACCCTCAAGCCCATGCACGCGTACCGAGCCTCCCTTCTGCGATTCGACCCCACCGGCAAGCCGCTCTTCGATGAAGACGGCCTGCTGGTCGTCGGCCCCGATCCACGCGGCCGCCAGATCGTCGTGGCGGCAGGTGCCTTCAATTCGATCCATTCGCAGTACGCCCACGTGCCGGTGACGCACTGGCCGGGTCGCATCCTGGCGCCGGGCTTCATCGATATGCACGTGCATTTTCCGCAGACCGACATCATCGGCGCGCCATCGGAAGGCTTGCTGCCGTGGCTCGAGAACTACACCTTCCCTGCGGAGGCGCGCTTTGTAGACCCGGCACATTCGATCGAAGTGGCCGAGTTCTTTCTCGACGAGATGCTGCGCAACGGCGTGACCACCTCACTCACTTTCGCGACCTCGCACGTGCAGTCGGTCGATTCGTTTTTCGAAGCGGCACAGCGGCGCAGCCTGCGCATGATCACCGGCAAGGTGCTGCAAGATCGTCACTCGCCCGACGGCGTGCGCGACGACACCGAGCAGAGTCTGATCGACACCGAATCGCTCATCCGCAAATGGCACAACGTCGACCGGCTGGGTTACGCGATCACCCCGCGTTTTGCACCGACCAGCACCGACGCGCAACTGCGTGGTGCCGGCGAACTGGCCGCGAAGTACCCCGACACCTGGATTCACTCACACGTCGCCGAGAACAAGGACGAGGTGAAGTGGGCGCGCGAGCTGTTTCCCAAGGCGCGCTCGTATCTCGACGTGTACACGGGCTTCGGGCTGATGCGCGAGCGCGCGGTGTATGCGCACTGCATTCACTTCGACGATGACGACCGCCGCCTGATGCGCGAGACCGGCGCGGCCACGGCGGTGAGCCCGACCAGCAATTTGTTCCTCGGCAGCGGCTTCTTCGACTTCGAGGGTGCCGACCGCATCGACTACCACTACGGCCTGGCCAGCGATGTCGGGGGCGGCACCAGCTTCAGCCCGTTCCACACCATGATGGCGGCTTACTACGTCGGGCGCGAAGGGCAGACCAAGCCCGGCATCAGCATCGCGCCGTCGGAACTGTGGTGGCGCCATACCGGTGGCGCGGCACTCGCGCTCGGGCTCGATGGCGTCGCGGGCAATCTGCAGCCAGGCTGCGAGGCCGACTTCATCGTGCTGAACCCGAAGGCGACGCCCCTGCTCGCGCGCAAGAGCGGTTTGGCGGCGAATCTCGAAGAGTTGCTTTTTTCGATGATCGTGCTCGGCGACGACCGGCTCATCGAGCGGACGGTGATCTCGCAGGCGAGCGGCAGCTGACGCGTCTCGCATCGAGGATGTCGCAGGCCGGCTCCTTAGAATGACGCTCCGAGGAAGGACCCCCTGAGATGACCATCAAGAGCGACAAATGGATTCGGCGCATGGCCGAGCAGACCGGCATGATCGAGCCCTTCGAGCCCGGGCAGGTGCGCGAGCGCGAAGGCAACAAGATCATCAGCTACGGCACGTCGAGTTACGGCTACGACATCCGCTGCGCGCCCGAGTTCAAGGTGTTCACGAACATCCACAGCACGGTGGTCGACCCCAAGAATTTCGATGAGAAAAGCTTTGTCGACATGGACGGCGACTTCTGCATCATTCCGCCGAACAGCTTCGCCCTGGCGCGTACCGTCGAATACTTTCGCATCCCGCGCAACGTGCTCACCATCTGCCTTGGCAAGAGCACCTATGCACGCTGCGGAATCATCGTCAACGTGACGCCTTTCGAGCCCGAATGGGAAGGCTATGTGACGCTCGAGTTCAGCAACACGACACCGTTGCCGGCCAAGATCTACGCGGGCGAAGGCTGCGCGCAAGTGCTGTTCTTCGAGAGCGACGAAGTTTGCGAGACCAGCTACAAGGACCGCGGCGGGAAGTACCAAGGCCAGCGCGGCGTCACTTTGCCTAAAGCCTAAAGCCTCAGGGGCGCAGAGCGAGGCGGCTTGCGCCTTTGGCCGATGTCATGGAGTCGATGTCGTACTTCGGTCCGGTCCTACACCGCATCGCGCCCGGCTCCCCCACCTTGTTTCCTGGGCGCTCCCCACTATCCGTTTCAGACTCGTGCAGCCAGCACGACCAGGAATCGATATGACTCAATGGATCGCCGAACTGTCGCCGCTGCGTAAATTGCTGATGGCCGCATTGGTCGCCATAGTTTGCGCACAGGCTGCCGCCATGACCATGCTGGTGCGCTCGCAAGTGCAAAAGGCCGAGATGCGCGAAGCTGCGGAGGCTTCCAGTCGCGGAGTCGTTGCACAGCGCCTGGACTCCAATTCGGCGGCTAAGGCTCGCACGATGTCGGTCGGTTACGTCGCACCCCGTTAAGCCGGTACCATCACGTGAAAGCCGGCCGTTGCCGGTGAGGAGAGTCTCATGAAGTGGGAAGGCAACGAGCAGTCGGACAACGTCGAAGACCGCCGCGATGGCGGGGGCGGCGGCGGCGGCGGTGGATTTCCGATCGGCGGTCGCAGTGTCGGAATCGGCACTGTGGCGGTGGCGCTGATCGCAGGCTGGATTTTCGGCATCAACCCGCTCACCGTGCTCGGTTTGCTGACGGGTGGGGGCCAGGCTCCCCAGGTCCAGCAACAGCAAGGTCCGGCCAAGGCGCCGCCGTCCAGTGATCGCGAAGCCTCGTTCGTCTCGACCGTGCTGAAGAACACCGAAGTCGTCTGGACGGATATCTTCCAGAAGAACGGCGGCACCTACCACGCACCCAAGCTCGTGCTGTTTCGCGGCGTCACGCCGACCGCTTGCGGCACCGGCCAGTCGGCGATGGGCCCGTTTTATTGCCCCGGCGATCAGAAGGTCTACATCGACCTCGGCTTTTACGACACGCTGAAGAACCAACTCGGCGCGCCGGGCGAGTTCGCTCAGGCATACGTCATCGCGCACGAGGTCGGCCATCACGTTCAAGACGAACTTGGCATCACGGGCAAGGTCGACGGCATGCGCGGCAGGCTGAGCCAGACGCAGAACAACGCGCTGAGCGTGCGCGTCGAACTGCAGGCCGATTGCTTCGCCGGCATCTGGGCGAACAAGTCGCAGCAGTCCAAGAACTGGCTCGACCCGGGCGACATCGAGTCGGCAATGAACGCCGCGCAAAAGATCGGCGACGACGCGCTGCAGCGGTCGGCTGGCCGTGCCGTGGTGCCCGACAGCTTCACACACGGATCAAGCGCGCAACGGCAGAAATGGTTCGGTGCCGGCTACCAGAGCGGCAGCATCCAGTCGTGCGACACGTTCAATTCAAAGAGTCTTTGACGTCTTCGAAAACGCTTCGATGGACGCCGCGATGAGGTCGCCCCCTTAACCGCAAAAAGCCGTGTCTCAGCGCTGTCATCAGTGTTTTTTGCGGCGGTGCGACAATAGAGGGCTTAATGACAAGCTCCTTTTCCAATCTTTCGCTGGCTGAACCGCTGGCGCGCGCCGTAGCCGAAATGGGCTACGAGACCATGACACCGATCCAGGAGCAGGCGATTCCGGTCGTGCTGTCGGGTCAAGACGTGATGGGTGCCGCCCAAACCGGCACCGGCAAGACCGCAGCGTTTGCGCTGCCCTTGCTGCAGCGCATGCTCAAGCACGAAAACTCATCGACCTCGCCCGCCCGGCATCCGGTGCGTGCATTGGTGCTCCTGCCGACGCGTGAACTCGCCGTGCAGGTCGCGCAGCAGGTCGAGCTCTACGCCAAGTACACCAATCTGCGCAGTGCGGTCGTTTTCGGCGGCATGGACATGAAGCCGCAGACGCTCGAGCTCAAAAAAGGCGTCGAAGTGCTGGTGGCAACGCCCGGCCGGCTGCTCGACCACATCGAAGCCAAGAACGCGGTGCTCAATCAGGTCGAGTATGTCGTGCTCGACGAGGCCGACCGCATGCTGGACATCGGCTTCTTGCCCGACCTGCAGCGCATCCTGAGCTACCTGCCCAAGCAGCGAATCACGCTGCTGTTTTCGGCCACTTTCTCGCCCGAAATCAAGCGGCTCGCCGGCAGCTATCTGCAGAACCCGGTGCTCATCGAAGTGGCCCGGCCCAACGAAACGGCATCGACCGTCGAGCAGCATTTCTACAGCGTGAGCGACGACGACAAGCGCCGCGCGCTCAAGCAGATCGTCAAGCAACGCGGCATCACGCAGGCCTTCGTCTTCGTCAACAGCAAGCTGGGGTGCGCCCGTCTGGCCCGGTCGCTCGAGCGCGAAGGCCTGAAGACCACCGCATTGCACGGCGACAAAAGCCAGGACGAGCGGCTGAAGGCGCTCGAATCGTTCAAGAAGGGCGAAGTCGATCTGCTGGTGTGCACCGACGTGGCGGCACGTGGTCTCGACATCAAGGACGTGCCGGCTGTTTTCAACTTCGACATCCCTTTCAACGCCGAAGACTACGTGCACCGCATCGGCCGCACCGGTCGTGCCGGCGCGTCGGGTCTGGCGGTCAGCTTTGCCAGCGGCGGTAACGATGCACGGCTTGTCGCTGACATCGAAAAGCTGATCAAGACCAAGATCGAGCTCGAAGCGATCGAGTTCGAAGAAGACGCTCCCCGCGGTCGCATCAACGACGGTCGCCGTCATTGGCGCGAAGAGGGCGAGGCCGGCGATGCACGCGATGTGCTCGACCAGCCGCGCGCAAGGACTGACGGTGATAGCGGCAGCAACTTCGAGTCGCGCGATCGCAGTGATCGTGGCGGTGAGCGCAGCAACGAGCGTTTCAGCGAAGCGCGGCCGCCGATGCGTGGCGGCGGGCGTCCGCACCGGGGCCCCGCCATGTCGCGCGACCCGTTCTTCGACAAGCCGTACGAACCGGGTCAGCCCGACGCAACGCCGGCGTGGGAAGCCGCCGCCAAGGCGGCGCCTTCGCGCGGTATCTCGAGCAACATCAAGACCAAGCGCAAGGTCGCGGCGCTGTTCAAGACCAGCGAACCGACGACCTGAACGCGCAGCAACCGGGTCGGCGGACCCGGGCAAATCTGCAGCGATCGCAAAAGCCGGGCTAGACGCTCGGCTTTTGCGCTTCTGCGCACTGCACCTGAATCAACTCCCGCTCGTCCAGCGTGGCGCCGATGCGCACCGCGCTCAGGCAGCCGCCCCAAACGCAGCCGGTGTCGGTCGACAACAGGTCGGGCCGCGAGACGTAGCCCAGCGTCGACCAGTGTCCAAACGCCAGCGTCGCCGCAGCGGTCTTGCGGCCGGGTACGTTGAACCACGGCATGCAGCCAGCCGGCGCTGTGTCGGCACTGTCTTTCGCGTCGAAATCCATCACGCCCGCCGCTGAGCAGAAGCGCAGCCGCGTCAGCGCGTTGACGATCACGCGCAGTCGCGCACTGCCGGCGAGTGTGTCGCTCCACTGCGCCGGTTCGTTGCCGTACATCGTCATCACGAACTCGTTGAGCGCCGGACCGCGCAGCACGGACTCGACCTCGGCGGCCAGAGTCAACGTATCGGCCACGTTCCATTGCGGCAACACGCCGGCGTGCACCATGAGCAGATCCTTGCCGCCGACGGTGCGATGCAGCGCCATCGATTGATTTCGCAACCAGTCGAGCATCGCTTCGCTGTCGGCCGCGGCGAGCAGCGGCGCCAGCGTGTCCTTGCGGCCGGCTTTGCGCGCGCCATGCGCGATACCGAGCAGGTGCAGGTCGTGGTTGCCGAGCAGCGCGTTGGCGGCATTGCCGAGCGCGTGCACGCGGCGCAACACGGCGGCCGATTCGGGCCCGCGATTGACCAGGTCGCCGAGCAGCACCACGCTGTCGCGGCTCGCGGAAAAGTCGATCTTGTCGAGCAGGCGCTGCAACGCTTCGTCGCAGCCCTGTACGTCACCGATAAGGTAGAGTGCCATGCTTCCCATTCTCACCCGCGTCCATGGATGTCCTTCTGCTGGCCTTGTTGACCACGCTCAACGCGTTGTTCTCCATGTCCGAAATGGCGCTGTCGACCAGCCGGCGTGCACGGCTTGCGGCCATGGCCGAATCGGGTGACGCCGGCGCCGCTGCGGCGCTCAAGCTGATGGAAGACCCCACGCAGTTCCTGTCGAGCGTCCAGATCGGCATCACCTCGATCGGCATGCTCAGTGGCATCGTCGGGGAGGCCGCTTTCGCAGCACCTTTGTCGGTCTGGATGGAAAGCCTCGGCATGCGTACAGGGACAGCAAGCGTCGCGTCGACCGCGGTCGTGGTCGCCTGCATCACTTTCTTCACGATCATCTTCGGCGAGCTCGTGCCCAAGCGCATTGGCCAGCTCTATCCCGAGCCTGTCGCGCGCTTCGTGGCGCGGCCAATGCGCTGGCTCGCCAAGGGCGCCAAGCCTTTCGTGCTGCTGCTTTCCGGTGCGACCGCGGCCATTCTCAAGCTGCTGAAGATCGACACCAACTCGGCCCGCGTGGTGACCGAAGAAGAAATCTCCGCCAGCCTCGAAGAAGGCGTCGATGCTGGCCTCATCGAGCAGCACGAGCACCAGATGGTGCGCAACGTGTTCCATCTGGACGATCGGCGTCTGTCGTCGTTGATGATTCCACGCGGCGACATCGAATGGCTCGAAGCGTCCGGCACGGTGGCGTCGAGCCTGCAAAACGTGGCTGCCGCCGGTGCGCTCAACCTGGTGCACTCGTGGTATCCGGTGTGCCGCAACTCTCTGGACGACGTGGTCGGCGTGATCAGCGTCGCACATCTGTTGCGCCTCGGGCCTGCCTACGAAGGCTCGATCGAAAGCGTGGCCCAGCCAGCCTCGTTCGTGCCAGAAACGCTGACCGGCATGGAGCTGCTGGAACAGTTTCGCGAGCGCGCCGGCCGCCTCGTTTTCGTGGTCGATGAATATGGCGTGGTGCAGGGGTTGATGACGCCGCGCGACCTGCTCGAAGCGATCACCGGTGAGCTGCAGCCCGGCATGCAGACCGATGCCTGGGCGACCGAGCGCGAAGTGGGCGTGTGGGAACTCGACGGCCTGATGCCCGTGTCGGAACTGCGTGCGCGCCTCGCCATCCGCGAGTTGCCCGATGAAGACCGCGGCCGCTACAACACGGTCGCGGGCTTGCTGATGTCGGTGTCAGGGCAGTTGCCGAAAGTCCACGAGATCATCGAGTGCGCGGGCTGGAGTTTCGAGGTGCTGGCGCTTGATGGCCGGCGTATCGACAAGGTGCTGGCGCGTGTCGACGTGCCGGCGCAAATCACCGGCAAGCGCTGAGTCGCACCGCAGCGCTCGCGCAGCCAGCAGCGACGGGAGTTCAGCCGCGCGGCGCCGGCAAGCTGTCGGCCACCGATGCCGGAACCTCGATGACGAGGTCCAACAGCATCTGCGCCATGCCCTTGCCGAGCGGGTCCATCCGCATCGACGAGGGTCCGCCGCCATCGAGCGCATCGTGCAGCAGCAGATTGAGCGACGCGATGCCGGGCAGGTAGAAGCGTTCGATGCGGCCATGCACCATGTGCGCGAAGTAGTCGCCCACGGCCTTGTCGCTCAACCGGTTCCACAGCAACGGCAGCCATTCGGGTCGGCGCGCAATGACACCGATGTTCGAGAGGTTGCCCTTGTCGCCGCTGCGTGCATAGGCCAGGTCGATCAGCCGCACTTCGCGTGAAGCGCCACCCAATTCTTTCCACGCTTCAGGCGCGCCGACATCAGGCGTCGCACCGTCCCCGGCACCTTTGCCGATCGATACCGTTTGCCGCTCGCCATCGATCACGAAAGCCACCGGCAAGGCCTGCTTGTCGAGCAGAAACGAGAAGGGCTTGATCAACGGCGACACCGCCGGCCGACCGCCACCGGGGCTGGTCGTGCCCGGCGCCCATGAGGTGCCCGATGGTGAGATTTCCTGAGCGAAGATCGCCAGCGCGGCCTTCAGCGGATGGTTCGCGACCACGCGCATCATCACTTCGCGCGACGGCCGCACGCGTGATTGCGCGCCGTAGGAAGACTCCGATCCGACGACTTCGATGTACGTCGAAGTGAACGGCGGCATGCCGCCCTCGCGCAGGATGTCGCTCACGCGCTCGATGATCGCTTCGGCGGTGCGACGCGCTTTCTTGTCGGCGTCGATGCCGATGATGACCATGCTGCCCGCGCACCGGAAGCCGTCGAGTTGAGTGGCCGAGACCTTGTAGAACGGCGTCGGCGCGCGTCCCTTCGCCGGGCTCACCCGCACGCGGTTCTCGCCCTGCTGCTCGATCGTCACATCGCGAAAATCGCAGCACACGTCGGGCAGCAGATAGGCGCCCGGGTCGCCGATCTCGTAAAGCATCTGCTCGGCGACGTTGGCGCGAATCACCTTGCCCCCCGTACCTTCGGGCTTGGTCACGACGAAGCTGCCGTCCGCATGGCATTCGATCACCGGATAGCCCATATGGGCCCAGTCGGGGATGTCTTCCCAGTCGGTGTGCAGACCACCTGTCGCCTGACAGCCGCACTCGATGATGTGGCCCGCCAGGCTGCCGGAGGCCAGCAGGTCGTAGTCGGCATCCGTCCAGCCGAACTCGTGCATCAGCGGGCCGAGCGTCACCGCGCTGTCGACACAACGCCCCGTGATCACCACTTCGGCGCCGGCTGCGAGTGCGGCGGCGATCGGTGTCGCGCCGAGGTAGGCGTTGGCGCTCAGCACTTTGTCGGGCAGCGACTCGCCGGTGAACATATCCTGCACGCCGCGCGCGCGCAGCCCGGGCATGTGCATGCTGACGTCGTCGCCTTCGACCACCGCGATACTCAGCAAAATGCCCTCGGCCGTTGCCAGTGCCTGCAACGCGGCCGCACAGCCGTGCGGGTTGATGCCGCCGGCATTGCTCACCACCTTGATGCCTTGCCGCTTGATTTCGGACAGCACCGACTTCATCGCGATGTCGACGAAGTCGGTGGCGTAGCCCATCTCGGGCTTCTTGGCCCGCGCCGAAGCCAGGATCGACATCGTGGTCTCGGCCAGGAAGTCAAACACGAGGTAGTCGAGCCGGCCGAGCTTCACCAACTGCGGCGCGGCGACCATGCTGTCGCCCCAGAAGCCCGAAGCACCGCCGATGCGTACGACTTTGTTCGTTACGTTGTCTCTCATGGGGGTGGTCTCATCGATGAAAGCATCCGGCCAGCCTAGCGACGCACCGCCTGCAATGCTTGCGCCGAGTCGCTGACCGCAGCCACTGCGCGCAAGACCTTGGCGCGCACCCACGCTAGCCTCTTTGAAACAACGGAGACCTGCATGGAATTTGGTTCCGCGCCAGCATCCGCGACTTGGTGGCGCGCGAGATCACGCCCTTCGTCAAGGTACGGCAGCTCGGCGTATAAAACACAACGCGATCAGACAACGCAACCACGACAAGCGCGGCACGACGCGCACAGACCCAAGATGAAGCAAACGAGTGACGACCTCCGCAACGAATACCGCGACCTGGCCGACCTGGTGCGGACGCTGACGCCTGCGCAGTGGCGACTGCGAAGTGACTTCTACGGCTGGACGCCGTGGGACGAAATTGCCCACCTGTGCTTCTTCGACGAGACCGGCCTGCTGTCGGCCACCGACTCCGACGCGTTCGCCGCCGACACCGCGACGTTGAACGCCACGCTCGCCACGGGCAAGGAAATCAGCGCCATCGCGCGGGAGAAGTACGGCCACCTCGACGGCGCGCAACTGCTCGCGTACTGGGAACCCCTTTCTACGCAACTCGTCGATGCGCTGGCAGCGCTCGACCCAAAAGCCAGGCTACCGTGGTACGGCCCGACCATGAGCGCACGGTCGTTCGCAACCGCGCGTCTCATGGAAACCTGGGCGCACGGGCAAGACGTGTGGGACGTCGTCGGCCGCCGGCGACCGGCTACCGACCGGCTGCGCCACATCGCCCACATCGGCGTCACGACCTTCGGCTGGAGCTTCGTGAACCGCAAGCAGCCGGTACCGGCCGTCGTGCCCTACATCGAGCTCGATGCACCCCAAGGCGGCGTCTGGACGTGGGGCGATGCGGCCTCGTCGGAGACCATCCGCGGGCCGGCAGATGACTTCTGCTTGCTGGTGACGCAGCGCCGCAATCTGGCCGACACTGCCCTGCGTTACAGCGATGGATCGGCACGCGACTGGCTGCGGATCGCGCAGTGCTTTGCCGGTCCACCGGCCGACGCGCCCGAGCCCGGCGTGCGGAAGGTGGCGGCCACCGCTTGACGCACGGCGTGCCGATCGAACTCGGCCTGCAGCCGCGCATCGATGCGGCGCTGGCTGCGTTGCGTGAGGGCAGTGGCGAGCACTGCTTGTCGGACCACGCGTTCTCCAATCTGTACCTTTTCAGGGCGGCGCACGACTACCGGTTCGTCGATGGTGACTGGCCTGGCATCGCCGGCCGCGCGTATGACGGTACGCGACACTTCATGCCGTTGTTCGTGCCGCGTTGCGCGCCGCTGGACGTGCTGTCGGAACTGATCGAAGCGCACGGATGTCTCTTTCCGGTGGCAGCGCGCGATGCGGCCGAGCTGCCGGACAACGTCTTCGTTGCGACCGCGTCGGCGGACGATGCGGACTACCTTTACCAAGCCGAAACCTTCGTCGACTATGCCGGCCGCCCGTTGGCGAAGAAGCGAAATCTGGTGCGTCAGTTTCTGGCGCAGCACGAGCCATCCTGCCGGCCGTTCGGACCCGAGCTGGTCGACGCTGCGCGCAGCGTGCTGAAAGGCTGGTTCACGCACAAGGGCAAGGCGCGGGGCGAGGCCGACGACGATGCCTGCCTTGAAGCGATCGACAACGCCGCACGCTTCGGGCTCGAAGGATTCGTTCACTTCGTCGGCGACCTGCCGATTGGTTTCGTGTTGGCGCAGGAGCTGCAGCCGGGCGTCTTCGCGATGCGATTCGCGAAGGGGCTCGACAGTCACGTCGGGATCTATCCGTATATGTTCCAGCACTTCTGCAAGCACTTTGCGCGCGAGGTCGCCTGGCTCAACTTCGAACAAGACATGGGGCTTACCGGGTTCCGGCGCAGCAAACGCTCGTATCAGCCGGCGGCACTGCTGCCCAAATGGCGTGTCGCGTTGGTGCATCAAGCCGAAAAGTCCGAGCCAGCGCCTTAACGCCGCGCATAGCAACCCTGTTTCGACAGGCTGACCGACGTGGACGCCTGCACAAGCAGTCGTGCGCCTACACACAAGTGCTGCCCCGGCCCCTCGCCTACGCTCTCATGGTGCGCTGCAGCAAAGCTGGCATGGTGCCAGCCGCTTGCGTCGTTTTTCCAGGAGTCTCGGACTATGCAAAACCTTTCTCTCCCGTCCGGACGCTCTGTCCGGCGCCTTCCCGCGCTGGCCCGTCTGCGCGGCGTGGCAGTCGCGGCCCTGAGCCTTTCGGCTCTCGCGATGACTGCCACCTCGGTTCATGCCGAGGTCGCCAAGGTCCCGGCCGAATGCAGCGCGCTGCAAGCCAAGTACCCGCAGTTCAAGGGCAAGACACTGGTCAACGCGATCAATCCGCACACCCCTGGCTACGAGACCATAGACCCGAACAATCCGGACAAGTACATCGGCTTCGACATCGACCTGGGCGAGACGCTCGGCGCCTGCCTGGGCTTCAAGGTGACTTACAAGGCGGTGACGTTTGCGGCGCTGCTGACCACGCTGGAATCCGGCCAGGCCGACATCGTCATCTCCGACATCTACGCCACTGAAGAACGCGCCAAGGCGGCCGACTTCATCACCTACTCGAAGGTCTTCGACGGCGTGCTGGTGGCCAAGGGCAACCCGAAGAAGATCACCGGCATCAACGCCTCGATGTGCGGTGCGATTGCCGCCGAGAACACCGGCTACGTCGAAGTGCCGCTGATCCAGGCGCTGGCCCCCGCGTGCAAGGCGGCGGGCAAGCCCGAGCCGGAAATCCAGCTCTACGACAACAACCAGAACTGCATCCAGGCCATCCTGGCCGGCCGTGCCGACACCTACGTCAACGATGTCAACACGGTCGACAGCGCCGTCAAGGCCTATCCGGACAAGTTGGAAAAGGCGCTTGCGGTGTCGATTCCCTACTCGGTCGGCATTGCAGTGCCCAAGGGCAAGACGGACTTCCGTGATGCGGTGATGGCCGCGCTGGTGACCTTGCAGAAGGCCGGCATCCACACCGAGTTGCTGAAGAAGCACGGCATGCCCGTCGAAAACCTCGAGGCTCCGCGTCTGCTCGTGGCGAAGTGACATGGAGTTGTTCCTCCACTACCTCACCTTGCCCTACCTGATCCAGGGCATCGTTTTCACACTCGGGGCCACCGGCATCGGGCTGGCGGGCGGGGTGGTGGTGGGACTGCTGCTGGCGGCGATGCAACTCAGCCGCTTCAAGCCGCTGGCCGCGTTCGCGCGTGGCTATGCGGTGATCTTTCGCGGCACGCCGCTCATCCTGCAGTTCGTGTTCGTCTACGACGCGCTGCCGCATGTCGGCGTCAAGCTACCCGGACTGCTGGCCGCCGGGGTGGCGCTGGCGTTCAACGAGGCCACCTTCATCGCCGAGATGTTCCGCTCCGGCGTGCTCGGTGTGGACCGCGGCCAGGTGCTTGCCGGCCAGGCACTGGGGATGACGCCGCGCGTGCTGATGCGCCGCATCATCGCGCCGCAGGCCTTGCGCTCGATGATCCCCGCGATGGGCAACGAGGCGGTCAGTACGCTGAAGAACTCCTCGCTCGCCTCGATCATCGCGGTGCCCGAGTTGACGCTCCGCAGCACGCAGCTGGCGTCTTCGACCTTCGATTTCTTCTCGATCTTTTTTGCGTCCGGCCTGCTGTACCTCGGGTTGACCGGAGCGATCAGCCTGGTGCAGTTGGCGCTCGAATCGCGCTTCAATCTTGACCGCCCGGCGAGGTCGACGGGACTGGCGCGCTGGCTGCCACGGCGCCGCGTGGCACTACCGATAGCAAGCCAGTCGACCCTGGAGGACACCGGTGCGGCGTCGTTGGCTGAGCCCGAGAGCGAAATGCTCCCCACGCTGGTGGTGTCGACCACCGATCGTGCCGCCCGCGCCGCACGGCTGGCCGATGCGCCGGTCGCGTTGCGCATCAACGGCGTGTCCAAGGCGTACGGCCCGCAGGATGTGCTGAACGACCTGAGCCTCGACGTGCAGGCTGGCGAAGTGGTCGCGCTGCTGGGCCCGAGCGGCTCTGGCAAGAGCACGCTGCTGCGCTGCATCAACCACCTCGAAAGCTGGGACGCGGGCCAGATCCACGTCGACGGGCACCGCCTCGGCTACCGGCCCGACGGCCAACTCATGACCCCCAGCGACCTGGCCCGCGAACGTGCTCGCCTGGGCGTGGGCATGCTGTTTCAGCAGTTCAACCTGTTCGCACACCTGACGGCCCGTGAAAACGTGGCCGGCCCGCTGCGCTGGGTGCACGGCTGGACGGCCGAGGCCGCTGACCGACGTGCACTGGAACTGCTGAATCGGGTCGGCCTGGCGCACCGCGTCGAAGCGCTGCCGCGTCACCTGTCCGGCGGGCAGCAACAGCGCGTCGCCATCGCTCGGGCACTGGCACCGGGCCCGAGCGTGCTGCTGCTGGACGAACCGACCTCGGCGCTCGACCCCGAACTCGTCAACGAGGTGCTGGACGTGATCCGCCGCCTGGCCGTCGAGGAAGGGCTGACGATGATCATCTCGACCCATCAACTGCGCTTTGCCGCCGAGGTGGCCGACCGCGTGGTCTTCCTCGCCGGGGGCCGCGTCGTCGAAAGCGGCCCGGCGCTGGACGTTCTGCAGAACCCGCGCGCCCCGGCGCTCGCCCGTTTCCTTCGCGTGATGGCCGCCGACGTGCTGCCGTCCACCCCTTCGCCTGCCAACGACCCCACATGAAGCACCACACCCTGAGCGTCTCCCCCCAGACCGTCCACTGGGGCTATTTCAGCAAGGCCGTCGCGCCCTCGCTCGTTGTGAAGTCGGGGGACAGGGTCACCATCGAGACGCTGACCCACCATGCCAACGACGACTACGAGCGCATGGTCGCGGGCGACCCCGGCGCCGAATCGGTGTTCGCCTGGACGCGCGAGCACAAGGCCGTGTCCCGGCGCGGTGCCGGCCCGGTCACGGGGCCGTTCAAGCTCGGCGAGGGCGAAGGGCTGGGCGTGCACCTGCTGACGGGACCGGTGGTCATCGAGGGCGCCGAACCCGGCGACGTGCTGGAGGTGCGCATCCTCGACGTGCGCCCGCGGCCCAGCTGCAACCATTGCTACGCCGGCCGCTGTTTCGGCTCGAACGCGGCCGCGTCCTGGGGCTTCCATTACCGCGACCTGATCGAGGAGCCCAAGCCCCGCGAGGTCGTGACGATCTTCGAGCTGGACACCTCGGGCGAGCCCTTCGCCCGCGCGGTCTACAACTACGTGTGGACACCGCAAACCGATCCCGACGGCGTGGTGCACACCAACATCGACTATCCCGGCGTGCGCGTCGACCACACGCTGGTGCGCAAGCGCGAGAACATCCTGCGCAACGTCAAGGTGCCGGCTCGCCTGCACTTCGGCACGATGGGCCTGGCGCCGTCGGAGTCCGACTTCGTCAGCTCGATTCCGCCCAGCTACACCGGCGGCAACATCGACGACTGGCGCATCGGCAAGGGCGCGACCATGTACTACCCGGTGGCGGTTCCCGGCGCCTTCTTCTCGGTCGGCGATCCGCATGCGGCGCAGGGCGACAGCGAACTCGGCGGCACCGCCATCGAGACCTCGCTGACCGGCGACTTCGAGTTCATCCTGCACAAGAGCAACGAGTTGGGCGGTACGATCCTAGAGGGCCTGGACCACCCGCTGCTGGAGACCGACGAGCAGTGGTCGGTCTACGGCTTCACCTACCCGAACTACCTGGAGGCCCTGGGCCCCGACGCACAGACGCTGGTGGCCGGTCACTCGTCGCTGGACCCGGCCATGCGCGACGCCTTTCGCAAGTTGCGCCGCTTCCTGATGACGGTGCACCGGCTCAGCGAGGACGAGGCGATTGCCCTGTTGTCGGTCGCGGCGAACTTCGGCGTCACGCAGGTCGTGGATGCCAACTGGGGCATCCACGGGTCGATTCAGAAGAGCATCTTCAAGGACTGCTGAGCGGGCTGTTGACGGAGGGCGCAGCCTGCGCCCGCACGCGACCCGCGAACATCGATTTGCGGATCACCGCGTGCACGCCCCAGTTGCCGTCGACCACTTGCGTGACCCCGAAGTCGACCGCCACCGACATCAGCGAGATCGCCTCGTCCTCGGTCAGCCCCATCGCGGTCATCAGGAAGCGCCGGGTCTTGCGGAAAGCATCACGCATGGCCGGGTCGAGCGACGACTTTTCGTAGATCGCACTGCGTGCCTTGTCGCCGAACTCCTTCAAATAATCCGGGTGGCTGAAGCCGTGGATCACCCACTCGTCGGCCGTCTCGACCAGCGGATAGTCGATGTCGGCAAAGGGCTCGTCGCGCAGGTTCGCGGCCTTGTGCAGCACGATCTGGAAGACGCCCGTCAACGAGCATTCGATGGCCGTGCCGCATAACTCGCTGTCGCCCTGCGAGGCGTGCGGGTCACCCACCGATAGCAAGGCGCCGTCGACTCCCACCCGCAGGTACAAGGTTGCGCCCTTGGCGATGCGCCAGTTGTCCAGGTTGCCGCCGAAGCACGAGGGCGGGATCGAGTCGACCAGACCAGTCTCGGCAGGCGCCACGGCGATCACGCCGAAGTGCGGGCGCACGGGGATCGTCACGCCTTGCAGCACGCCGTGGTTTTCGACGATCGAGGCCCGGTCGATAGGGATGCCAGGGTAGTCGATGGTCGGGTGCAGCACGCCGTTCGGATCGCGCTGGGGGGTCCAGCGAAAGTTGTAGACCGCGTGAGCGCAGGGCTGGTCCTGACTGCAATCGACTTCGTAGATCGTCACCACCTCGCGCTGCTTCGGCTCCTCGATCAGGTCGTCGTAGTGAAAGCCCCACCATGCTGCGGCGTTGCTGCCGAAGGCGCGGCCCTCGTACCTGGCACTGGCCGCGAGGCGCGGCGCGAGATCGAGGATGCGCACCTCCAGCACGTCGCCCGGCTGCGCGTCCTTCACGAAAATGGGGCCGGTGCAGATGTGCACGCCAAAGCCCTCGCCACTGCCGCGACCGTAGATCGACGCGTCCGTCGGGCCCGCGCCGCGCCGATCCACGGCCTTGTGCTCGGCGGTCCAGTGGAAGACGCTTTCGGCCCCTGAATCGCCCTTGATCATGCGTTCGTGGTCGTCGTAGGCGTGCTGGGTCAGCGTCTCGATGGTGACGATGTCGCCGGACTCGATGCGCAGCACCGGCGGGATCGAGCGGCTGAAGTAGCCCCAGTGGATGGTCTGCGCGTTGGCCGGAAGGTGATGGTGGCGACCGGCGCCGATGCCGGTACTGATGACCGTGCTGATGGCATTGGTGGACGTCCCGTCGACGCAGGATGAGTCGACCGCGCGTCTCGCAGCAACCGTGTCGATGCCCGCACTGGATGCAACCGGGTCCGCCGCCGGCGTCTCGAAGTAGCCCGATGGCCAGCCGCGCTTGATGCGCTTGCGCAGCGACTGCTGGCTCACCTCGTTGGCCTGCTGTCGGTACTGTCGTGGCGACATGCCGTAGCGGTCGCGGAACGAATGGCTGAAATGCGCCGGATCGTTGAAGCCCCAGCGAAAGCAGATGTCCGAGATCGACAGGTGTCCGTACTGGCGATTGGCGAGGTCGGCGCGGCAGCGTTCGAGGCGGCTCTGGCGCAGGTAGGCGGTGAAGGTCTGGCCGAGGCCTTCGAACAGCTTTTGCACCAGCCGCTCGGACAGGTGCTCGTGGGCCGCCACACCGGCCACCGTGAGTGATGGATCGCTCAGGTTCGCATCGACGTACTGGCACAGCCGGCGCACCGTGGCAGCGCGCGTGCTGCTGATGGCGGACGAGGCCGGCAAGGCAAGGTCTCGCCGTGCCGCCATGCTGGTCGCGATGAATTCGGAAAGAGCGGACTCGACGGGCGCGATGTCGTCGTCATCCAGCGTGTCGAAGGCGTCGGCCAGCGCGGTCAGCGTGCCCGCGAACATGCGGCCCAGGCCCGCGCTGCCGCGAAGGTGCCCGAGCGCGAAAGCATGGTCACCGGGCAGCCGAGTTTTAAGGCTGGCGCCGGGCATCGACACCATGAACTGACGGAAGTTGGACCGAAAGTCCAGGTCGGCCTGCGCATGCGCCGGCCCGAAGACGATGTCACCCGGTGCCAGTTCGATGGTCTGCTGACCATGATGCAGCGCGGCATCGCCGCCCATGTGGAGCGCGAGCCAGACCGCATCGGCTCCCGCGCCCAAGCGTTGAATCGTCTGCGGTGAAGAAGTGATCCGCGCCATTTCGACACCGCGCGCCGTGCGCCGCGCGGTCAGCGTGCCGTAGAGCGGCGCCGCTGCAGGTGCCATTTCAGGCCGGAGGCTGTGCAACTGCAAAGCCTCGCGCCATGCATGAGGCCGCTGGTGCACCGGGTAAGAGTCGGTCGTGAATTTTTCCAAGCGCATGGCGGCGGTTTCCTGGTTGCCTGTCCATGTCGCGCAAGACACGTGCCACATGCCATTCCCCCGACTGGCACGCAACTGGCTTGCCACGCGGTCTGTCCAACTCACACCACTTTTTGCGATGACTCCGATCTTCCACATGATTGCCGGTGCGCCCGACCCGGTCGCACCCTTCAGCCACGCCGTCGAAGCCGATGGCTGGGTGTTCGTCACGGGGCAGATGCCCTTTGTCGACACCTCGCTCGATTCACCCTATCCCGACGGCATCGAGGCGCAAACACGCCAGGTGCTGGAGAACCTGCAGACCGTGCTGGCCGGTTGCGGCCTCGGCCTGGAGCACGCGGTGTCGGTGCGCATCTACCTCACCCACTTCGATGCCGACTACGCAGCCATGAACGCCGTCTACGCCGACCACTTCGCGAGTGGGCGGCGACCTGCCCGAACCTGTATCGGCGTGACGGGTCTGGCCAAGGGCGCGCGCGTCGAGATCGATCTCGTGGCGCGACGCCCAAGTGAGCCGGTCAAGGCGGGTCTCCCCGCGTAACCGGCCCTGAGCCACCGGCAGAACCAACCGCAGTCGCTGCCGCGCTGACCCAGGGAGCACGCGGTCTGGAGGCTCGTGCTTTGTCGAAAGACACCCCTACGCAGCCAGTTCGCGCAAGACCCGCCGCCCGCCATTGCCTAAGCTGCCGCATCAGCATCCTGCCGAACACCGGCCAGGCACTACACATGGCAATCATCGAGACCACCGTTTCTCCCGGCAGCGAAGCCTTCGAGGCCAACCGCAGCGGCATGCTGGCACTGCTGGAGCGCGTGCGCGGCTACGAGCGGCGCAGCATCGCCACCTCGGAAAAATCACGCGAGCGCTTTGAAAAGCGCGGCCAGTTGCTGCCGCGCGAGCGGCTGTCGCTGCTGCTCGACCCCGGCACGTCGTTCCTTGAAATCGGCTCGCTCGCGGGTCTCGGACTCGACAACGAAGACCTCGAAAAGAGCGTGCCGGGTGGTGGTGTGATCGGTGGCATCGGCTGGGTCTCGGGCGTGCGCGTGATGATCAACGCATCCGACTCCGGCATCGAGGCCGGCGCCCTGCAGCCGATGGGCATTCCCAAGCAGTTGCGCCTGCAGGAGCTCGCACTGGAAAACAAGCTGCCCTACGTGCAACTGGTGGAGAGCGCCGGTGCCAACCTCATGACCTACAAGGTGGAGGAGTTCATCACCGGCGGCAACCTGTTCCGCAACATCGCCCGCATCTCGGCGGCCGGCCTGCCGGTGGTGACGGTCACGCACGGCTCTTCGACGGCCGGTGGCGCCTACCAGACCGGCCTGTCGGATTACATCGTGATGGTGCGTGGCCGTTCGCGGGCCTTCCTGGCCGGCCCGCCGTTGCTGAAGGCCGCCACCGGCGAGGTCGCGACCGAAGAAGAACTCGGCGGCGCGCTGATGCACACGTCGATCTCCGGCCTCGGCGACTACCTGGCCGAAGACGACCGCGACGCCATCCGCATCGCCCGCG
This sequence comes from Variovorax sp. LG9.2, assembly GCF_035018885.1. Lineage (NCBI taxonomy): Bacteria > Pseudomonadati > Pseudomonadota > Betaproteobacteria > Burkholderiales > Comamonadaceae > Variovorax > Variovorax sp. LG9.2. Next base: position 49,900 of record NZ_JASJXB010000003.1, on the reverse strand, counting down.
AGATCCTCGCCAACATCGACTGGAATCGCGACGCCGCCGCCGCCCCGGCGCGCGCCTTCAAGCCACCGCGCTACGACGCCGAATCCCTGCTCGGCATCATGCCGATGGACCATAAGCGACCGGTCGACATGAAGCAGGTCATCGCGCACATGGCCGACGATTCGGAGTTCCTGGAGTTCGGTGAAAACTACGGCGGCGCCACGGTCGTCGGCCACATCAAGATCGAAGGCATGCCGGTCGGCGTGGTCACCAACAACGGGCCGATCGACCCGGCTGGCGCCACCAAGGCCACGCACTTCATCCAGGCCTGCTGCCAGTCGAAGACGCCGCTCCTGTACCTGAACAACACGACCGGCTTCATGGTCGGCAAGGATTACGAGGAGGCCGGCATCATCAAGCACGGCTCCAAGATGATCCAGGCCGTGACCAACGCCACGGTGCCGCAGATCACCCTCTATTGCGGCGCCTCTTTCGGTGCCGGAAACTACGGCATGTGCGGCCGCGGCTTTCATCCACGCTTCTGTTTCTCGTGGCCCAACGCCAAGACCGCGGTGATGGGCGGTGAGCAGGCGGCGAAGACGATGGTCATCGTGACCGAGGCCGCGATGAAGCGCAAAGGCGAGGTCGACCAGGCCAAGCTCGATGCGATGGAAAAACGCATCGTCGAGCACTTCGACAGCCAGATGAGCGTGTTCACTACCAGCGCACGGCTGCTCGACGATGGCGTGATCGACCCGCGCGACACACGCGAAGTCTTGGCAAAAGTGCTGTCGATCTGCCGCGACGCCGAGGCACGTGAACCGCAGAAGATGCAGTTCTCGGTGGCACGTCCCTGAGAACACAACGGAGCCTTCCATGCAACTCACCCCTGAACACGACACCCTGCGCGACACGCTCAAGCGCTTCATCGACAAGGAGGTCAATCCTTACGTCGACGACTGGGAAAAAGCGGAGATCTTCCCGGCGCACCAGGTCTTCAAGCGGCTCGGCGAACTGGGTTTTCTGGGCCTGACCAAGCCCGTCGAAAACGGCGGCTCGGGTCTCGACTATTCGTATGGCGCGGTCATGGCCGAGACGCTCGCGCACATGAACTGCGGCGGCATCCCAATGGCCATCGGCGTGCAGACCGACATGGCGACGCCGGCCCTCGCGCACCGCGGCAGCAAGGAGCTACGCGACGAATTCCTCGCGCCGGCCATCAGTGGCGACTACGTGGCCTGCCTTGGCGTGTCGGAGGTCGGCAGCGGTTCCGACGTGGCCTCGGTCAAGACCACAGCCCGCAAGGTCGATGGCGACTACGTCATCAATGGCGGCAAGATGTGGACGACCAATGGCACGCAAGCCGACTTCTGCTGCGTGTTGGCCAACACCTCTGAAGGTTCGTCGCATCGCAACAAGTCGCTCATCGTGGTGCCGATGAAAACGAAAGGCGTGCAGGTTGCGCGCAAGCTCGAGAAGATGGGCATGCACTCGTCCGACACGGCGCAGATTCACTTCGACGATGTGCGCGTGCCGCAGCGCTATCGCATCGGCGAAGAGGGCATGGGGTTCATCTACCAGATGGAGCAGTTCCAGATCGAACGGCTGTGGGGCGCACTCAACAGCGCCGGCATGGCGCAGCGCGCTATCGACACCACCATTGCCTACACGCGCGACCGACAGGCCTTCGGCCGCTCCATCCTCGACAACCAGTGGGTGCACTACAAACTCGCCGAGTTGCAGACCGAGGTCGCGTGCCTGAAGGCCCTGTCCTGGCAAGGCGTCGAGGAGGTGGTGGCCGGTACCGATGCCACGCGCACCGCCACCATGGCCAAGCTCAAAGCGGGCCGCGTGATTCGCGAAGTAGCCGATGGTTGCCTGCAGTTCTGGGGCGGCATGGGCTACATGGACGAGAGCCCGATTTCGCGCATCTTCCGCGACGGCCGGCTGACCTCCATTGGCGGTGGTGCCGACGAAGTGATGCTTCAGATCCTCGCCAAATTCATGGGCACTTTTCCGCTCCCGAACGCCGCATAAATCGTCAGACGAACGCCCATGACCGCAACGAATTTCACGACCGCAATGTCTGCCTCATCGTCCTCCGTACAGTCGTTGACACCGTTCCGAAAACTACTCATCGCCAACCGCGGCGAGATCGCGCTGCGCATCATCCGCAGCGCCCACGCGCTCGGCTATCGGACGGTGGCGGTGTACTCGACGGCCGATGCCGATGCGCGCCACGTGCGCGAGGCCGACCAGGCAGTGTGCATCGGCGAGCCGTTGCCGGCCCTGTCCTATCTGCGCATCCCGGCCATCGTCGAGGCGGCGCGATTGAGTGGCGCCGATGCGGTGCATCCCGGCTATGGCTTCCTCGCCGAGAACGACCACTTCGCGCAGGCGTGCAAGGACGCGGGGTTGGTCTTCATCGGGCCTTCGGCCGAGGCCATCGTGTCGATGGGCAACAAGGCCGGCGCCAAGACCTTGATGATGGCGGCGGGCGTGCCGTGCATTCCGGGCTATCAGGGCGAAGACCAGAGCGAAGAGCGACTTGCCAAAGAGGCCGCGCGCATCGGCTTCCCGGTGATGATCAAGGCGACCGCCGGCGGTGGCGGTCGCGGCATGCGACTCGTGCCATCGGCCAAGGAATTCGGCGAGCTGCTGCGCAGCGCACGGTCCGAAGCGCAGAGCGCGTTCAGCGATCCGGAAGTGATTTTGGAGCGCGCCATCGTCGAACCGCGCCACATCGAGATTCAGGTGTTCGCCGACCGCTACGGCAATGCGATCCATCTGGGCGAGCGCGATTGTTCGGTGCAGCGCCGCCATCAAAAGCTGATCGAGGAGGCACCGTCTCCGGCAGTGAATGCCGACCTGCGGGCCCGCATGGGCGCCACAGCCGTGGCCGCTGTCAAGGCGATCCGCTACGAGGGCGCGGGCACCCTCGAATTTTTGCTCGACAGCGAGGGCAATTTCTATTTCATGGAAATGAACACGCGGCTGCAGGTCGAGCACCCGGTGACCGAAGCCATCACCGGGCTCGATCTGGTGGCAATGCAATTGCGCGTGGCAGCGGGGGAGCCATTGCCCATCACGCAGGAGCAAGTCACCTTCACCGGCCACGCGATCGAGGTGCGCCTGTGCGCCGAAGACGCAGACCAAGGCTTCATGCCGCAGAGCGGCACCATGGCGCTGTGGCACATGCCGACGCAGTTGCGCGTCGAGCATGCCATGCGCTCGGGCGCCGAAATCCCGCCTTACTACGACTCGATGATCGCCAAGCTCATCAGCCACGGCGACAACCGCGAGGCCGCGCGCCGCAAGCTGATGGCCGGGCTCGAAGACGCGGTCGCCTTGGGCGTGACGACCAACCAGGCTTTTTTGCAGCGGTGCCTCGGCCACGAGGTGTTTGCGGTCGGCGGCGCCACCACCGCCTTCATCACGCAGAACCAGGACGCGCTGCTGGCGCCGGATGTCGAACTGCAAGGGCGCGCGGCCGCCATCGCCGCCGTGTTGTTGTACGAGATGGCCGGCGACCGGCGTACCCGCGCCCCGGGCCGGCGCATGACGCACAGCCTGCCGATCTCGCTGCGCTTCGAGATTGGCGGCAAGCTGTCGACCGCGGGCGTCGTGCTCATTGGCCAGCGGCACTTCGACGTGACCATCGGCGCGCAGACCTTCGTCATCGAACTGAAAGAGGTCGCCGACAACGAAGCGCATTTCCTCTGCGATGGCCTGTTCGAAAGCGCGGCCTTCCATCGCGACGGCACGCTCTTGCTGCTGCACTACCGCGGCGTGCCCGTCCGCATCGAAGACAAGACGCGCGCAGCCTCCGCCAAGCAGGGCGATGCGGCGGGCGACGGCAAGTTGCGTGCATCGATGAACGGCCGGGTGGTCGCGGTGATGACGGCGGTGGGTGACATGGTCGAGGCCGGTCAGCCGATGGTCACGCTCGAGGCCATGAAGATGGAGCACATCCATGCCGCACCCATGACCGGCAAGGTGATCGCATTGCATGTGAAGACCGGCGACCAGGTGGCGGCGAGCCGCGTGGTGGTGGAGATCGAAGCAGTGGTGAAAGAACCTGCAGCCACGCCGGCCTGAAGATGCGAGGCCGCCAAGCCGCCAAGCCGCCAAGCCGCCAAGCGACGAACGAGATCGAAGGAGACAGACAAGCGATGACCGATACGACACTTGGAATCCAGCCCGCCGAACTGGCCGTACTGACCGAAAAGCGCGGCCACGCGATGTGGGTCACGATCAACCGGCCCGACAAGCGAAACGCCATCAACAAGGACGTGGTTGCGGGCATCCGCGACGGCTGGCGGCAGGCGCATGCCGACAAGGACGTGCGCGTCGTCGTGCTCACCGCAGCGGGCGAAAAGGCGTTTTGTGCCGGCGGCGATTTGCAGCCCGGCGAAGGCTTCTCGTTCGACCTGTCGCAGCCGAACATCGACTACGCCGACATGCTGCGCGAAGTGCAGAACTCGACCCTGCCCAGCATCGCGCGCATCAACGGCGTTTGCATGGCCGGCGGCATCGGCCTGCTGTGCATGACCGACATGGCGATTGCCGCCGACCATGTTCAGTTCGGCTTGCCCGAAGTCAAGATCGGCCTGTTCCCGATGCAGGTGCTGAGCCTGCTGCAAGCCATCGTGCCGCGCCGCACGGTGCGCGAGTGGTGTCTTGCCGGCGAGCCCTTCAGTGCCGCCGAGGCGAAGGAAGCAGGGCTGCTCAACCATGTCGTGCCCACGGCCGAGCTCGATGCCAAGACGCAGTGGTTGATCGACCGGCTCGTCAGCAAATCGCCGACCGCTTTGCGCCGCGGCAAGTACGCCATGCGCGCGTTGTCGTCGATGTCCTTCGACGAAGGCATCGCGTTCACCGAAAGCCAGATCGCGCTGCTCGCCATGACCGAAGACGCGAAAGAAGGCCTGGCCTCGTTCAACGAAAAGAGAAGGCCGGTATGGACCGGACGCTGACCACCGCGACCACCGCAAAGACCGCCGATGCGGCCACCGCCGGCAGCGCTCACGCGGTCGGCCTGGCCGAATGGCTCACCCGCCGTGCCGCGCGCGCACCGCACAAGCCCGCGCTGACCTGCAACGGCATTACTTGGAATTACGGCGAGCTGATCGATCGCATCGAGCGCATGTCGGCGGTTCTGGCGGCCGGTGGCGTGACGCCCGGCGCACGAGTCGGCTACCTCGGCCTCAACGATCCGATGTTCGTCGTCGTGCTGTTCGCGACCGCGCGCATCGGCGCGATCTGCGTACCGCTCAACTTCAGGCTCAGCGGTCAAGAACTCGCTTTCATCATCGGCGACGCCGGCGTCCACACGCTGGTCGTCGGTGAAGAGCACATCGCGGTGATCGACGCGGTGCGCAGCGACCTCGCTTGTCATCGCTTCATCCATCGCGGTGGAGGTGTACCGGGGTGGGAGTCTGCCGATGCGCTGATGGCGGAGGCTCGTGCCGAGCGGTCGTTGCCCGTGGCCGTTCCGGTGCGGGCCGACGACGTCGCCGTGATCATGTACACCTCCGGCACCACCGGCCACCCCAAGGGCGCGATGCTCACGCACGGGAACTTCTGGGCCAACAACCTCAACGAGATGTTCCTGTGGGACATGGTGTCGACCGACGTCACGCTCAACTTCGCGCCCATGTTCCACGTCGGCGGTTTGCTGTGCGGCAGCATGGCGACGCTTTTGGCGGGCGGCCACCTGGTGCTGCAACGCGCCTTCGACGCAGAGGCGGTGCTGCATGCGGTTGCGGCGCACCGCATCACGGTGAGCTTCGCGGTGCCGGCGATGCTGCTCTTCATCAGCCAGCACGCGGCTTTCGAGGCGGCGGACCTCTCGTCGCTGCGATTGATCGCGGTCGGTGGTGCGCCGATGCCCGAGCCGTTGTTGCGTTTGTACGGCGCTCGCAACATCCCGGTGCACCAGGGCTATGGCATGACCGAGACCGCATCGATGATCACCTTCCTGCATCCCGACAGATCTTCAGACAAGCTCGGCTCCAGCGGCACGCCGCCGCTCATGACCGAGATCAAGCTGATCGATGCGTCGGGTGAGCCGGTGACTGCCCCCGGCGCCACCGGCGAGATCTGCGTGCGCGGCGCCAACGTCATGCCCGGCTACTGGAACCGGCCCGAGGCCACCGAGGCGAGCTTCACGCCCGATGGCTGGTTTCGCAGTGGCGACATCGGCTACCGCGACGCCGAAGGCTTTCTCTACGTCTGCGATCGCATCAAGGACATGGTCATCAGCGGCGGCGAGAACATCTATCCGGCCGAAGTCGAGAGCGTGCTGTACGACCACCCGGACATCGCCGAGGTCGCCGTCATCGGTGCCCCCGACGCGCGCTGGGGTGAGCGCGTGGTGGCGGTGGTGGCACCGCGCCCTGGCAAGTCGATCACGCTGGAAGGGCTGCACGCCTTTGCCGAAGGCAAGCTCGCGCGCTACAAGCTGCCGAAAGAGTTGCGCATCGTCGACGCGTTGCCGCGCAACTCGACCGGCAAGGTGCTGAAGGCCACGCTTCGCGTGCACAACGTCGCAACTGCGACCGGGAGTCCATGAACATGGACGCAAGCACCGCGAAATCGCGTTTGCTAACCTCTTCAAGCGCTTTTCCGGCGCGCTCTAGGTGATTTCCAATGATTGAAAACGTGAACTCGATGGCCGATTCCGGCACGCTGGTGTACCTGGTCCGCCACGGCGACATCGCCGTGCTGCGCATCGCCAACCCGCCCGTCAACGCGCTGTCGTCCGAAGTGGTCGCCGGCCTGGCCGCTGCCGTCGACGCGTTCGAGGCCGACCGTTCCTATGCCGCGCTGCTGGTGCATTGCGAAGGCCGCACCTTCGTCGCAGGCGGCGACATCACGTCCTTCGACGACCCTGACTTTTCGGCGGCGCTCTACAACGGCACGCTCGGCCGCATCGAGGCGCTCGACCGTCCGGTCGCTGCCGTGCTGCACGGCACCGTGCTGGGCGGTGGCCTGGAACTCGCGCTGGCATGCCACTACCGCGTGGCTGTTCCTGCGACGAAGCTCGGCCTGCCCGAAGTCAAGCTCGGCATCCTCCCCGGCTCGCTCGGCACGCAGCGCCTGCCGCGCGCCGCCGGCATCGAACTGGCGCTCGACCTCATCTCCAGCGGCCGCAGCATCGACACGGCCACGGCGCTGAAGGCCGGCATCGTCGACGAGGTGCATGAAGGCAAGCCGCTGGACGTCGGGCTCGCGTACGCGCAAGCGCTGGTCGCCCGGGACGCCGCGCCGCGTCGGCTCAGTGCGGAGGTCGCATCCACCGCCGACCTGCCCGCCGACTTCTTCGACAAGGCACTGGCCGACGCCGTCAGCCGCAAGGCGTTCTATCCCTCGGCCCGCAACATCGTGCTCGCGGTGCAGGCATCGATGCTGCCCTTCGCCGAGGGCGAGGCGGTCGAGGCGCGGCTCTTCGAAGAACTGCGCGTCTCGCCCGAATCGCAGGCGATGCGCCACCTGTTTTTCGCAGAGCGTCAGGCTGCCAAGATTCCGGGGCTGGCCAAGGATGTGGCACTGCGGCCCATCGCGTCGGTCGGCATCCTCGGCGCCGGCACCATGGGCGGCGGCATTGCGATGAACTTCGCCAACGCCGGCATCCCGACGGTGCTGCTCGAAACGTCGCAGGCCGCGCTGGATCGTGGGCTCGGCCTGGTGCGCGCCAACTACGAAGCCAGTGCCGCCAAGGGCCGGCTCACCACCGCACAGGTCGAACAGCGCATGGCACTGTTGAGCGGCTCGCTCGACGACGCGGCGCTGGCCGACTGCGACCTCGTCATCGAAGCGGTGTTCGAGAACATGGACCTGAAGAAGCAGGTGTGCGCGCGCCTGGGCAAGGTCTGCAAGCCCGGCGCCATCATCGCGACCAACACCTCCACACTCGATGTCGACGTGCTGGCCGAAGCCACGGGTCGCCCGGCCGACGTGGTCGGCATGCACTTCTTCAGCCCGGCCAACGTGATGCGCCTGCTCGAAGTCGTGCGCGGCGCCAAGACCGCGCCCGACGTGCTCGCGACCGTCATGCAAGTCGCCCGCAAGATCGGCAAGGTGGCAGCGGTGTCGGGCGTGTGCTACGGCTTCATCGGCAACCGCATGGCCGAGGTCTACATGCGCGAGGCCGAGTTCCTGATGATGGAAGGCGCCACCCCGGCGGAGATCGACAGTGCGGTCGAAGCGCTCGGCATGGCGATGGGCCCGTGCCGCATGCTCGACATGGCCGGCATCGACGTCGGCGCCAAGACGGTCATCGAATACGGCAAGGCCGGTGGCCTGCCGCCCGACGACAGCTACCGCGCGGTGGTGCGCAAGATGTTCGAGCTCGGCCGCTTCGGCCAGAAGACGGGCTTGGGCTACTACCGCTACGACGGCCGCAAGCCCGTGACCGACCCGGAGACCGCGCGCATCGCCAAAGAGCAGGCAGAAGCGCATGGCATCGCGCAGCGCGCCGACATCGGCCGGCAGGAGATCGTCGAGCGCCTGCTGTACCCGCTCATCAACGAGGGCGCAAAGATTCTGGAAGAGGGCATCGCGTATCGACCGGGCGACATCGACATCGTGTGGACCGCCGGCTTCGGTTTTCCGGACCACCAGGGCGGCCCGATGTGGATGGCCGACCGGATCGGGCTCACGGCCATTGCCGAGCGGCTGGCGTATTACGCCCAGGTGCGAGGCAACCCGTTCGGCTACTGGACGGTATCGCCATTGCTGGCGCGTCTTGCGAACAGCGGCCAGCGCGTCTCCGACTGGCAAGGCGCTGCGGCATTTGCGGAGAAACGTGCGGCGGTCTGGCAGGGGCGTTAGCATTTCAGCGATACGACCTGAAAGCCGCTGACATGACAAACACCGCATCGCCTGAATCGCTGGGCATGTGCTCGAAACGCCTGGCCCGCATCGACAAGTTCCTGGCCGACCAGTATGTGACGCCCGGCAAGATGCCGTGTGCCTTGCTGCAGATCGCACGCGGGGGACAGCTGGTGCACCAGTCGGTGCTGGGGCATGCCTCGCTCGAAAGCGGCACGCCGCTGCGTGAAGACAGCATCGTGCGCATCTATTCGATGACCAAACCGGTCACCAGCGTCGCCTTCATGATGTTGGTCGAGGCGGGCTTGGTGGCGCTCGACGATCCGGTGCATCGTTTCATTCCGGCGTGGCGTGAGTTGGGCGTTTACCAGTCGGGACTGCCGGGCAATTTCCAGACGAAACCGACTGCTGCGCCGATGCGGATGGTCGATCTGCTGCGGCACACGTCCGGGCTGACTTACGGCTTTCAGATGCGCACCAGCGTCGACGCTGCCTACCGCCGAGGCAGGGTCGAGCCCTTCGAACAGGCTGAAGGACTGGATGGATTCATCGACCAGTTGTCTCAGCTGCCGCTGGAATTTTCTCCGGGCTCGGCGTGGAACTATTCAGTCGCCACCGATGTGCTGGGCTACCTGATCGGCAAGATTTCCGGCGTCCCGTTCGACGAGTTTTTGCGTCGGCGCATCTTCGAGCCACTCGGGATGGTGGACACGGCTTTTCATGTCGGCGAAGACAAGGCCGCGCGTCTCGCCCAGTGCTATGTGAAGTCCGCTGCAGGTGCGTTGGCGCCAGCACCCGGCCGCACATTTCGCGAGCCTCCCGCAGCGCCGTCGGGCGGCGGTGGACTGGTCTCGACGGCCAGCGACTACATGCGCTTCTGCGAGATGCTGCGCCAGGGCGGTGCCTTGGGCGATGTGCGCCTGCTGGGTCCGAAGACGCTGAAACTGATGCGCTCCAACCATCTGCCCGGTGGCCGCGAACTGGCCGATATGGCGGTCTCGATGTTCTCCGAAGCGACCTATGCCGGCGTGGGATTCGGACTGGGCTTTGCGATGACCACCGACGTGGCAAAGACCGGGCTGGCCGGCTCGGTCGGTGAGTACTGGTGGGGTGGATTGGCTTCGACGGCTTTCTGGATCGATCCAGTGGAGGACCTCTGCGTCGTGTTCCTCACGCAACTGATTCCGTCCAGCCTGTATCCGATCCGGCGCGAATTGCGCACCATGATCAATGCCGCCGTCATCGACTCCAGGGCTTGAGACGAAGACGACTTACGCCAACGAGAATGCGGTCATGCGCGGCAGGGTGCGCTCGCCGGTTTTCTGCAAGTGTTTGCGGGTGCGCGCCTCCGCCTTGGCCTGGTCGCCTTCGAGAATCGCCTCGGTGATGGCGCGGTACTCGGCCACCATCGAACGCAGGTCGGCGGTGGTGAGGGACTGATAGAACTGCGCCCGAAAAAGATGGGCGCGTGCCTGTGGCAGCACTCGGTTCAACTCGCCGCTGTTGGCAATGTCGAACATGACCTTGTAGTAGTTGGCGCGCTCGTCGAGCACGCGGTCGAGCGCCTCGGGCGTGTTGGCCTTGATGAGCTTTTGCGCCGCCGCCTCGAAGCGCTTGGCGTTGTTGCCGATCTGGATGTTGGCGGCGGCCAGGCGCGCTGCCAGGCCAGTGAGCACTTCGAGCACACCCAGCAGGCTGGCTGCATCTTCGTGGTCTAGCGAGCGGATCACGGCCCCGCGGTGCGGCGTGAGGTCGACCACGCCGCTCGACGCCAGGATGCGCAAGGCCTCGCGCACCGTGCTGCGGCTTACGCCGAGATCGCGCGTGAGGTCAGCCTCGACCAGTCGCTGCCCGACGGTAAAGCGGCGCATCAGGATGCCTTTGCTGATGGCGTCGGCTACGCGGTCGGGCGTGCTGCGCGGATGCTGCGCAGCGATCGGCGCTGGTGCTTTGACGGCCTTCCCTGCGCCCGCACGGGTCACACGGGCTGTTGGGGTATTTTTCATTCGGGCTCGGGCAGTACAAAAAATGGGGCCGGACCGGCAGCGACAGACTCTAAAAGAGTACGTCTGTCGCGTCGGCTCTGCTAGGGAAACCAAAGCGACTAGCGAATTAATTGTCTGGCAATATTTGCAGACACTTGTGCCAGGCGGAATCAGGTTCAACCCTGCCGGGTGTACGGCTCAGTCCGGCCGTCACGGGTCGGTCCTCCGTGTTTCCCTGAGGGCATCAAGGCAGGGTCGCAGCGTGTCGGCACAAGACTGAGCATCGGGTGCTGCCTAGGCTCTAGGGACGTTGCAACACGCCGCCCTCCAAAATGCGGTCCATATGACCGATGAAACCCCAGCCCCATCGCCAGCCCGGCCTCCGCTGACTTTCCGCGAGGCCTTCGCTTACTGGCTGAAGCTCGGCTTCATCAGTTTTGGCGGACCGGCGGGGCAGATCGCACTGATGCACCAGGAACTGGTCGAGCGGCGCCGCTGGATCTCGGAGGGGCGCTTTTTGCATGCGCTCAACTACTGCATGCTGCTGCCCGGGCCGGAAGCGCAGCAACTGGCCACCTACATCGGCTGGCTGATGCATCGCACGTGGGGTGGCGTCATCGCAGGCGGACTTTTCGTGCTGCCTTCGTTGTTCGTGCTGATCGGGCTGTCGTGGGTCTACATGGCCTTTGGTCATGTGCCGGCCATCGCCGGGGTGCTCTATGGCATTAAGCCCGCGGTGACCGCCATCGTCGTCTTCGCGGCGTACCGCATCGGCTCGCGTACGCTGAAGAACGCGTGGCTGTACGGCATCGCGCTCGCAGCGTTCGTCGCCATCTTCGCGTTCAACATGCCGTTCCCGCTGATCGTGCTGGCGGCTGCCGTGATTGGCTATGTCGGTGGGCGGAGGGCGCCGGGCAAGTTTTCGAGCGGCGGTGGCCACGGGCAAGGCGCGGTTTCATCGGCACCGGCATGGATCGACGACGACACACCGGTGCCGTCGCACGCCATCTTCAGCTGGTCGCGCATTCGACGGGTCACTGCGGTATCGATCGGCCTGTGGGTTGCCGCCATCGGCGCGCTGACCGTGGCCTACGGATGGCATGCGGTGCTGACACAGATGGCGTGGTTCTTCACCAAGGCCGCGCTGCTCACCTTCGGCGGTGCGTACGCCGTTCTTCCCTATGTTTACCAGGGCGCGGTCGAGACGCAGCACTGGTTGACGGCGTCGCAGATGATCGACGGGCTGGCGCTGGGCGAAACCACGCCGGGTCCACTGATCATGGTCGTGGCATTCGTCGGATTCGTCGGTGGCTGGAGCAAGGAGATCTTTGGTGCGGGCTCGCCGTTTCTGGCCGGTGCAGCCGCCGCGACGCTGGTCACGTTCTTTACTTTTTTGCCGTCGTTCTTTTTCATCTTCGTCGGCGCGCCCTTCATCGAATCGACGCACGGAAAGATCAAGTTCACTGCGCCGCTCGTGGCGATCACCGCTGCCGTGGTGGGCGTCATCGTGAACCTGGCGGTGTTCTTCGCGGTCCATGTGCTGTGGCCGCTGGGAGTGGCGGGGCGCTTCGAATGGGCGGCGGCAGTGATCGGCGTGCTGGCGGCGATCGCGCTGTTCCGTTTCAAGGTTGGCGTCATCAAGGTCATCGCGGCCGCCGGGCTGCTCGGCATGGGGTGGCAATTGATGCGCTGAGGCCCGCGTTTTACGCCGGTCAGCCCGTTCGGTAGATGCCACGCATATCTGTCAGGTGTCGGACAAACCCTAGTTGATTGTCGGACAATCTCTTCGTACCATTTTGGTATGCAAGGTCGTGCGTAATGAATGGTTTTGGTGACTTCGATGTCGCACGGCTCGAGGGCTGGATGCGCGAGCGCATCGACGGCTTTCGCCCGCCGCTGACGCTCAGTCGATTCAAAGGCGGGCAGTCCAATCCCACCTATCTGGTGCTCGACGCGACGGGCAACCGGTATGTTCTGCGTAAGAAGCCCAAGGGCGCGTTGTTGCCCTCGGCCCATGCGGTCGACCGCGAATTCCGTGTGATCGATGCGCTGCGCGGCAGCGATGTGCCGGTCGCCCGCGCACGCGGGTATTGCGACGATGCCAATGTCATCGGCACGCCGTTCTATGTCATGGACTTCGTCGATGGCCGCATCCTTTGGGACCCAGCGCTGCCGGGCCTGGCCAATGTCGAGCGCACCGCGATCTACGACGACATGAACCGCGTGGTCGCCGCCTTGCACCGCGTCGACTACAAGGCAGTCGGCCTCGCGGACTATGGTCGCGCCGGCAACTTTTTCGATCGCCAGATCGGCCGCTGGACAAGGCAATACCAGGCCGCCGCGGCCGACGATCCGATCCCGGCGATGGAGCGGCTCATCGAGTGGTTGCCGGCACATGTTCCACCCGGTGCGCAAGACGAGACGTGCATCTTTCATGGCGACCTGCGCATCGACAACATGATCTTTCACACGACCGAGCCGCGTGTGCTGGCGGTGCTCGATTGGGAGCTGTCGACGCTCGGCCATCCGCTTGCGGACTTCGCGTACCACGCACTGCCGTGGCGCCTCACGGCAGCTGAGTTTCGTGGCATGGCCGGAACCGACTATGCAGCGCTTGGCATCCCTGATGAAGCCACCTACCTGATGACGTACTGCAAGCGTGTCGGACGCGAGCCGATCGACCCGGCGCATTGGGAGTTCTACCTGACGTACAGCATGTTCCGGCTCGCCGCCATTCTTCATGGCATCTCGAAGCGTGCGCGCGATGGCACGGCCTCCAGCGCCGAAGCCATTGAAACGGGAGCGCGGGCACGGCCGATAGCGGAGGCGGCCTGGCGACAGGTCGAAGCGCACTTTTCGCGCGGCGAGCGCTAGCGGCACGCCATAGAAAACGCATCAGGTTCTTCAGTCAACGTTGTTGTTTGCAACACCCTCCGAAAGGTTCTCGTGTTCGAGTTTTCCCCCAAGGTCCAGGATCTCCAGAAGCGCCTTTCGGCCTTCATGGAAGAGCACATCTATCCCAACGAGAAGCGCTATTACAAAGAGGCTGAAGAGTTGGGCCCGTGGAAAGTCGCGCCGGTGCTCGAGGAGCTGAAACCCAAGGCGCGCGATGCCGGACTCTGGAACCTTTTTCTGCCCGAGTCCTCGCACGGCGCGGGCCTGACCAACTTCGAATACGCGCCGCTCTGCGAGATCATGGGCCGCTCGCATCTGGCGCCCGAAGTCTTCAACTGTTCGGCGCCCGACACCGGCAACATGGAAGTGCTGGCGCGCTACGGCACGCCCGAGCATCAGGAGCGCTGGCTCAAGCCCTTGCTGGCTGGCGAGATCCGCTCGTGCTTTGCAATGACCGAACCCGACGTTGCATCGAGCGATGCGACCAACATCGAGTCGAGCATCGTGCGCGACGGTGACGACTACGTCATCAACGGCCACAAGTGGTACACGACCAACGCGACCGACCCGCGTTGCAAGATCGCCATCTTCATGGGCAAGTCCGACCCGGACAATGCCGATCGCCATAAGCAGCAATCGATGATCCTCGTGCCGCTCGACACCCCCGGCGTGACGGTGGTACGTGCCATTGCCGTCTTCGGTTTCTACGGCGTGCCCGACCGTGCTTCCGAGGTCACTTTCGACAATGTGCGGGTGCCGGCGTCCAACATGTTGCTGGGCGAAGGTCGCGGTTTCGAGATCGCTCAGGGCCGTCTCGGGCCCGGCCGCATTCACCACTGCATGCGCCTCGTCGGCCTGGCCGAGCGCATGCTCGAGAAGATGTGCAGGCGCAGCCTGTCGCGCGTGACGTTTGGCAAACCGATCGCGCAGCAGGGCGTGACCATCGAGCGCATCGCGCAGTCGCGCATCCTCATCGAGCAGGCGCGACTGCTCACGCTCAACGCGGCGCACCGCATGGACACCGTGGGCAACAAGGTCGCCAAGGCCGACATCGCGATGATCAAGGTGGCGGCGCCGCAGATGGCCTGCCAGGTCATCGACTGGACCATTCAGGCCTTTGGCGGAGGCGGCACCAACAACGACGAAGGCATCGCGTCGGCCTATGCCACGGCGCGGCTGCTGCGGCTGGCCGACGGGCCCGATGAAGTGCACCGCAACCAGATCGGCAAACTCGAATTGGCGAAGTACCGTTAATCTTCGACCGTGCGGAAGCGCGGAAATCGATCAGATCAAAACGAAGGAGACAAACATGCAACAGATTCGAATCGACGCCCCGACGTCCCTGCGGACTTCGGCGTCTTCATCGTCTGCGTCGGAGCGCGTGATGTGGCTCAATGCCGACCGCGTGCTCTACGTGGGGCTGCACGGCGAACCGTCGTTGCGCACACTCGGTGCGATCTCCATCTATGTATCGCTCAAATGTCCGCACAAGATCTGCATCGATGGTGAGACGTGGCGAGAGACTGAGTTTTCTGTGGTGCCGGCCGGTATGCCGCATCGCATCGCATCGGGTGAACGCATGATCTGCAATGTGCTGATCGAATCGGAGACAGTGGATCTCCAAAGCTTGCCTGACTACATTCGCAACGGTCGCGGTGCGGTCGATGCGCCAGCGGCCCTTCGAGCCATGCGCGATGCGCTGGAACGCTTCAAGCGCTGCGCGCTTCGGCAGTACGAGCGAACTGAAGATTTCGATCGCAACTTCTTTGGATGTGCCTTGCCGACGCGCCCGATCGATCGCCGCATTCGTGCGGTGCTGGACCGCATCAAGCAAGACCCGAACAGCCACACCTCGGCCGAAGACTGCGCGGTGGCGTCGCACTTATCGGTGTCGCGCTTTCTGCATCTGTTCAAGTCAGAAGTGGGGTCGCCGTTTCGGAGTTTTAGAACCTGGCAGCGTGCGCGCAGTGTTCTTTACTACGTGACGCAAAGCGCGAACCTGGCCAACATCGCACTCGATGTCGGCTACCCGGACTCGACGCATTTCAGTCACTCGATCCGGCAGGTCTACGGGCTCACGCCCAAGTCGATTTTTGCCGGCTGCCGCAAGCTCGCGCTGTACGGCAGCGGTGCGGCAGCAACACCGCGCTACGGGTTCCCCTGAACCTGTGGCGCGGCTGCTCGACGGGCTTACTTGGCAATAGCAG
Source organism: Variovorax sp. LG9.2 (assembly GCF_035018885.1). Classification (NCBI taxonomy): domain Bacteria; kingdom Pseudomonadati; phylum Pseudomonadota; class Betaproteobacteria; order Burkholderiales; family Comamonadaceae; genus Variovorax; species Variovorax sp. LG9.2. The sequence continues at coordinate 33,999 of NZ_JASJXB010000003.1, read as the reverse complement.
GCGTGCTTTGCTGCGCTTGCACCGCCGGTGCAGGGCGCGCCATCGTCGAGAGCAAGCGGCTGTTGTACTTGGATCCACCGCTCACGTTTTGATCGGGTGCATGGGCGGTTGCGACAGCGCTTTCGTACACCGCGTCGGGGTTGGCGACCGGCTTGAAGGCTTCTGCACCGCGTGAGCCACGCGCCACGTTCTGGTTGGGCGCAGCCGCGGTGCTGACAGCTTCTGCATCGACGTCGGCGCGGTTCTTCGACGAAACATGGGTGTGCACACCGTTGTAGCCTTCAGCCTGTGCGCCGGTGATGGCGAGCAGGGAGAGTGCGGCTGCGGCGGTGATGATCTGGAGCTTGTTCATACGGTCCTCGGAAGATGTTGTTTGACTGGGTTTGCTTCGACAGCCCTTGCTGACTGCAGGTCTGTGCGATGAAGTGTCCGGGCGTTCATGCGAATTGAACTCGACCGATCAGAGACACGGTGTTTCTGTGCGGGCAACAATCGATGCGGGTTTCGATGGCATTGCCGTTGCGCTTTGAACCGCGAGCGTCTTTCAGTACGCCGGTTTTCTGCATGCAGGCCTCATCGGCGCATTGCTCGATACCGCCTGCGGTTTTGCCGCAGCGACGACGACGTCGGGCCGCGCGCCAGCAGTCGTTAGGTCAGGGCCTGCGACGCTGACTGGTGCTCGGTGCAGGCAATTGCATCGGACTGGTTGCGAGCAGATCTTTGTAGAGCGCTTCGGTAGCGTTGAGCATCGTGCCGAGCGGATGGGCACGGCAGTATCTTTCGATCGACTGCGCCATCGACTCCGGCGGCGGCAGCGCGGCACTCGTCATGATGAAGTCGAGTCTCGCCATGTTGGCGCCCGACAGGTAGCCTTGCACCCAATAGATCCACGGATCTTCCTTGCGCGCAGCTCGCGCTTGCAGGTACTCGTTGCAGCCTTTGACGGCAAAGCCCTGCACGTTCATTTGCTGGGCTTGCGCGCTGTTGGCACACACTGCCAGCATCGCCGTCAGCAGGATGGTCGACAACGCCGTTGCAGCCTTCGTCTTCAGCATGCGTCTCCTTGAAGTTCAATTTCAGTATCGATTATTCGCCATCATTGCCTTGGCGGAGTCGACTCGCGTGCTGCCAGTGCGAGCTGCAGCCGGTGCATGCATCGTCGCCACGACCCAGCGTGCGTCGTAGACGTCGGTGAGCAAGAGTCCCGACTGTTCCGGCGAGCCGCTCGCGGGTGATGCCGACAGCGGTTGGCGCGGGAAGCTCGATCATGCAGGCCCATGACAGAGTGAACTTCACCGTAGCGGATGCAAGGCTCAGGCCATGGTCGGCCGCACGATCGGCTGCGTCACCATCGGAGTTCTTCTGGCGCGCCGCGCAGGGAGTCTGTCAAGTCGACCGGCATTTCCGAGCTCGCCGGGTGGCGGCCGAATGCGCGCGACAGGGGTGCCACGACGATGCCGGTCGTTGCGTGCAGCGCATCGAGGTCGAGCGCCCGGAGTGTCGTGTGCTCGCGCCGGCGCGATTCATCGTGGGGCGTGGACTGGCCTTGCAACCCATGCGGTGCGTCGCCGAGCGAAGGGTGGCACATCAGCACGTCGCCGCTGCGGCATTGCCGCAGCCATTGCGCAAAGGCGTGCTGGTAGTCGCCCTCTTTGGCGGGAAAGGGGTACACGCCGAGCAAGCACCGACTCATCGGAACGCCGTGCTGTTCCGCGAGACGCTGCAGCGCGCCACCGCCCAGCGCATGGATCACTCTCGCCTTGGCGTCGGTCTTGCCGCGCAGCAGCCAGCTTGGCTCGGCAGGCGCCGTGTTGCGCAACCACGGCGGTGCCGCCCGGTACCGGCCCATCAGTTCTGCAATGAGCAGATCGCGCACGCCGGGCAACTGGTGCACGTGACGATGGCCGTCAACGAAGGCGGGCGCCCGACCCATCCGGTCTTCGAAGCTGTTCAACTGAAAACGGATTTCGTCGCGCAACCGCTTGCCGCGCAGCAGACCCAGATAGGCCATGGCGATGAGCGACACCAGGCTGCCATCGCGGCCGCCCGGCGCCGATGGAAAGTCCAGGTCGAGGTGCAGCCCGATGTCGACATGGTCGGCGTCCAGACGCCGCAAATTGCGAGATCCGGTGTGCCAGAAATTGCGCCGAACCATGCAACCGATGGCGGAGATCTTGCCAAGTTCGGCCAGTTCGAGTGCCGCCGCATCGATGCCCTCGCTCAGGCCGAAGTCGTCGGCACAGATGCACAAGAAGCGTTCGTCGCTCATGACGCATCTCCAGTCGATGGGCGTGCTGGCTTGCCGAATTCGACGCAGCCCGCACTTGGACGCTGCGGGCCATCGAAGCGCCAGATGGCTGCCTCCTGGTTGTGCGCAACCGGAACAAAGCGCTGGTCGAGGAGCCAGGGCGAGGTGAGAAACGAAGCCGACGAGCCGACGATCCAGGTGCGCTTCGGCATGCAGAGCACGCGCGGGAGATCTTCTCGATTTACCAGCGTGGTGGCCGCCCTGGCGGGCTCGAATCGGCCCGCGTCGCTCAACTCGTTGCGCCAGTTGTCATGCAGCGGCAAGGCAGGGTCTTGCCAGTCGCTCACGACCATGACCGTGTGCTTCAGCTTCCAGTAGAACGGGATCTCGTAGTAGTAGGCATCGAGCATCACGACCTGATCGTCTGCAGCGATGCGCTCCTCGGCGGGCAGATACAGCCGCGCACCGGGCGGCGTTCCCAGCCGGTCTGCAACGATCACCGAAGCAACGCAGATGACGGCGGCAATGCCGGTCGTCCATTGCAGTTTAGGGCTCGTCATCCACCGCGTCGGTGTCGTGGCACGCAAGGCTCGCGCGATGAACCATGCGAGTGGTGGAAGGGCTGGGAGCACATAGCCGATGAGCTTGGATTTCGGCAACGAAAAGAACACCACGATCACGATGAACCAGACGAGCATCAGCCAGTCGACATCGGAAAATGCGGCGCTTGCAGTGGTAGCGATCGGAGTGTGGCCGCTATGCCGACGCGCAACGGCTTGCCAACCCATCCAGCCAATCCATGGCAAGGTCAGCCCGACGATCACCGGCCCATAGAACCAGAAAGGGTGCGCGTTGTTGAACCCCGCTGCCGCGAAGCGCCTGAAGTGTTGCGTCACGACGAAGTAGTCGTAGAAGCCTGGGTAGCGCACCTGCATGGCAACAAACCACGGCGCTGCGATCAACAGAAAAATGCACCAGCCAGGCCACCACGCGAGCATTCCTGCGGCGCGAAACCGGCGGGTCACGATGCACCATGTCACGAAGATAGCGCCGGGAAGCACGAACCCGATCAGCCCTTTCGCCAGTACGCCCAGCGCTGCCATCGCAAAGGCCAGGGCGAGTGCGCCGCGCCAGGCGCCACCGCGCTCTTTTGCGAGTGCAGCGTGCGCCGCTGCGAGCACCGTCGCGGCGATGCAGCCGGCCACCAGCATGTCGAGGTTGGCGAACTGCGCACCGACGTAGAAGAACGGCAACGTCAACAGCACGACCGTGGCGACCGATGCGCTCACGCCGTCGGCCCAGCGCCGCGCGAAAATGAGCAGCGCGCTGGCGGCCAGCGTGGCGCCCAGTACCGATGGCAAGCGCGCCGGCCACTCCGACACGCCGAAGACCGACATCGACGCCGCGCTGATCCAGTAGAACAACGGCGGTTTATGGAAGAACGGAAGGCCGTCGAGCCGTGGCACCAGCCAGTGGCCCGTTCTCAGCATCTCGAGCGCGACGCCGGCGTAGCGGCCTTCGTCCGGCGCGGTGAAGCGCCGCAAGCCCGCGGTGGCCGCAAGCCATAGGAAGATGATCGCGATGGAGAGGAGGGTGCGGTGCCAGGAGGACTGTCGGAGTGAGTTCTGGATCGACCGCATCACTTCTTGTCGCCTTCCAGCCCGGTGCCTGTGACGCTCCTGACGATGTAGAGCGGCCGCCCTTTCACTTCTTCGAAAACCCGGGCCACGTACTCGCCGACGATACCGGTCGAAATCATCTGCACGCCGATGAAGAACATCAGGCTCACCACGATGGTTGACCAGCCCGAGACGGCGTCCCCGACCACGAAGTGATCGATGATGAGGAACACGCCGTAAGCGAATGCAGGCACAGCCATCAGCAGCCCGAAAATGCTGACCAGCCGCAGTGGCCAGGTGGTGAAAGACGTCAGTCCATCGACTGCCAGATGTACCAAGCGCAGCATGTTGAAGGTGCTGACGCCTTGCGCCCGAGGCGCCGGCGTGTAGGGCAACGGCACCGCCTTGAAGCCGACCCATGCATACAAGCCCTTCATGAACCGGCTGCGCTCGGGCAGGCTCAGCAGCGCATCCACCACCTTGCGGTCCATCAACCGGAAATCGCCGGCATCCTCCGGCAGTTCGAAGCGACCAGACGAGTTGACCAGCTTGTAGAAGAGCTGGCTGCCCCAGCGCTTCAGAGCGGCCTCGTCGGTGCGTGCTTCTCGCACGGCGTAGACGACATCGGCGCCGGCCGACCACTTCTCGATCATCGAGCCGATGAGCGACGGCGAATGCTGCAGATCACCATCGAGCAGGATGACGGCGTCGCCACGCGCTGCTTGGAGGCCTGCGGTCAACGCTGCCTCCTTGCCGAAGTTGCGTGACAGCGAGACACAGCAAAAGCCTTCGAGCTCGCACCATGCGGCAACCACCGAAGCGGTGTTGTCGGTGCTGCCATCGTCGACAACGATGATCTCCCAGCGCAGACGCGTGGCCCACAGGATCTCTTCGAGGCGGGGCAACAGCACGCGCAGATTGGCCGCCTCGTTGAAGCAAGGGATCACGCATGACACGCTGCGTGCTTCGGATGCGTCGATGTGTTGGGGAGCCGGCGTTACGTCGGTCTTCGACGCGGCCGCGTCGATGGCGTCGATGGTGACGTCGCGGACCAGTCTTGGCCCGGCGTGAATCGGCGGCCTCATGAAGCCCTCCACTCGGCATCGTTGGCGAGCTCGCCGGGACGCGATCGTCGTGCAACAAGACGGGCCGCCATCAACGCCGCCAGGCGCACCTCCAGCAACGCGAGCACGCCGGTGAGCGAAGCCGCCAGTGCCATGCCTGCAGCGATGTCGATCGGCGAGTGAACCCCGACATAGATGCGCGCCCATCCGGTCAGTGCTGCCAGAACCAGCACCACCGCACCGACAGGACGCAACGCGGCGCGCAACATGAAAGCGAAGCCGATGAAGAACATCACGGTCGCGTGCGTGCTCGGCAGCGCGGCGCTCGGGCCATGCACGATGTAGGCGGGCACGAGTCCGGCCACGAACGGGCGAGGCATGTCGAGCCAGGCCGCGATCAGATGCGAGAGCAGGGATGCCAGTGCCGCACCGACGACCACTGCTGCAAGGTAAGGCCGCTCGGCGCGCGCATGCCAGCCGGCCCACAGCACGGCCGCGGCGCACAGCGCACTGCCCCACAACGCGAAGACACTTCCCGCAAGGAGTGCCCATGAATTGGGATCGTCACCTGCGGCGATCCATTGCAACAACGCCGTGTTGGTGGCATTCATCATCTCGAAACCTTTCGACCGAAAACAAGGAATCTGTCTGCACACGCGCGCGGACAGGAGTCGACGTCAGGCGACGTCGCTTGTCAGGTCGTCACAGGTGGGGCGGTGTGCGGCGGCTGGGTCCGCCAGAGCACAGTGGGCGGCGGCGCGCCGCTGGTGTAGGGCACGCGCTCGACAATCGTGCGCTCGATGGGGACGAGCAACCGGACCAGCGCGACTGCAAGCGGCAGCAGCAAGAGCACCAGAGCCATCAACACATCGAGTCCATGCGCAAAGGCATTGGGCACATCGATGTGCGCGGCGGCCGGCACATACAGCGTGGTCTCCAGCTCTTTGCTGTGATCGTCCCGATCGTCCGGCGAAAACAGCGCCATCGCTTCGACGTTGCGCACGCGAAAACCCGGCTCGTCTTCCCAGCCGTCTTGCCGGAAATGCGTGAAGAGAAAGGGCTGCAGAACGGTCAGTACGACACCCGCCAGGCACCACCACACGAAGTGTGTTGCAACAAGGCGACGAAGAAGAACGGTAAGCACGAAGAGATTCTATGAGGCACTTCCAATTAGTACCTGAACGTGCTAGTCAGCTTGGGAAATAAATTTGCAGAGATTGCTGGTGCCGGCTCGGGCCGTCTGCGCGCCTTCAGCTGCGGCAGTTGCGCAAGATGAGCCGGTCATGCCGCGACCCCGAAGAGTGAGCCAATACCGAAGGTAATCGCCATCGCCAAACCCGCCCAGAAGGTTACGCGCCATGCCGCAGTCAGCACCGGCGCCCCGCCGGCCCGCGCCGACACCACGCCCAGCAGCGCAGAGAACGCCAGCGACGCCAGGACCACCAGCGCGATCAACAGCGCAGGCGACGCGAGCCAGGCGACCAGCAGCGGCAGCGCCGCACCGATCGAAAAGCTCGCCGCCGACGCGAGAGCAGCCTGGACCGGCCGGGCGCTCAGAGTGGTCGAGATGCCCAACTCGTCGCGCGCGTGAGCGCCGAGCGCATCGTGTGCCATCAGCTGGCGCGCGACCTCTGCAGCGAGTGGCCTGTCGAGTCCGCGCCCGACATAGATTGCAGCGAGTTCGCGGTGTTCGGCGCTCGAATCTGCATCGATCTCGGCCATTTCCTTTCGCAGGTCGGCGGCTTCGGTGTCGGCCTGCGAGTGCACCGAAACGTATTCGCCGGCGGCCATCGACATGGCGCCCGCGACCAGGCCGGCGAGCCCGGCTACCAACACGCTGTGAGGCGTTCCGTGCGCTGCGGCAACGCCGAGGATCAGGCTCGATGTAGAGACGATGCCGTCATTGGCGCCGAGCACGGCGGCACGCAGCCAGCCTATGCTCTCGCTCCGATGCCGTTCGTGGTGTCGAGTGAATGCCTTCATGCGCCCACCTTGTCTTCGGAGCGCAAAAACGGAAGCATCCGCCGCAACGTGCCGTCGCGTCGCAGGTAGTGATGAAACAGTGCCGCGGCGACGTGCAGACCGATCAGGTAGTAACCGACAACGCCCAGCGTCTCGTGGATTTTTTCGATCTGGTGCGCCAGCGTCTTGTCGGGTCCGATGAGCGGAGGAAGGGTCGCGCCGAAGAACGGGATCGTCTGGCCCGATGCGCTGAGCGTGAGCCAGCCGAGCACGGGCATGGCGAGCAGCAATGCATACAGCGCGAGATGCGTCACGGTCGCCACGGCGTTCTGCCAGCGAGGAATTCCCGGCAACGCTTGGGGCACAGGGCCAGACAAACGGTTTGCGACTCGCAGCACGGCGACGGCGAGTACCGAGAGCCCAAGCATGTAGTGCCACATCAGCAGCGCTTGGCGCGGGTCGCTGTTTTCGGGGAAGAAGTCGGTGAGATTGATGCAGGCGTAGACCGCGATCAACTGGAGCACGATCAGCCAGTGCAAAGCGATCGATAGTGAGCCGTAGCGTCGGGTGGAGTTTCTGAGGGTCATGAAATTCGAAGCCTGAAAAGAGGTGTGGAAAGGCGCGCGCGGGGGCGCGCCGCTGGTATGCGGAACGCGCTCGCAAGAGATGCGTCCGGCGGAAACAGCCACCGCAGTAACGCGATGGCGAGGGGCAGCAGCAGCGACACCAGCGCCATGCGAAAGCCTGGTTCGTCTTCCCAGCCGTCCTGACAGAAGTGCGTGAAGAGGAAGGGCTGCAGCGCCGACAGAAGCACGCCGGCAAAGCACCACCAGAAGAAGTGGGTTGCGACGAGTCGACGAAGTCGGGCGGTGATCACCGGCGGATTCTAGAAGCGGGGTGGTACCGCGCGAGCGTGATGCCTGTTGATCCAATCGATGTCACCGCTTCATTTCCAGACGATCGGTGCGAAGCCGCTGTCGACTGTCGGTGACTGCGCGCGCCGCCAGGTACACGGCGCCGGCCGACGCCAGTCCCCCCGCGCCGGTTAGAAGAAAGAGCAGCAATATCTGGTACTTCACAGCCTCGATCGGGTCCATGCCGGCGAGCAGTTGGCCGGTCATGATTCCGGGCAGCGTGATGATGCCAGCGGCCGACATCTGGTTGATGATCGGAATCATGCCGCGCCGGATGGACGATCGTGTCAGTTCGCCCAGCGCCTCGCGCATGGTGGTCCCTAACGCCAGCTGCGCTTCGATGGCTTGCCGGCGATTCACGACGCCTTCGAAAAAGCTGTCGAGCCCGAGCGTTGCCGAATTCAGAACGCTGCCCAGCACGATGCCCATCAACGGAATGGCATAGCGCGGGTCGTACCAAGGCTCCGGCCGGATGGCGGTCATCAACGCCATCACAACTGTTGCCACGCTAGAGATGCCGACGACAGCAAGGCCGATGCGGTAGTTGCCATGTTGCTGCAGACGGCGCTCTGGCCGTACCGCCACTTCACGCGCTGCGGCACCGATCATCAGGAGCACCACGACGACAGTGACGGTCGGCGACTGCAGGCGAAAGACGACTCGCAAGAGCAGCCCCACCAGAAGCAGCTGGACGACCATTCGCGCGGCCGCCCACAGCACCTGTCGATGCAGGCGCAGCCGCAGAACCATCGAAGCAACTGCATTCGCCAGCACCAACACGGCGGCGAGCGCCACGTCGGTCAACTCAAGGTGGACCGTGGTCATGACGCGCGCAGCTGCCGGTCGACGACCGCATAGTGGCGTTGCGCCACGCGATGGGCCTGGTCCCGTGAGTGCGTGACCCACAGCACCGACAAGCCCTGGTCCACATACTTCTGCAGTAACGATTCCATTGCCATCGTCGAAGTCGCATCCAGTGACGCTGTGGGTTCATCGAGCAACAGCACTTTGGGCTCGCGCGCGAGCGACCTGAGCAGCGCAATGCGCTGACGTTCGCCGGTCGACAACCGGTCGACATCGGCATCGAGCGTTGCGTTCGGAAGCCCAAGCAGGGGCTGCAGCAAACGCATCGCGTCGAGCATGGGCCTTGGAAAATGCGCAGCCACCTTCGCTGCCCACCAGACCGGCTCGGCGGTTTGGTACACCACCTGGCTGCGCCACTGCGGCGCAGTCCACGTGTCGCGTTCACGGCCGTTCAACCGAACCTCGCCGACGCCCGGGTCCAGATCGGCAACCAGGCGCAAGAAGAGAGTTTTGCCCGCGCCTGAAGGGCCCATGAGCGACACACATTCGCCGCGGTCGATGTGCAGATCGAAAGGGCCGCCATGGGCCGAGCGCAAGCCGCGCACGCTCAGCTGCGGTAAAGGCAAGTCAGTCATGCCGTCTCAACTTCAGTGAACCTTAAGCAAAGCAGAGCGAACATTCCGATTCGCTGAGATCGCAGTTGCCCAAAAGCTGCGCTGGCTCGCCATAGGAAACCGATTTGACTTCGACAACCCTCGTCCGTATCGCATCCATTCTCGAAAAAGATTTCCATGCCGACCCGCTGCTTGTACTGCCGTCGACTGCGCTTGCTGAACTCGGCCTGGATTCGCTGGCACTCATGGAATTTGTCTTCGCGGTGGAAGACGAGTTCGAACTTCGCATTCCAGAGGATCGCCTCGATCCACGTGAGGCGGGCATCACGTTGCAGCGTTTGTGCGAAGTGATCGACGGGTTGGTGGCCGCACGACCAGAGCCTGCGACAAAATCCAAATGACCGACTGACGGTAAGTTCGCCGGACTTTGCATGAGCTTCTTGCTCACCGCGTGATGCGCTCCGCACGTTGCGGCAGCAGGACAACGCAAACAAGGATGAAGGCAGCCAGTGCGGCGGTCGCGGTATAGCGGCTCATTTCGAGGCCGCCTGCCGCATGGGGCTTGTCCAGCAGGTCGCCCACGGTGGCGCCCAGTGGGCGCGTCAGGATGAACGCCACCCAAAACAAGGCCGTGCGCGAAATACGCGTCCAGAAGTAGGCCGCTCCTACGAGCGCCAGCCCCACCGCGAACACGATGGCGCCGCCTTCGTAGCCGAGGCCCAGTCCGGCATTCGGATCGGCCGCCCAGTCACCGAGCGCGGTGCCCAGCGTCTGTGAAAACATGATGGTTGCCCAGTAGAACACCTCGGCTTTGCGCGTCGTGATGGCTGAGACGGAAACCGATCCGAGCGCCCGATGCCACAGCGCCAAGGTGCCGATCACCAGCAACAAGAGAATCGTGGACCCACCGAGGTACCCGATTCCCAGCGATCGATCGAGCAGGTCGGCGAGGGTGGTTCCTGCGGTCGTGGTGGCCACGATCACGCTCCAGAACAGGAACGGATGAAACCGCGTTGTCCTGATCTGGGCGGCCACCGCGACAACGAAGATGGTCGCGAAAATGGCCGTCCCGACGAGGTAGCCGAGGTGCATCGACATCGTCACGGCGTCGCCAGCCGTTTCCCCGAGGGTCGTCGCGGCGATCTTCACCACCCAGAACCAGAAGGTGACCTCGGCAACTTTTCCGAGTTCGATGTGGGGAGGCTGGTTCATGGATGGTTCTTTGCGAGCGGTCGGCCCAAGGCTGGGCGGAGCACCCAGCTTCGTCGACCTGTGCTTATGGAATGCTTAAGGCAACCCATTCCGGCTTAAGGCGTCCTTAATGATTCTTGCGGGACGATCGTCGCCATGCTTCTTCAAAGATCGGGATGACGCTGGACAACCTGGCTGTCTTCGAGTTGATGTCCGCGGGCTCGCACGCCTCGGCGGTCACGCTCGCCTTGGCTTCTGTACTCGCGCGTCTTGCGGACTGGAGCTTGCCTCTCGCCGCAGTGATTGCGTGGAGGCGAGGGGACAGACGGTTGCGCGTTGACTTGCTGTGTGTGCTGCTTTCAGCAGCAATAGCCTACGCAGTGGTTCTCGTCATCCGCACGAGCGTTTGTGTGCCCGGGTTGGCGAGCGCCAGCTGGACCGCCTTCTCAGGATGCTGGATGGGCCCGGGATCTCCCAACGCACAGGTCGTGCTCTGGTGGAGCGTCGCGCTGGCCTTGGTGCCGTTCGGCCGGCTCGCCTGGCTGAGTTTCCCGCTGTTGACGGTCGGGCTCGGCGCGGGCTGGAGCCTGGTGTACCTAGGGCAGGTCTTCCCGCTCGACGTGCTGAGCGCGTTTCCGGCTGCCGCGGCCGGAGCGCTCGTCACGTGGGCTCTGCGCGCTCTGGTCAGGCCGGCCTGTCATCGTCTGGTCCGTCGCTCCCTTGCATTGACTGCCTGGCGCCACGCCTGAAGGTCGATCCCCGATACTGCGACCATGCGACTGCTCGTTGTTGAAGACGACCCGATGATTGGACGAGCGATACGTCAGGGACTCGTCGCGGCCGGCTATGCAGTCGACTGGGCGGAGGACGGGCGGATCGCGGAGCTCGCGCTGGCCAACGGTGTGTACGACCTGGTGGTACTCGACCTGGGTCTGCCGGCACGCGATGGCATGACGGTGCTCGAAGAACTCCGTCGCTCGGGCAACCATGTTCCGGTCATCATCGTGACGGCCAGGGACGCCGTGGACCAGCGCATTGCCGGACTCAATGCGGGCGCTGACGACTACCTGTTGAAGCCTTTCGATCTGGATGAATTAATTGCTCGTGTGCGCGCCCTGTTGCGACGACGCTCCGGCGTCGGTTCATCGCTTTTGACGGCAGGCGCCTTGAGTCTGGACACCGTGCGCAAGTCCGTCACGAAGGAGGGCGCCCCGGTGTCGTTGTCGGTGCGGGAGTTCGCTTTGCTCGAGGTCTTGATGCAGCAGCCCGGAGCGGTGCTCTCACGCGAGAAACTCGAGGAATCCATCTACGGATGGGACGACGATATCGGCAGCAACGCGATCGAGGTGCACCTGCACAACCTTCGGAAGAAGCTGGGAGCACAAGCCATCGTGAACGTGCGTGGCGTTGGCTACAGGTTGGCGGAGTAGCCCGGTGAGATCACTGCGTGGCGACCTGATGAAGTGGCTGCTCGGGGCATTGGGCTTCGGCTCTCTCGTGCTCGTGATGGTCGCGTACGTCGTGACGCTCGGCGAAATGAACGAGGTGCTGGACGAAAACCTGAGAGAGGTCGCCGAGGCGGTGGCGCAGTACCACGCGAGCGCGCAGGTGACGGCCAAGCCGCTGCCCGCGATGCCAGGCGGCCAAAGCGACGATGACGGCGACCTGGTGAGCCTGGTCTGGCAACGTGACGGCACACCCGTTTTTTCTTCCAATCCGCGCTTCGCTTTGCGTTTCACGGATGTGCCGGGGCCGGGCCGTTTCGAGGTCGCTGGCCAGGAATGGCGGACCTACACCGTCGTGCTGACCGACACCGTGGTGCAGGCGGCGCAGCGTACGACCGCGCGTCACCAGATGGCCGTTGAATCGGCGTCGAAACTTTTCATTCCATTGGTTGCGCTGATCATCTTGCTCGCCGGACTCATCGTTGTAGCGCTGCGGCGTGGCATGCGTCCATTGGACGAAGCCACCGGCCAGATCGCGCGTCGCAGCGCGCTCAGTCTGGAGCCGATCGCCAGCGAAAACATGCCACGCGAGATGCAGCCGTTGGTCGCCGCGTTCAACGAACTGATGCAGCGGCTGTCCAATGCCTTTTCGATGCAGCGGCGCTTCGTGGCGGATGCTGCACACGAACTTCGCTCGCCCGTCACAGCGCTGCGGCTGCAGCTCACCTTGCTGGACCGCGCGGCCGATGCTGCGGGGCGCGTCGCCGCGTCCGCTGACCTCCGGCTGGGCATTGAACGCTCCGAGCGTCTGGTCGAGCAACTGCTGCAGCTTTCACGCGCACAACCCGATGTGGACCTGCACCATGTCGAGCGTCTGAGTCTCGGCGATCTGGTGCGCTCCGTCGTCGCGGAATTCCATCGTGAGGCCGTGGCACGCGGCATCGACCTCGGCGCGTCGACGACCGAAGGCATCTCAGTGGATGGCGACGCCATGCAGCTGAGAGTGTTGCTCAACAATCTGGTGCGAAACGCCTTGCGGTACTCACCCGACGGCAGCCGTGTCGATGTCGTCGCCGCCATCGAAGAGGGGAGACCGGTGCTGCGGGTGATCGACAACGGTCCTGGTATTTCGGCGACTGACCGAGACCACGTCTTCGAGCGCTTCCGTCGCGGCAGTGCATCGCATGTGCGCAAAGGCGATCCCGCTGGCAGCGGCCTGGGCCTGGCCATCGTGCATGCCATCGCGCTACGCCATGGCGCCATCGTGAGTCTGCACTCCAGCCTGGAGGTGTCGCCGGGCCTCGAGGTCCGGGTCACGTTCGGTTAGCCGGTTGTCGTGCCCTCAATGTTGCGCGTCGTTCGCCTTGAGTTCGAGGTAGGTCGCTCGATCGATCTCGTGCAGCTGCCGCGGATACTTCTCAGTGTCTGAGAACCATGAATTGCGCGCGCTTTCGGGGTCCTTGGTCGCATTGACATGGGCGTCCAACGCCAGAAAGTAGCGCATTGCATTGCGCTCGACGAGCCCGTGGGTTCCGCCGACGTACTCGGGCGTTCCTTCGGGAGTCTGGCCGATGACGGTGAAGCCGACCTTCGATCTCCCGAACGTCGCGAGGTATGCCTGCATGGCGGTATGTGCCAAGAAGTTCTCCTCATACGAATACGAGAAATGCAGAAAGCTGTGTGATGCATCGGCGGGCACGGCCTCCACCACGATGCGATAGTTGCTCGTCCCCAAAGGCCCGGAGTTTGCCGCGAGCCGCACCTCCAGATGCTGCGCCGTTTTGTCGATGAGGTTGAATACGAACGGGAGCTGAAATGCGTTTTCGACAGGCTGGTCGTACTTGCGGACAACGCTCAGAGTGATCTCCGCGCCCGAGGGACCACTCGCCACAGTGCACTTGCGATTGTTGATGTGCAACAGCATGGTTTCGCACCATTGAGTAGGCGTCCCCAGCAACGTCACAAGCGCTCCCATGGGCTGATCGACGATGGCATAGACGTCGCCTTTAAGCCCGTCAGATGTCTCGCTGGACTTGAGCAGCATCGGCCGCTTCAAGGACGAGCCAGCCAATTCGGCCCGCATCAAACCCAGCAAGGTCGAAAGACGCGCCCCATCGGAGGCACGAACAGGCAGAGCCAAGGCGCAGACCGCGCACGCGACGATGGCACCGCGCAAGCGTCGCATCGGTCTGCGGTCTGAAACGGGGCCAGTTCGACACAGGAACGCAAAGACTCGCATTGAAAGCAAAAAAAGGGACAGACGTGAGGGCACTGCAGTGTCGGAAGCTTCGGCTTAAGGAACACTTAATCTGCCCACCGTATCTCATCTCTGCTCTGCTTCCAAAACGAGCAGCCGGACAGATACAGAGCATCCTGTCCCACGACGACAAGGGAGGTTAGGGAGCACGCTCAGTTTTGACATTTAGAGGAAAAAAGAATGGCTGTTAAACCCGATCGCATGTCGAGTGAGCGACTCCATCGTCATTTGGCAGCGTTCAATGCGAACCGTTTAGCGCCAGGCCTGCCGTCATCGGACTGGGAAGACGAGCTCCAACGGGAATATTCGAATCGCGTGACGGAAGGGCGCGATCTGGAAAAACTGCGCCTTGCGGTCGCACCGATTGCTTTCGAAGCCGCAGGTGACAGCGACCACTTTGTTCGTTGGTTCGAGAACCTTGCCGTCATCGGCCCTGGGCAAGGACATCCGCTTTTTGCCTGGCTTGCGGAGCAGGCCGACTTTGCGCAAATGCGGTGGTTCCTCACGCAGGAAGCGGCTGGCGAGGCGGGCTTCGAAGACCTGCTTGCCTACGCACAGGTGAAGCTGCCGCCTCGAGCGAAGCTGGAGTGCGCCCGCAACTTCTGGGATGAGATGGGCCACGGCAAGCAAGGCGCCATGCACAGCCAAATGCTGGACAACATGGTGAACGAACTCGGTCTTCAACCCGCCGTTGCCACGACCGTTTGGGAATCCCTTGCGCTGGCCAACACGATGGTCGGTCTTGCGACCACGCGCCGCTATGCGTATCACGCGCTCGGCGCGCTCGGGGTCATCGAACTGACTGCGCCAGCTCGCGTGAAGCAGGTGGCAGCTGGCATGCGGCGTCTCGGATTGAGCGGCCACACCCGCGCCTATTTCGATTTGCATGCAGCGCTGGACATCTCGCACGCAAAGGCGTGGATTCGCGAAGTCATCCGTCCGTTAGTTGAGGCCAACCCGGCGTGCGCGCAGGCGCTGGCTGAGGGTGCATTGATGCGGCTTCGGTGCGGCGAGCGTTGCTTCGAGCGCTATTTTGAAGACTTGCGTTGTGACAAGCAGGCCGGCCATGCGCCTGCGGTTGGGCTTGCCCTGTGCTGAGCACCATAAGCGCAGCCGCTGTGCTGCGTCTGGTTGCGGACAGAGGCTACCGTTTTACCGCGGTCACACCACTCACCCATCAACGCGTGAAAGATAAGCGCGGCGCGGATCCCGGCCAGACCCTGCGTGACGTCTTCGGTTGGAACACGCCCTTCTCGGCGCGAGCCCTGCCTCCAGCGCTTTTCAGCGAGATGGCCCGCGCAGGCCTGCTGCAGCAGGTGGGTTCGCTCTGGCGCAGTACCCTCCGAATCGCCAGCATCGACGACGATTTGTTTCTGCACTCGGCTTACCCTACTGTCGGGGCTGATGCTGTGTTCTTTGGGCCCGACACCTACCGGTTTGCCCGTTTCATGAAACAGGCGCTGGGTCAGCGTGTTGCGAACATGCGCCGCGGCACGCTCGTGCGCGTATTGGATATTGGTTGTGGCAGCGGTGCCGGGGGCATTGTGGTGTCGCGTGCACTGGCGGCAGCGGGGATGACATCGACGTTGACCATGAACGACATCAATCCGGCCGCATTGGCTCTCACCGCCGCAAATGCAGAGGTTGCCGGCGTCGCGGTGACGCTGGCGCTCGGCGATGCGCTGTCGGCGGTTGAAGGTAATTTCGACCTGATCGTGTGCAACCCGCCGTACCTGGACGACGAAGGACAGCGAAGCTACCGTCATGGCGGCGCAAACCTTGGTCGCGCGCTCGGGCTGCGCATCGCGGCAGCTGCGCTGCAGCGGTTGGCGCCTGGCGGGCAGTTGCTCTTCTACACCGGGGTGGCCATGGTCGACGGTGAGGACCCCTTCCTGGCTGAGATGGTTCCATTGCTGACGGCCGCCCGCTGCGATTGGCGTTACGAAGAAATCGACCCCGACGTATTTGGCGAAGAAATCGAACGGCCAATTTATGCGCACATCGACCGCGTTGCGGCCGTCGGCCTGGTCGCCACGTGCCCGTTCGAGCAGGCCAATTGACGCGCGTGATTGCCACTGAGCATGCGCCGATGAATGGCGGAGATGCGCGCGTCGCTGGGACATCGGAGTGCAGTTTGCTCGAGCGCATGCCCAAATGGCTTATCTGCGTGCCTATCGTTGCGCAGTGGCTCTGGCTGTCGTTTCGGTACGGCAGCGCTACGCTGCCCTCGGCCGCCAATCCGAACATCACCGCAGGCGGTCTGGTCGGCGAAGGCAAGCTCGAGTACTTCAAAGGCATGGGGCCGCTAGCGAGCTCCGTCATCGCCCCGCACTGCGCGGTGTTCAACGACGGTGCGCTCTCGGAGTCGTCGTTGGCGATCGCAATGAAGAGTGCCGGCTTGTTCTTTCCGATCGTGGTCAAGCCGGATCTTGGGCTGTGTGGTTATGGCGTTCAGCTGCTTGAAGACATGACTGCGCTCAGGACCTATCTTTCGCGATTTCCCATCGGAGAAACCGCCGTGCTTCAGCGCTACTTGCCGCAAAAGGGCGAGGCAGGCATTTTTTATGCGCGCGATCCCCTCAGTGACCGCGGCCGCGTGATCGGCTTGGCACTGCGTTATTTTCCTCGTGTGACTGGGGATGGGTACAGCACTGTGGCAGAGCTGATCGCGGCGGATCCACGTGCACAACGGGTCAGATCTTCGCCGCGACATGTATGTCCCGTGCCGCTGACGGCGGTGCCATGCGCTGGGGAAGAGGTGCGTCTGGCGACCATCGGCTCGACTCGTGTCGGTGGACTGTATCGCGACGGTGCAGCGCACATTACGCAGCAACTCACGAAAGCCATCGATGCGGTGGCCCGCGACATGCCCGAATTTCACTTCGGACGCTTCGACGTGCGATTCGACAACTTGGAGGAACTCTCTGCCGGGCGTGGTTTTACTGTCATGGAGATCAACGGCGCAGGATCAGAAGCGATCGAGGCATGGGACCCCGGCACGGATGTGCTGCAAGGGTTTCGCATGATATTTGCCAAGCAGCGACTTTTGTTTGCGATTGGTGCTGCGCAGCGCAATGCCGGAACACGGCCGATCGGCCTGTTGGAACTTGCAAGACTCAACCGGCGCCAGATCCGACTGATCAGGCTCTATCCGCCTTCTAATTGAGTGCCGAGTGCCCACCCACGCCACCTTGATCACACAGTGGGCCGACTCCGAAGCCGAAGTTCGGGAGGCTCAGCGCCTGCGGTATCTGGTGTTTGCACAGGAAATGGGCGCGCGCCTCACACCACCGGAAGGCACCCCGTCCGGGGTCGACGCGGATCGATTCGATCCTTACTGCGACCACCTGCTGGTGCGTGCAGTTGGTTCCGACCATGCCGCAGGGCTGCTCATCGGAACGTACCGCGTGCTGACGCCAATGGCCGCTGAACGCGCCGGCGGTTTCTACACTGACACCGAGTTCGACCTCGCACCGTTGCACGCGCTGCGCAGTCGTGCAGTGGAACTCGGCCGCTCGTGTGTGCATCCGGCCTGGCGTTCGGGAGCGGTGATCATGGCCTTGTGGACTGCGCTGGGACACTACATGGTCAGGCGCGGACTGGACACCATGATCGGTTGCGCCAGCATTGGCCTCGATGATCACGGCGCGACGGCCAGCCGGCTGTGGCGCCGTCTGTGTCATACCCATCTGGTCGAGCAGCAGTGGCGAGTCCAGCCGCGCGTTCCCTTGCCGCTTGCCGCTGCAAACGACGGCGATCGCAGCGACGCGCCCTGCGATGCGCCGCCACTGATCAAAGGGTATCTGAGATGCGGGGCCCGTCTGCTCGGCCCTCCCGCATTCGACGTGAAGTTCAATACCGCGGACCTGCCGCTGATCCTGCGAATGGACGACGTGACGTCGAGGTATCGCCGGCACTTTTTCGACATGACGACAAGTGCGGTCTTGTGAAAAAGCGGGTGCTGCTGCCAGTGTTGCTGGCGCAATTTTTCAGCTCACTCGCGGACAACGCACTGCTGACAGTTGCCATTGCGCTACTCATCTCGCGAGGTGCACCGGACTGGATGACACCCGCGCTCCGCGTAGCTTTCTATGCTTCTTATGTGTTGCTGGCGGCTTTTGCCGGCGCAGTGTCGGATGCCGCCCCAAAAGGCCAGGTCATGCTGATCACCAATCTGGTCAAACTCGTTGGCTGCGGACTTTTGGCTTGGGGCGTACAGCCGCTGCTTTGCTATGCGCTGGTGGGCCTTGGGGCGGCCGGCTATGGACCGGCCAAATACGGCATCCTGCCTGAATTGTTGTTGCCTGAAGATCTGGTTGCGGCGAATGGCTGGATCGAGGCGACTACGGTCGTATCGATCGTGGCCGGTCTGGCACTGGGCGGTGTGCTGGTCGAGACGCAAAGCGCGTTACCGGTCATTGCTGCAATTTTCCTGGCCTCCGCCATCGTCACGGTCTTGATTCCGCGAAGCCACGCCCGAAATCGCGCAGCGCTGGCGAATCCACGCCAACTGATTTTGTGTTTTGTGGATGCACTTGCCCTGCTGTGGCACGACCGGCAAGCACGCGCCTCGCTGGCCGTCACCAGCCTGTTCTGGGCGGCGGCGGCAGTACTTCAATTCATGGTGTTGCGCTGGGCTGGCGAACGACTAGGACTGCCCCTTTCACGAGCCGCGTTGTTGCAACTCGCCGTAGCGATCGGAATGGTGGCTGGAGCCATTGGAGCGGTACGTTTCGTAACTCTGAAGCGAGCGTTGCGCACACTGCCACTCGGCTTGCTGCTCGGGGCACTTGTCACCCTCATGGCATTCGCGACAGACGTCACTGTCGCTTTCGCATTGCTGTTGCTGATCGGAGCGTTGGCCGGGTTGCTGCTGGTGCCAATGAATGCCGTGCTGCAGAGCCGCGGCTTGCTGCTAATGCAACCCGGCCAATCGATCGCAGCCCAACATTTCTATGAGAGCCTGGCGTCGTTGTTGATGCTCGGGCTCTACGGGCTGCTGGTTGCGATGCAACTGCCTCTCATCGGCATATTGGTGGGCTTCGGCGCATTGTTAATCATGGCGTCGACTTGCCTGATTTTCGCCGGCGCCGATTCCAGCCGCGCTATCTGCTAACGACATGCCTGTGCTCGCCTGTAGTGCAAGCTCACATGCCTGCTGGCCCCAATGGTTTTCGCTGACGAGTTTCCCATCCGCAGATCGAGCTCTCCGCTCTTGATCCCTATCGGAGTGTCGCCGTCAAGGGCCGAACGCTCTGTCCCATCACACGCGTGTTCGCTTGCTCTCCTTCAAACTGCTTGTTCCGTTGTCTTCGTTCTGTTGTGGTCGTCCGTGCTCAGGTAAGCATCGCCGCGCTTGCTGGTGCCCAGCTGCGCTACCCGTCCACCGGTGCCGGTCTGGCGAGGGACCAATCCGACCCACGCTGCAAACTCCCCGAGCGCGATGGCTTCGCCTGGGTAGAGCTGCGCAAGGTGCCAATTTTTTGCGCGCGGAGACACGTAGGCGGAACAGGCCATCTGTATGGACTGTGTGTATGCACGCTGACCGATCGGTGCCCTGCCGCACAGACAGGAGCACCGGGAAGTCGCAGTCTGCTTGCTTGCCGTTCTGCCCCTCTCTAACCGACGCCTTCATGTTTCAACGAAGTGCTCTCGTTGCCGAGGTCGCCGAGGCTTACCGTTTCGCGCTTTATAGCCTCAGGCGTTGCCTTTGCGAGGGAAATGCCGCCGCCCGATCAACTCTGGCAGCCGCGCCGCATGCAACATGGCTACCGAGACGTTGGGTCGGGGAGGCCTTCCGGAGGCGCGACCAGAGCAAGTTTCGGCAATGCCAGCCTCCGGCAGGCGACCACGGATCGTTCGGCACTACTCGCACTGGTGCGGTCGCAGCCTACGCGTTGAAGTGAATACCTCGGTGTACGCAGCCAATCAAATGAAGGAGCTGGCATGAGCGGCGCGCCCCGGATCCCGCACACACACGATCCCTTGGCCGCGAAGCTGAGCGCCGCCGATGATCGCGTCCTGCTTACGAAATGGTTGCCGCCACAGGCAGGCGTAGTGCCGAAGGTTCGATTCGGCCGGCATTGGGTGAATGCGCTTTGGGCTTTGCCGCTGGTCTTCGTACTGATCGTCATTGGCGTGGCCGCGTCTCAAGCATTGCGACACGTCCCGGTGGTGCAGGAATTTTTAGTGCGCTATCCGGGCATTTCGACCTCCGCATTGCCGGTTACGACGGGCTTCCCAGCCTTGTTGCGGTTGCTGCATTTCCTCAACCTGTTTTTCATGGCTTTCATCATCCGTGCCGGCGTGCAAATTCTTGCCGACCACCCGCGGCTGTACTGGAAGCGCGACTGCACACCCGGGACCGAATGGTTTCGCTTCCAGGCCGCAGTGCCGACCGGTCGAATCTGGACCGCGAAGGACGACTCGGTCACCTTGCCTTCCTGGCTTGGCATACCCGGGATCCGTCACTCGATAGGCCTCGCGCGCTGGTGGCACTTTTCAGTGACGCTGCTCTGGATGATCAACGGAATCCTTTACTACGTTTTTCTGTTCACCACTGGCCAGTGGCTGCGCATCGTGCCGACGACATGGAGCGTTTTTCCGAACGCCGTCTCGACGGCGCTGCAATATCTCTCACTTACGTTTCCCGTCGATGAGAGTTGGACTCGGTACAACGGCTTGCAGCAGCTCGCTTATTTCATGACCGTATTCGTAGCTGCACCCACGTCTATCGTTACCGGCTTGATGCAAAGCCCGGCGATCTCGAACCGGCTCGGCTGGTTCGGCCGCGCACTGAACCGGCAGAAGGCTCGCTCAATCCATTTCATCGCGCTCTGGTGGTTTCTGCTCTTTATCCTCGCCCATGTCACTCTCGTCTTCATCACCGATGCTCGCGTCAACCTGAACATGATGTGGGCCGGTGTGCGTGATAACTCGTGGAGCGGCTTTGCCATCTTTGTCCCCGCCATCTCGCTGGTTGCTGTCGCCTGGTGGTGGGCCTCGCCGTTTACCTTGCGCCATGCACGGCTCGTGCAAAGGATCGGCGAATTCATGAGCCGGCCGTTCGGTGTTGCCACCCAGTCGTGGGACGCGAAGAGCCAGCTCACCGAGCAAGACATTTCGCCGCACTTCTGGCCCAACGGAACGATGCCAAACTCGACCGAGTTCGATGCGCTGGTCGCGACTGAATTCGCCGATTTCCGGCTGCGGATCGGCGGCCTGGTCGAAAACCCTGTCGAGCTGTCTTTCGCCGAGCTGAAGGCGATGCCCAAGCAAGAGCAGATCACGACCCACTTCTGCATCCAGGGCTGGTCGGGCGTAGCCAAGTGGGGTGGCGTGCCGGTGCGCGACATCCTCGATCTCGTCAAGCCGACACCCGAGGCCCGCTACGTCGTTCTCTACTCGTTGGCCGACGGTGGCGACGGCGGCCGTTACTACGACACACACAGCTTGGCGAACATGCGCCACGAGCTGACGATCCTCGCCTACGAAATGAACGGCGCCCCGGTCAGCGTGCTGCATGGCGCACCGCTTCGGCTGCGCTGCGAAAACGAGGTCGGCTTCAAGATGGTCAAGTGGATTGCGGCCATCGAGCTCGTGCACGATTTCGCCGATCTCGGCGCGGGCCAAGGCGGCTACAACGAAGACCACGAATTCTTTGGCTACCGCGTGCCGATCTGATTGGGTCTGACGCCGCATCCGTAGCGTCAATTTCTGGTGGCCCAGAGCGGATATCGTCTTGCTTCGCAGCCAACGCAACGCGTGCCAGCTCTGGTAGTCGATGAGCATCAAGCGGCTATGCGTGCCCGATGGTGCTGAAAATCTTGATGCAAGACGCCAGGAATAAGCTCGGCCATTGACCAAAGAAAAAGCCTCCTTGCGGAGGCTTTAAGAAAACGAAAAAACGCTCTCTTGTGAATTTGCTAGCACCCGTTTAAAGGTTAGCGATCACTATCGCGGTTTCCCGCGTATTTGTGGTGCCGGAGAGATGAATCGAACACCCGACCTTCTCATTACGAATGAGCTGCTCTACCGACTGAGCTACACCGGCTTAGCCTTTGATTATAGCGGGTCGTGGTAGCGGGTCAGGCGCTCGACTTCGTTTTTCGAACCCAGGGCCACAGCTACGCGCTCGTGCAGTTTGGTGGGCTGCAATTCGAGAATTCGCTCGCGGCCATTGGTGGCGGCACCGCCGGCCTGCTCGACCAGCCAGCTCATCGGGTTGGCCTCGTACATGAGACGCAGCTTGCCGGGCTTGCCAGGTTCGCGCTTGTCCCACGGGTACATGAAGACGCCGCCGCGCATCAGGATGCGGTGCACGTCGGTCACCATGCTGGCGATCCACCGCATGTTGAAGTCTTTTTCGCGTGGGCCTTCGGTGCCGGCCAGCATCTCGTCGATGTAGCGCTTGACCGGGGTATCCCAGTGGCGCATGTTGCTCATGTTGATCGAGAACTCCTGGGTGTCTTCAGGGATGCGCAGGTTCTCTTGCGTGAGCACGAACGAGCCTTGCTCGCGGTCGAGCGTGAACATCGCGACGCCATCGCCAACCGTCAACACCAGCGTGGTCTGCGGGCCGTAGATGCAGTAGCCCGCAGCCACCTGGTTCTCGCCCGGCTGCAAGAAGTCGGACTCCTGCACGCCGTGCTCGCCTTCGGGCTTTTTCAGCACGCTGAAGATGGTGCCGATGCTGACGTTGACGTCGATGTTGCTGGAGCCGTCGAGCGGGTCGAACAGCAGCAGGTATTCGCCTTGCGGATAGCGATTGGGCACCACATAGATGCTGTCCATTTCTTCGCTGGCCATGGCCGCCAGATGGCCGCCCCATTCGTTGGCCTCGATCAGCACTTCGTTGGCGATGATGTCCAGCTTCTTCTGGATCTCGCCCTGCACGTTCTCGCTTTCGGCCGAGCCCATGATGCTGTTTTCGCCTCCGAGCTGCCCCTTGTTGACGGCCATGCTGATGCTCTTGCAGGCGCGCGCCACGACTTCGAGCAGCAGCCGCAGTTGCGCTGGAATCTTTCCGTCGACGCGCTGCTGTTCGACCAGATAGCGGGTGAGTGAAATGTTCTGTGCCATGAATGCTTCTTTAGAACTTGGTACGTCAGTGCGTTACACGGCCAAGGCGCGCGTGACGACCTCGTGCGTGTCTTTGCTGAGGTCGGGTTTGGCCGCGACACGGGCGATGGCCTCGCGTGCTGCGCTTCGGTACGGCTCGGCCAGCTTGCTCCAGCGGTCGAGGCCGCGTGCCAGGCGCGCCGCTACCTGCGGGTTGATGGCGTCGAGCTCGATCACACGGTCGCTCCAGAACACATAGCCGGCCGCATCGGGCCGGTGGAATGCGCCGGGGTTGCCGCTGCAATAGCTGAAGATCACGCTGCGCGCGCGGTTCGGGTTCTTGATGGAGAAGTCCGGGTGCTTCATCAATTGCTTGACCAGCGGCAGGATGTCGCCATTGCGGTCGGGCGCGCCGGCCTGGAGCGAGAACCACTTGTCGATGACCAGCGCCTCGTCCTTGAAGATCGCATGAAAACGCGCCAGCGCCTGAGCCGCCAGCGCATGGCCCGACGACACCAGTGCGTTGAGTGCATTGAAGCGATCGGTCATGTTGCCGGCGTCCTTGAAGCGCTGCAGCGTTTTACCCGGCCACACGGTGTCGTTGGACTCGCGCGCAGCGATGCAGAGGTACGTCAACGCCATGCCCGCCAACGCGCGTCGGCCCGACGATGTCGGATCGGGGCTGTAGGCGCCGGTGTCCTGGTTCTCTTCGTAGACGCGCTGCCAGTCGGAGAAGAGGGCGGTCGCCAATTGCACCCGCATGGCTTCGCGCACGGCATGCACCCGCTGCGGATCGACCACTTCCAGCTGCTCTGAGATGTAGGTTTCCGATGGAAGCGCGAGCACCAGTTCCTTGAAAGCAGCGTCGAGATTCGGGTCGCGCAGCACGCCGCGCATCGCGTCGACATACGCTTCGTTCAGAGCCGGACCGGTGGCGTTGGCATCGCCGGTGATTGCCTGGATGGCCGAGCGCAAACCGAGGCGCTGGCCGGCTTCCCAGCGATTGAACGGATCGACGTCGTTAGCCAGCAAGGTGAGCAACTGCGTGTCGCTGTAGTCGAAGTCCAGAATCACCGGCGCGCTGAAGCCGCGCAGGATCGACGGCACAGGTTCGGCGTCGAGGTTGATGAAAGTGATCTGCTCGCGTTCCTGCGTCAGCACCAGCGCGCGCGTGCCGTGCGCCGCGTCGCTTTCGCCTTCGAGTTGCAACGGCAGCTCATGCCCGTCGGCGCTCAGCAAGCCGAGGTTGACCGGAATCACGAACGCCTCTTTGATGGGCTGGCCCGGCGTCGGCGCGCAGCTCTGCGCGAAGCTCAATGTGTAGCTGCGCTGGGCCGCGTCGTAGTTGCCTTGTGCCGCGAGGCGCGGCGTACCAGCCTGCGCGTACCAGCGCTTGAACTGCGGCAGCAGGCTTGCAAGGTCGGAATCAGGGTTGGCATCGGCAATCGCGTGCGCAAAATCGTCGCAGGTCACGGCCTGGCCGTCGAAGCGCTCGAAGTAGAGCGTGATGCCGCGTTCGAAGCCTTTGCGGCCCACCAGCGTCTGCATCATGCGAACGACTTCGGCGCCTTTTTCGTAGATGGTGACGGTGTAGAAATTGCTGATCTCGATGTAGCTGTCGGGCCGCACCGGGTGCGCCATCGGGCCGGCATCTTCGGGGAACTGCGCGGTGCGCAATACGCGCACGTCTTCGATGCGCTTGACCGCGCGGGCCGATGCGTCGGCGCACAGGTCCTGGCTGAATTCCTGGTCGCGGAAGACGGTAAGGCCTTCTTTCAGCGACAGCTGGAACCAGTCGCGGCAGGTCACGCGGTCGCCCGACCAGTTATGAAAGTACTCGTGGCCGACCACGCTTTCTATGTTGCTGTAGTCGGCGTCTGTAGCCGTCGCCTGATTGGCCAGAACGTACTTCGTGTTGAAGATGTTCAGGCCCTTGTTTTCCATCGCGCCCATGTTGAAGTCGCTTGTCGCAACGATCATGAAGCGGTCGAGGTCGAGCGGCAGGCCGAAGCGCGCTTCGTCCCACAGAACGGAGTTGACCAGCGAGTTCATCGCGTGCTCGGTCTTGTCGAGATCGCCGGCACGCACATAGACCTGCAGCAGATGCTCCTTGCCGTTGCGCGCGGTGATGCGCTGCTCGCGTGCCACCAGCTTGCCGGCGACCAGCGCGAACAGATAAGCCGGCTTCTTGAACGGGTCGACCCACTTGGCGAAGTGGCGTCCCTCGTTGCCCGGCCCTTCCAGATCGCCGTGCTCGACCAGGTTGCCGTTCGACAGCAGCACCGGGTAAGCGTACTTGCTGGCGCGCAGCGTGACGGTGTAGCTGGCCATCACGTCGGGTCGATCGAGGAAGTACGTGATGCGGCGAAAGCCCTCGGCCTCGCACTGCGTGAAGAAGGTGTCCTCGCTCACGAACAGGCCCATCAGCTTGGTGTTCTTGATGGGGCAGCAGGTCGTGAAGATCTCGAGCTCGAAAGCATCGGGCAGGGCGTCGATGACCAGCTGGTCGCCTTCGATGCGGAACGACGCGCCGTGGTTGTCGACCAGCACGCGTGCCAGGTTCAGCTCGTCGCCATCGAGGCGCAGTGGCTGCACCGGCACCGCGGGATTGCGGCGCATGCGCATGCGGTTGAGCACGCGGGTTTTGTTCGGGTCGAGGTCGAAGGTCAGCTCGACCGTGTCGATCCAGTAGGCGGGCGCGACATAGTCTTCGCGGCGAATGGCGACCGGTTGGCCTTGTGCGTCACGCAACAGCATCGAGAGTCTCCAGAAAATTTGAATGGGCGAGTTCGTCGTAGTCGTGCACGGCGGCGATGACGTGCGGGCCGGCGAGCTCTGCGGGCGTGTGCGTGCTGCAGACGGCGACGGCGCGCATGCCGCCACGCCGTGCGGCTTCAATGCCGAAAGGCGCATCTTCGAAAACGATGCAGCGCGCAGGCGCCACGCCGATGCGGCGCGCAGCTTCTAGAAAGATCTCGGGGGTCGGCTTGCCGGCAAAGCCTTCGTCGCCACCGACGATGGCCAACGGCAGCGGGTCCATCCTGAGCCGCGACATCGCGAACTCGATGTTGTGTTTGTCGCCGGCTGTGCCGACGGCGATCTTCAGCCCGCGTGCCACAGCGGCCTTGGCGAAAGCGCCGAAGCCTCCCACCTCACGGAACTCCGCCGCGAAGAGCTCGCGGTAGATCAGCTCTTTCTCGTGCGTGATTTCCGCGCTCTCAACCTCGGTCACCTCGCGCTGCATCAGCTCGCGCGCGCATTCGACGGCTGTGCGGCCGGTGGTGCGGCGCATCAGGTCCGGCACGTCGATCGTCATGTTGCGGCGGCGCGCGTACTCGACCCATGCCTTGGCATGCCAGGGCATCGAGTCGATCATGGTGCCGTCCATGTCGAAAATGAGCGCTTCGACGGGGCCTGTCCAGAGCGTATCGGCCGCCATCAGACGCCTTGCTTCAACGACGCTTCGATGAAGACATCGAGATCGCCGTCGAGCACCTTCTGCGTGGCCGACACTTCGACGTTGGTGCGCAGGTCCTTGATACGGCTGTTGTCCAGCACGTAGCTGCGAATCTGGTGACCCCAGCCCACGTCGGTCTTTGTGTCTTCCAGTTTTTGCTGCGCTTCCTGCTGCTTCCTCAACTCGAAGTCGTACAGCCGTGAACGCAGGCGTTTCCACGCTACGTCGCGGTTGCTGTGCTGGCTGCGGCCGTCCTGGCACTGCACCACGATACCGGTCGGGATATGCGTGAGCCGCACCGCCGAATCGGTCTTGTTGATGTGCTGCCCGCCCGCGCCGCTGGCCCGGAAGGTGTCGACCCGCACGTCCGACGGGTTGATGTCGATCTCGATCGAATCGTCGACTTCGGGGTACACGAAGATGCTGGCGAAGCTGGTGTGGCGGCCGCCCGACGAGTCGAAAGGCGACTTGCGCACGAGGCGGTGCACCCCGGTTTCGGTGCGCAGCAAACCGAAGGCGTAGTCGCCCTCGACCTTGATGGTCGCGCCCTTGATTCCGGCGGTGTCGCCCGGTGTTTCGTCTTCGATCTGCGTCTTGAAACCCTTGCGCTCGGCATATTTCAAATACTGGCGCAGCAGCATGCTGGCCCAGTCGCAGGCTTCGGTGCCGCCGGCGCCGGCCTGGATGTCGACAAAGCAATTGAGCGGGTCTGCCGGGTTGTTGAACATCCGGCGGAATTCGAGCTGCTTGATGTCGGCTTCGAGCTTGCCGGCGTCATCGGAGATGGCTTGCAGGCCATCCATGTCGCCGTCTTCCTTCGACATGTCGAAAAGCTCGGTGTTGTCGGACAGCCCGCTGGTGAGCTTGTCGAGCGTGACGACCACGTCGTCGAGCGCCTTTTTCTCGCGGCCAAGCTCCTGCGCTTTCTTGGGGTCGTTCCAGACCTTGGGATCTTCGAGCGATGCGTTGACCGTCCTCAGTCGTTCGGCTTTGGCATCGTAGTCAAAGATACCTCCGTAAATCGACCGTGCGCACGCTCAGGTCGGCAAGGCTGGCGCTGATTTGGTTGATTTGCTCTGCATCCATGGGGTGTCCTGACGGTGTTCGGGGAAACCGGGTATTTTCTCACGGCTTCATGAAATGGCGACGGCCACCTCCAGAGGCAGAGTGACCCGAAAGACCGCACCGGCGCCGGGTTGGCTTTCGACGCTGATTTCGCCACCGTGGGCCCGCACGATCTGACGTGTGATGTAGAGCCCCAGGCCGAGACCAGCGGCGTGCTTTTTGCTGTCGGCGGTGCGTTCGAATTGTTCGAAGATGCGCTCCTGATCCGCCGTTGCAATGCCCATGCCGCCGTCACGCACCGTCATGAAAGCCTGCGGCGCTGCACCCGCGAAACCGGCGCTGGCGGCAGCGACACCGACCTCCACCCGCACCGGCTTGCCGCCGCCGTAGCGCAGCGCGTTGGTCAGGAGGTTGGTCAGCACCTGTTCGACGCGGAACTCGTCCCACATGCCTTGCACCGGCCCGGCGGCGTGCAGCGTGATGGTCGAGCCCACGGCCTCGGCCTGCTGCCCCAGGCTATCGACCACGCGCGCGGCCATCGCCGCCAGATCGAAGGGCTTGGGCTGGATCGACAGGGCACCGCTGCGCAGCCGCGTGACGTCGAGCATGTCGTCGATCAACCGCACCATGTTCTGGATCTGCCGCTGGTCGCGCTCGATCATGGCCGGCAGCTTGGCGGGCTCGAAGGGCGCCAGATTGCCTTTGGTGAGATGCAGCTTGCGCACCTGTGTTTCGAGATAGAGCGTGTTGAGCGGCGTGCGCAGTTCGTGCGACACCATCGACATGAAGTCGTCGCGCATGCGTACCGCGCGCTGCAGTTCGCACTGGGCCGTCTGTAGCTGCTGCACCAGTTGCTCCGTCTGATGATGGGCCGCTGCCAGCGCGTCCATCTCGTGCTTCAGTGCCTTGCGGTGACGGTGCAGGTCGACGAAGACGTTGACCTTGCTGATGACCACGTGACCATCGAGCGGCTTCTGCAAGAAGTCGACCGCGCCACTTTCGTAGCCCTTGAAGGCGTAGTTGAGTTCGCTGCCCGCGGCGCTGACGAAGATGATCGGGATGTGCCGCGTGCGCTCCGTGCCACGCATCATCTCGGCCAGCTCGAAACCGTTCATGCCGGGCATCTGCACGTCGAGAATGGCGAGCGCGAACTCGTGCTCGAGCATCAGCGCCAGCGCCGCGTCGGCAGAGGTCGCCTGGTACACGGTGCGCAGAGGCCCGCGAACGAGCGCGTCGAGCGCCATCAGGTTTTCCGGAAGGTCGTCGACGATCAGCAGTTTGCTTTCGACGTCAGTGAGCATGAGGCGAATCCAAGGGGTCCAGTCGAAGAAGTAGCGAGCTCAATCCGAGCAAAGGCAGCACGGCATCCGGCGTGTGGCGGGCCAGCGCGGCCAGCGGCATGGTCGGCACATGCGCTTCAAGCGGATCTTGCACCGCCGTGAAACCGCCGAGAGAATGAATGTGCGCCATGCCGCGCGCGCCGTCTTCGTTGGCGCCGGTGAGCAGCAGCCCGGCCAGGGCACTTTGGTAGGCGTCGGCCGCCGAACTCATCAGCACATCGATCGACGGGCGGGAGAAAAGTACCGGCGGTTCGCAGCTCAAGGAAAAACAGCGATCCCGCTCGATCGACAGGTGGTAGCCCGGCGGCGCGAAGTGCAGCGTTCCGGGGGCGAGCGGGCGCTTGTCTTCGGCCTCGCAGACCGGAATCGAAAGGCGCGGCGCAAAGACTTCGGCCAGACGGCTTTCGCGTCCTTCGGGCAAGTGCAACACCGTGACGATCGGCAGCCGCCATGTCTGCGGCAGACCGACAAGCAGGTTGAGCAGCGCGTCGATGCCACCCGCCGAGGCGCCAATCACCACGGCATCGATCCGTCGTGTCGTCACGAGGCTTTCCGGAACAGGCGCTCGGCCCTAACCAGCGGATCGAAGCGCGTCGCATAGCCGGAGAAATCGATGCTCTCCTTCGAGCCCAGGCCGAGAAAGCCGCGATGGCACAGCGATTCGTGGAAGAGACCGAGCGCGCGGTCTTGCAATTGGCGGTTGAAGTAGATCAACACGTTGCGGCACGACACCAGCTGGGTCTCTGCAAACACGCTGTCGGTGGCCAGGCTGTGGTCGGCAAAGATGACGTTGGCGCACAGCGACGGGTCGAACCTGGCGGCATCGTAGGCGGCGACGTAGTAGTCGGAGAACGCTCGCGTGCCGCCGGCGCGTTGGTAGTTGACCGTGTACTTTTGCAGCGTGTCGAGCGCGAAGATGCCCTGCCGCGCCTTGTCGAGAGAGGCGGAGTTGATGTCGGTCGCATAGATCCGGCTGCGGTCGAGCAGGCCCTCTTCACGCAGCAGGATGGCGAGCGAATACACCTCTTCGCCGGTGCTGCACCCGGCGACCCACACCTTGATGGAAGGGTAGGTGTGCAGCACCGGAACCACCTGCCGCCGCAGTGCCAGAAAGTAGCTCGGGTCGCGAAACATTTCGCTGACCGGAATGGTGAGGTACTGCAGCAGCCGCGTGAAGATCGCCGGCTCTCGCAGCACCTGGTCCTGCAGCGCGGAAACCGAGGACAAGCCCAACTGCGTCAGCGCGTAGGTCACGCGACGCTTCTGCGAGGCGCCGGTGTAGTCACGGAAGTCGTAGCTGTACTTGAGGTAGATCGCCTCCATCAGCAGGCGAAGGTCGATCTCGTCGTTGCCGGGCGGCACGAGCGCGGGAGGAGGGTGGGCGGAAGCCGGGGGCAGCGAGGTCATAGCCGTTCCATCTTGGGCATCCACACGCGCAACAGCGAGAAGAGCCGATCGAGGTCGACGGGCTTTGCAAGGTAGTCGTTGGCACCTGCAGCCAGGCATTGTTCCTGGTCGTCTTTCATCGCCTTGGCCGTGACGGCGATCACCGGCAGATTGTCGAAACGCTTGTCTTGGCGAATCCGCCGCGTGGCCTCGAGGCCGTCCATCTCCGGCATCATCACGTCCATCAGCACAAGGTCGATGTCGGGCACGCTGTCGAGCTTGGCGAGCGCTTCGAGGCCGTTGCGTCCGATCTCCACGATGGCGCCGCGTTGCTCCAGTGCGCTGGTCAGGGCGAAGATGTTTCGCACGTCGTCATCGACCAGCAGGATGCGGCGGCCTTCGAAAACGCGGTCGCGGCCGCGGGCGGTCTTGAGCATCGTTTGCCTTTCGCTCGACAGCTCCGATTCCACCTTGTGCAAAAACAGCGTGACTTCGTCGAGCAACCGCTCCGGCGAGCGCGCACCCTTGATGATGATGGAGCGCGAGTAGCGCAGCAGCTCGGCTTCTTCGTCGCGCGTGAGGTTGCGCCCGGTGTAGACGATGACCGGCGGAAACGACGAGATCTCCTCGGTCGCCATGCGCTTGAGCAACTCGCTGCCTTGCATATCGGGCAAGCGAAGGTCGGTGATCATGCAGTCGAACACGCGGTTGCGCAGCAGCTTCATCGCCTCTTCGCCGGACGCGACCGCAGTGATCGCCACGTCGTCGTCGCCAATGAGCTTGATTACGCTTTCGCGCTGCAGTGCGTCGTCTTCCACCAGCAGCACCTGCTTGACCTTTTGCGACAGCTTGTCTTCAATCTTCTTGAACACTTGCTTGAGCTGGTCGCGCGAAGTGGGCTTCAACGCGTAGCCGATTGCGCCCATGTGCAGCGCGGCTTCCGACTGGTCTTGCGCCGACACCACATGGACCGGGATGTGCCGCGTCTGCGGATCGTCCTTGAGGTGCTGCAACACGTTGAGGCCGCTGCTGTCGGGCAGCCGCATGTCGAGCAGGATGGCGTCGGGCACGAACTGAGTCGCGAGGGCGAAGCCATCGGCTGCGCCGTGCGCCACCAGGCAGCTGTAGCCGAGCTCGTGCGCGAGGTCGTAGAGGATGTGCGCGAACTGCGGCTCGTCTTCGATGACGAGCACGCGGCGCGCCTGGTCACGCGGCAAGGCGCGATCGTCGGCGAAGGTGGGCAGTACGGGGCGGGGCGGCGCAGCGGGGCCAGGAGTGAGCGGCGTCGACATCGCCCGCGCCGTGGACTTGGCTGCCCGCGTACGTGAGGGCGAAGGTGAAGGTGAAGGTGCGGAGGCAAGCACCTGCCCGGCGCCCGAATGCGCGCTACGCACCGGCAATTCCGCCGGCTCCGACGGCAATGCGGCGGGCAACCTCAGCGTGAACGTACTTCCATGACCCGGCTCGCTCTCCACTTCGAGCGTGCCACCCAGCAGATGCGTCAGGTCACGCGAAATCGACAGGCCCAAGCCGGTGCCGCCATAGCGCCTGCTGGTGGTGCCGTCTGCCTGGCGAAAAGCTTCGAAGACCACCTCCTGCTGATCGGCCTGGATGCCGATGCCCGAGTCGCTCACGGAGAACGCCACGCCACCCTCGGGTGCAGCCGAAACACCCAGCACCACCTCGCCGCGTTCGGTGAACTTGAGCGCGTTCGACAACAGGTTCTTGAGGATCTGCTCGAGCCGCTGGCGGTCGGTGTTGAGGCTCGTCGGCGCGCCCGGCTGCAGGTCGAGCCGGAAGCCCAGACTTTTCTGCTTGGCGAGCGGCGTGAAGGTCATCGCGAGGCTGTCGGTCAGGCGTGACACCGGCACGTCTTCGGCCACCAGTTCCATCTTGCCGGCCTCGACCTTGGCGATGTCCAGGATGTCGTTGATCAACAGCAGCAGGTCGTTGCCCGAGGCGTAGATCGATTCGGCGAACTTGACCTGCTCGGCACTGAGGTTGCCCATCGGGTTGTCGCCCAGCAGCTTGGCGAGGATGAGAGCGCTGTTGAGCGGCGTGCGCAGCTCGTGCGACATGTTTGCCAGAAATTCCGACTTGTAGCGACTGGCGCGCTGCAGTTCTTCGGCCCGTTCGTTCAGGTCGCGTTGCACGCGGCGCAGAGCCAGATTGCGCTGGTCGAGTGCCTCGGTTCGCTCCGACAACTGGCTGTTGGTTTGCTCCAGCTCGGCCTGCTGGTTTTCAAGCGTTGCCTGCGATTGGCGTAACACGCGCGATTGCTCTTCCAGCTCTTCGTTGGCGGTGCGCAACTCTTCCTGCTGGACTTGCAGCTCCTCGTTGAGTTGCTGCGTTTCGGCCAGTACGTCTTGCAGCTGCTCGCGATAGCGCGCGGCGGCCACGGCGCTGCCAAGCGTGCCCGACACCGAGTCGAGCAGCGCAGATGCACGCGCGTCGGGCTTGGTCATCAGGCCAAGTTCGAGCACACCGTTGACGAACCCATCGTTGGCAATCGGCAGCAACAGCGCGGCGCGCGGCGACATGGCGCCCAGGCCGGTATTCACCTTCAGGTAGTCGGCCGTCACTGGTTCGACCAGCATCGTGCGGCGCTCGATGGCAACCTGTCCGAGCAGGCTTTCGGTCGACGAGAAGGTCTGCGAGCTGGCCTCGGCCTCGGCCGAAAAACCGTAGCTCGAGGCACGGCGAAGCCTGCCGTTCGGCTCGCGCACATAGAGCGCACCGACAGTGCTGCCGAGCTGTCGCGCGAAGAACGCGAGCGCCTTGCGACCGAGCTCCTGCGCGCTGAGCTGGCCGACAATTTCGGCCGCCAATTCTGTCTGCGAACTGCGCAGCCAGGCCTGCTGTTGCAGCACCTCGGCGTGCGCGGTTTGTTCGTCGAGCGCGGCGCCGTAGTTGGTTGACAGCTCGGTGAGTTGCCGGCGTCCGAAGTACGCCAGATAGCCGGTGAGGATCAGGCTGAACAGCACATAGGCCACCACCACTGCAATGCTGGTGTTGTGCGCTTCGTTGTTGCGCTGAAAACGCAAAGCCTGTTCGGTGGAAATGAAGGCGCCGTACTCGGCTCGCATGGCATCGCTCAGTGATTTGCCACGGCCGGCCGTCACGGCCGTGCGGTAGTCCTGACCGGCGCGCCGCAACGCGATCAGCTCGGATGCGTAGGCATCCCAGCTCTTTTGTGTGGCCGCGATGCGGTCGACGCGCGACACCTGCTGCGCGTTGTCGGACACCAGCAGCCGCAATGCGGCCAACTCGGGGCCGATGCGTGCTTGGGCGGCGTCGTAGGGTTGGAGAAAACTTGGCTCTCCGGTGATGAGGAAGCCCCGCATGCCCGATTCGAGATCGACGGTGAGGCGCTGCGCCTCTGTCGCGCTCCGGGTGACCTGGTCGGTGTGTTCGACCCAACCGATCACCGACAAAAGATAGAGGATCAAGGCCACGAACGTGACCGCGCCTGCCAGCCCGGCGACAAGGGGCAGCTTGACGTTGCGACTCAGCGCGCGCTGAAAGGATTGCTGATCGATCGCGCGGGAGCTTTTCATGGGAGATGGGTGGGAG